>NZ_CP180212.1:1571605-1920711 GCF_047553015.1 Carnobacterium sp. TMP28
ACAAGTCACTACCTGCGTATATTTGCTGCGCTAAAGTTGTGTCAAAATCAATGATCGCTTTGAATTTTTCTGGATAGCGCCAATTAAAGTAACGGAAACTTTCCTCGTACTCTGCTTCACCTGTTCCTAGGATTAATACTTGTATATCACGCTTCATCAACTCGTCCATTTGTTCTCGTAACAAATGACACCCTTTTTGAGCAGTCAACCGACTGACCATAGCCATAAGAGGAACGGTCGAATCAACAGGCAGCCCAACTCTTTCTTGCAATAAGGCTTTATCTTTTGATTTGCCGCTTAACGCTTTAATCGTAAAGTGATGGCTAATTTTTTTATCTGTTTCAGGATTAAATTCATCGTAATCAATCCCATTTAAAATACCACTTAACTTATCTTTATTTTGACGCAAGACACCATCTAAATTTTCTCCAAAATAAGGCGTTTGAATTTCATTTGCATAGGTTGGACTAACTGTGGTTACTTGATCCGCAAAGAATATTCCACCTTTTAATACGTTCACGTCTTCATAATATTTTAAACCGTGTTCATGATAAGCATTGTAGCCTATTCCATACCAATCTGATAGGACGGTCTGGCTATAGACACCTTGAAACTGCAAGTTATGAATTGTTAAGACTGTTTTAATTTTTTGGTAATCTTTTATCCACTGATATTTATCTTTTAGTAATACAGGAATAATCGCTGTATGCCAGTCATTTAAATGGAGAACGTCTGGAATAAAATCGATTTTTTCCATCATTTCACAAATAGCTTGAGAAAAGAAAGCAAATCGCTCCCCGTCATCTGTGTATCCGTATAAGTTAGGCCGATCAAAATAATATAAATTATCAATAAAATAATAGGTTACTTTATCTTTAACCAATCGTTTCAATCCACAAAATTGATTTCGCCAACCCACTTTCACTTCGAATGACAAAACATCCTCTAGCTGATCTTTGTATTTTTGAGGCATTGTCGTATGAAAAGGTAAAACAACTGCAACATCGACTCCTTGCTGGATAAGCTCTTTTGGCAAAGCTCCAGCAACATCTCCTAATCCACCTGTTTTGAAAAACGGTGCGCACTCTGCCGCTGCAAATAGTACTTTCATTGTCATTTAGGCTTTAACTCCTCTCTCAGGTTCAACAACTGTATTTTTCTTAATCACTTTAATGTTGTCTGCTGTACCTTTTAAGTGGACACCTTCGCCTATTTTAACACCCTTATCAAGAATAACGTATTCCAAAGAAGAGCCTGAGCCAATTTGGCTACCTTGCATCACAATCGAATGATTAATTTTGGCATCTTTAGCAATCGTTACTTTACGGAAAATCAATGAGTTTTCTACTTCTCCTTCAACCAAGCAATCACTGGCAAATTGTGCATTTTTTACTTTTGCGTCTTTTGAGTAGAAAGTTGGGGCACCATTTTTTACTTTTGTAATAATTGAATCCCCTCTAGTCAATAGCGCGTTGTAATTTTTTTCATTCAACATATCCATATTCGCATCAAAATAACTTTGGATGCTGTTGATATTTTTCAAATAACCAGTATATTCGTAGCCAATGACAGTTATCTCATCTAAGTGGTCTTTAAATAAAAGCATCGTTTCACTTCTTAGTTTATTTTTACCTGCCTGAGTTGCCAATTCAACAAATTTTTTCGAAGTCATAATGGCAATATCCATATTTACAGGTGCTTTATCTCTATTAGCTCCTAGCTTATCAAATGAAACCAAATTTGTGATTCGATCTGTCGCTTGGCCTTCAAACAGAAGATAAGTCTCGTCTTCGCTTGCGTTGCAAGTAGATTGGACCATATTTTTGTAAACAACTGTGACATCTGCCTTTTTTTCTTGATGGTAGCGTAAAAGTGCTTTGATATCAATGTTACACAACATTTTAGTCCCCATCATAACAACGTATTCTGATTTTGAACGAATAACATAATGAATTTGATCATGATAAAAACTATTGATTTGATCTGCTTTACCCATCTCTACTGCTTCTCTTATCGCTGTTTCGGTATGTGGAAATAAGCCACCACCAATAGATGAATCTAAGCCCCAAGAAGCTCCACTACGAATGTGGTCATGCAGTGAACGGCCATTTCCTGCTATGAAGAAAGCAGCAGAATTAACAGCAGCGCTGTGAAGACTAGTAAAAGGAAAGTCAATCAAGCGATAACGACAGCCAAAGGGTAAGGATGAAATAGAACGCTTCTCCGTTAAAGGCAAGAGCTTTGAATCATCCTCTTTTAAATTTAAAATGGCGCTAATCTTATTTTTCATCATCTGTTAGTCCTCCAATCTCTTCGTTATATCCTACGACCATAATTTCTTTTTCCTTGCCAACAAGGTAAGCCCCGTCGTGTATTTTAGCATTATCGCCAATAATAGCGTATTTAATTGTTACGTTTTCACCGATTGTAACACCTGACATGACAATACTATTTTCTACGATTGATCCTTTTCCCACTTTAACATGGTGAGACAAAATAGAATGAGTAATATCACCAGCGATGTAACACCCGTCAACGATCATTGCATCCGTTACAGTTGATGTTTCTGTCAAGAATTGAGGAGGAGCTGATGGATTTTGAGAATAAATACGCCAATCTGAATTCCGGATGTTTAATGCATGAGTCGGATCTAAAAATTCCATATTTGCTTCCCATAAGCTTTCGATTGTCCCAACATCTTTCCAGTAATCTGTGAAAGCATAAGCAAAAATATTTTCTCCATTGCCTAAATAAGCTGGAATAACGTCTTTTCCAAAATCTTCTAATTCTCTTCTTTTTGATTGATCTTCGTCTAGGTATTTTTTTAATAAAGCCCAATCAAAAATGTAAACACCCATCGAAGCTAAATTGCTTTTAGGCTTTTCAGGTTTTTCTTCAAATTCAATGATACGATCTGTTTGATCGGTATTCATAATACCAAAACGGGGAGCTTCCTCAATAGGAACAGGGATAACACCAACTGTTAAAGCTGCTTTTTTCAGCTTATGAAAATCTAACATTTTTTGGTAATCCATTTTATAAATATGATCACCTGAAAGAACTAAAACGTAATCAGGATTGTGCTGGTCAATAAAGCTACTATTTTGATATATCGCATTCGCTGTGCCTTTAAACCATTTTTCGCCATCAACACTTGCATAAGGCTGCAGGATAGTTGCGCCGCCATTGTGAACGTTTAGTCCCCAAGCTTCTCCGTTGCCTACGTGTTTATTTAATTCTCTAGGCTGATATTGTGTGACCACACCAACATTTTTAATACCAGAATTAACACAGTTACTTAAAGCAAAATCAATAATCCGATATTTCCCACCAAAAGGAACAGCTGGTTTAGCTATTTCTTTTGTTAATTTACCTAAACGGGAACCTTGTCCACCCGCTAAAATCATTGCCAACGTTTCAATTTTTCTCATATTACTCGAAAAAGAGCCTAGTCAAACTGACTCTTCCTCTACCCCCCTTTTTAGATTTAATCAGCTTTTGGTACGCCTTTTATTCTTTTAGGTCTTACTATCACTACGCTCATAGCTGGAATAATGAGTTCAATGTGATGGTCTTGTCGATTTAATGGCTCATTGATTGTCTTTAGTAAACCTTGGTCTTTCGTCCATACACCCCCAAATTCACTCATTTCAGTATTTAATAATTCTTCATAACTACCTTCAAATGGAACACCTACTTTATAAGTAGGGCGTTCAATTGGCATAAAATTACAAATAATAATTAAAAAATCACGTGCTTTCTTACCTTTTCTAATAAAAGTTAATATACTTTGCTCACTATTATCGGCATCTAAAATGTCAATTCCCGATGGATCGTGGTCTATTTCCCACAAAGCTCTTTCTTTTTTATACAACTCGTTGATTGTTTTTGTAAAATAATGGTGTTTGTTATTCATCTCGTCTTCTAGACTTGTCCATTCCAATTCAGAATGAACACGCCACTCTAAAAATTGACCAAATTCGTTGCCCATAAAGTCTAATTTTTTACCTGGATGAGTCATCTTATACACTTCCATCACACGTAAACTAGCAAATTGGTTGTAACGATCACCAGGCATTTTATGCATCAATGATTTTTTTCCATGAACCACTTCATCATGAGAAAAAGGTAAAATAAATTGTTCATTGAACGTATACATGAATGAAAAAGTAATTAAATTAAAATGAAATTTTCTTTGATGTGGTTCTAATTCAAAGAATCTTAAGGTATCATTCATCCACCCCATATTCCATTTGTAATTAAATCCTAATCCTCCTTGAGCCACAGGTGTTGTCACGTTAGACCAAGCGGTACTTTCTTCGGCAATCATCAACGCTTGTGGATGACGATATAAAATGGTTGTATTTAATTTTTTGATAAAGTCGACACCAGCTGTATTATGATTGCTTCCATCTTCATTAGGCGTCCAAGGGCCTTCATCATAGTCTAGGTACAACATACTTGAAACGGCATCTACTCTCAGACCATCTAAATGAAATTGTTCTATCCAGAATAACGCATTAGAAATTAAAAAACTCTGTACTTGCGTTTTACCGAGATCAAAATTCATCGTTCCCCATCTAAAATTTTGAGCTTTATTTGTATCTGTGTATTCAAATTGAGCTGTACCATCAAAATAAGCCATGCCATAATCGTTGCGATTAAAATGTCCCGGAACCCAGTCCATGATAACGCCTAAGTGTGCTTGATGAGCAGCTTCAACAAAATTTTGAAACTCTTCCATTGTTCCATATTTAGATGAAATAGCGTAATAGCCGGTTAACTGATAGCCCCAAGAAGCATCAAGCGGGTGTTCCATTAATGGCATAAACTCAATGTGTGTGTATCCCATCTCTTTTACGTAAGGGATGAGTTCGTTTTGTAATTCAGCCATACTGTACCACGAGCCATCAGCATGGCATTTCCATGAACTTAAATGAACTTCGTAAATATTCATCGGGCGTGTTGTATTCGTGTATCTTTTTTTATTTGCCATCCATAAACTATCTCGCCATTTCTTTTGCGGTAAGTCTTTCACTACTGATGCATCTTTAGGACGCACTTCAAAAGCATAAGCATAAGGATCAATTTTCAACTTTAATTCTCCATTTGCTTGTTCAATTAAATATTTATAACAGTGCCCTTCTTGTGCCATAGGTGTGAAAACTGTCCAAGAACCAGTCTTGTTTACTTTTTCCATTTCTAATCCGTCAGTCCAACTACAAAAATCTCCTACTAGAGAAACTTTTTTTGCATGAGGTGCCCATACAGTAAATCGAAAACCTTCAGTCCCCTCATAAATTTCATAAGAACAACCTAACGCCAAGTAGCTATCAAAATGTTGACCTGTATTGAATAAATACATTTCTTTTTCTAATAATGCTTGATTTGTTTCTTTATTCACTTGTTTAACCAATTGTTGGGACTCCTTTCTATAAAAAAAGATAAACAAACTATACACTCATTATTTTATCATTTTTCATTCATAATAACATCATTTATCTCTTGCCTTACCTAATTAACTGCTTACAGCAAGAAAAACCCTATCTTATCAAGCACTTAGACACTACCCACTTGACATGCAACTATTTTTGTTAGCGTTTCCTTTTTATGAAATTAGTTTATTTCTATTTAGTTTTATGAGAGTTTTTTCATTTATTTTCTTTTCTTTTAAAAAAAATACGATTCTTGTATTTGTGAATAGATTATCCACTTCTACAAGAATCGTATTATTTTAGTCCGTTCAATCAGTTTTATCTCTTATTAATGAATCGCTTCTTCCAATGCTTTAATAGCTTTTTCGAAAGCTTCAAATGGAGGGTTCGTAATTCCTGCACCAATCATGCCAACGCCTGGGTCTTTATGCGCAATAGCTGTATTAATAATTGGAAGTTTTCCAGTTGCAATCACTTTTCTTACATCAATTCCTGTTGGAACACCCATAAAGTCTAAGACTGGAATAGTCACATTAGGATTTTCTGTTGTTGTAATTTCTAACATTTCTTTTGAGTAACCCATCGCTTCTTCAACCGTTCCACCAACTAGAGGAACAATTGCAGGAGCTGTTGCCATAGCAAAGCCACCAATTCCATACGTTTCTGTGATAGCACTATCGCCAATATCTAAGCCAGAATCTTCTGGTTTATAACCAGCAAACATCGGTCCAATAACTTTTTGAGAAGGTCCTGTAAACCAAGTATTGCCTTTCATACCACTAACACGGATACCAAACTCAACTCCGTTACGAGCCATTGTTGTGACAATTGTGCTGTTCTCGATACCATGTGCTGCATCTAGTGCACACTTACATAAAACCATCCATGTAGGACCAGAGAAATAGTCACTACTTGCTACAAAATCAAAAACTTCAATTTTTTCTTTTAATGAATAATCTGTTTTCACAATATAAGGTGTTAAAGCTTGGATTAATAAAGTCGTTCCAGCAACGTTTCTGTTGTGGCACTCGTCTCCCATGTGCAATGCTGAAGAAAGAAGTAGACGTAAATCAATTCCTTCTGGACATAACTTCATTGCGTCACGTAATACTGGTCCAAAAACATCTCTCATCCAAACTAAGCGATCGATAACACTTTGATCATTAGCACCAAAACGTAAGATTTTAGACAACTGTTCACTTAGATTAGTAAAAGCTAAGTTTCCGTAAGTTTTATTTTCAACAATATGCATAAACATTGAAGCAGACGTTACGCCAGCCATAGAGCCTACACATTGGTGCTCATGACATGGTGAGAATGTAATTTTGCCGGATGCGGCAACTTCTTCTGCTTCAACTAAATCTGCAGCTAAGCCTTCAAAAACGATTGCGCCAGTGACAGCACCTTTCATCGGTCCACTCATTTTTTCCCATGTTATTGGAGGTCCTGCATGTAAAATAGTTGTTTTTGTCATACCAGGAACACAATTAATCGCTTGGTCGTAACCAATTAGAACAGGTTGTGATTTTATAATTCTTTCGACTGCTTCCTTATTTGCTGCTTCTATTTTAGCTTGTTTTTCTTCAGAATTCAGACTATCCAATAAAGCTAGTAACTCTACGTTCCCTCTTGCAGGTGGTGTCCATTCTAATTGAGTTGCAACAGCACCTTGTTTTTTAATGTCTTCAGAAATAAAATCAATTCCTACATTAATAACGTTGATTTCACTATTAAATAATTCTCCTATTTTGTTCATTTAGAGTCTCCTTTCAAAACAAATTCTCTAGCTAACAAGCCAGTATTTTGACTGCTACTTGAAATGGTCACTCCTGCGTCCATTAATTTTTGTGTTTGTTCTTGGATATCTTGTACATCTAATTCTGTTCCTAAAACATAGCCTAGGATTTCTAAATGACGGCCATCCTTTTCAGCTTGTTCTTTAGCTTCTTTAATTGCTGGAAGCATCACGCCAACAGGATCTTCGTGTGAACCATAGCCTAAAACAAAATCCATTGCAATAACAGCTACTTCAGGATCAGCTGCTTCTTTTAAGAAACGATCGATACGTGTTGACGGATCAATCATTGGGTGAGGTTTACCACTAGTAAACTCATCAGAACCAAAATCGATAAACGTATGCTCTTGACTTTTATTGTTGTCGACTAATTTGAATTCAGGATTTGTTTGAATATTGCTATAAACGTTATCTAGTTTTTCCATTGCTGCATACATTGCTTCATCACAAAGTGTGCCACCACAGAATAGACCGCGAATGTATTTTTGCTCATCTGATAGCTTTGCTCTAACTTCTTCTACTAATGGAATATTTAATGGATGCGTATCCAACTCTTCTTCTTTCGCTCCAGCTAAGATAACCGCTTTGATTGCTGCTTCTTTTGAGCGTTTAGCATAGTGACCGCCTGCTTTAGTGACCGCTTCTTCATCGCCACCTAAGAAATAAACAACAACTGGTTTCTTACTGTTTTTAACAGCTTCTAACACTTTTATTTCTACTGATTTTGCTGGTGGTTTTGAAATTAACATAATGACTTTTGTCTCTTCGTCTTCTTCTAATGCTGCGAGGCCATCTAACATCATGATTCCACCAATCGCTTCACTTAAATCGCGACCACCTGTTCCAATCAATTGAGAAATACCATAGCCAAATTCATGTATCCGAACACTCAATTCTTGTGCACCCGTTCCAGAAGCTGCTACAATTCCAATAGTGCCTTTACGAACTTTATTCGCAAAACACAATCCAATATTATTGATAATCGCTGTACCACAATCTGGTCCCATCATCAATAAACCTTTTTCATGTGCACTTTTCTTTAATGCTAGTTCTTCTTCAATACTCACATTATCGCTAAACAACATAACATGTAGGTCTTTATCTAATGCTTCTTGTGCTTCTCTTGCTGCAAATGAGCCATTAACTGAAATGATCGCTACATTGGACTCTTCTATCTCTTGAGACGCTTGATTGATAGATTTATAAACCGTTGCACCTTTTTGAGGTTTTTTCACTTTAGTTGTAAACAATAAATCAATTTCTTCAAATATTGTATCGACTGCATCAGGATTATCTGTTTCAATAGTAATCATTAAATCACCTGTACCAGCTGCTTCTATTTCTTTTGAACCCATTCCAACATTGCGAATGACTTCTTTATTCATATCCGTACCCATACCGATCATCGCTTGTTTCACATCTTCAATTAAATTAGCTCTCGTTGATAAAGACATCAAAGATACGGAATCAAAATACGTATTCTTTTTAATTTTTGCTTGTATTGTCATTTTGCTCCTCCTGTTTTAAAAGTAATGTTAGTCCGTTCAAAATACCCCAGGCCATCTCAGTTCCTGAGGATGATCCTATTTTCATAACGTTGGCCAAAGCTAGTTTGACTTGTTCGTCGTTTTCTTTTGCATTTAATGTTTCTATAAAAAGTGCTATCGTCTCTCTCGTTTGACCACTAGCTGCGTATTTTATCGCACTATAGCTAATAATATTTGTGTGACTCTTAGCTTCTTTTACGATTTGTTCACTCCATTTTTCTCGATTAAAGAAAGTCGTGTTACTAGTAGAAAAAGCAAGCAGCAGTCCAACTAAGAAGTCATCTCCTGAAGGCGTTAAGCCTTGTCCCAATCCAATTAACTTTTTTGCACATTGAATTGTTTCTTCTATAGTACCGCTCGTATTTTTTTGAAAACTTTCTATCAAGTTTGTTGTTCGTTCTGTCAGCATGCGAGTCATTTCTTTATCAAAAGCCGTTAACGTACTTTTTTCTTTTCTTAACCATTTTGCATTACCATTACTGGTAATCTCTTGCATAGCTAGAGAGATATTCTTACCTAAGTGTTGATGATGCAATGAAAAATCGATTAATTGACATTCCCATATCGATGCCGTTGTTAGATCAATAGCTAAATATCCAGTAATCTCGACAGTAGTAAACGATAGAAAACCTTGGGTATTTGCCTTAATTTGACACTCATTAAAGTCAAGTATATCTATTACTAAAGTAGCAGGAGCGTTATCAATTTGATTGCATGCAAGTGTGAACAAGTCATTTTCTATTAGAATATTGATTGTCCGTTCAAAAACACTATGAACCGTGAAAACTGTTTTTGAGCGCATTTTTTCTTTGAACTGCTTATCAATAGACAGTGCGTTAACTTGCTTCATTTTTTGCTCCTCCACTCTAGTCTATTGCCTCTGACTTATTTTTTGTTTTGTTTAAACTCTGCTAACAAACGATCGGCTTCTGCTGATTGTCCTAACACTCTTAAGCTATTTGCTTTATGGAACAAATAATCATAACGGTCTGGATCATTAGCTAATAAGTGTTCCATTTCTTTTATCGCTTCTTCGTGTCTTCCCAATTCTCTTAGGTAATTAGATTTATGGTATCTAAAGAAGAAGTTTGTCGGATCTTGTTCAATTGCTTCATCATAAACAGCTACTGCTTCATCTGCCTTTTTTTGCTCTCTTAAAGCATTAGCAATATAGAAATAAAATTCAGGATTTCCTGTACCACTATGAAGAGCCTCTTCAAAGACAGCTAACCCTTCGTCATAACGATTCAGTAACGTTAATGTGTAGCCTTTTAGATAGTTATACGTTAAATCAGCTGTTGGATTCTCTGATTGGTCTATTTCTTTTAACGCTTCTTCGTATTTATTGTTAGAAATCAATTTCATAATTGCTGTCAGTTCTTCTTCATCTGCTTTATTTTCACGATTCAATAAAGCTAGAATTGTCTCTTGATTTTTTTCAGTAGCCCAATCAATCGCTGTTTTATCATCGTGATCTTTTGTTGTAGCATCTGCCCCATTAGCCATCAATAGTTTTATAATTAATGAATACAAAACGCCACCATCTCCAAGTACAACCGCTTCTTGTAGACCTGTCCAACCTAAATCGTTGATGTGGTTTACTGGTACACCAGCTTTAATTGCGACATCTACTGCTTTCAAGAAACCTTTTTCACTACTCGGCAATAAAGCTGTTCCGCCAAATCGGTTGACTAAGTTGACATCTGCTTCATAATGCGTACCTGCTTCTAGAATTTCATGAAAGCCATTAGCTGCTGCACAGATAAAGGGGGTTAGCATCATGTTATCTCGTAAGTTAACATCCGCTCCTGCTTCCATCAATAGTTTAGCTAATTCAATGTTATTTTGTTGTGTTGCAGACATTAGCGGACTTCTTCCTCTTTCATCTTGAAAGTTTACATCTACTTCATCTGTCAATAGTCTTTTCACTTCGCTCGTGTTTCCTAGCTCTGTTTGATTCATCAATTCTTCATTTTTACTTCTGCTCACTTTTGACACCCCTTTACCTCTTTAGTTTATTTCTATTTACTAAGCTGTTTGATCTGGTATAGCTGTTGTTGATTCTTCATCTTCTACTGTATCTTTTTTATCTGCAAAATGTTTGTATACGAATAATGCAGCGATTAAAAGATACCCGATTGTAATACCAAATTGTTGATTCAAACCTACAGATACTGAGTGAATAACGCCAGTATAAGTCAACGCTGCTGAAACTAATGCTGTAATGATACCCGCAATTGATTTGCTTCTAACAGAGAAGACAACTAGACAACCCCATAAGATAGAGCTTAATGGTGCTCCACTACCTAAAGCAATCAATCCTCTGTGGTAAACACCAGCATCCGTAAAGGCTTCTAAACCAACACCTGCTGCATTTGTTCCTGCTGCTGTTAAGGTATTATTTACTAATGTTAACGCCCAGTTTGCAATCCAGGGGAATAAACAGACAAAGACTGCTGCCATTTCTGCTTTTGGTGTTTCGTTTACAGCTTGAACCGCTACAACGATACCAACGTAGAAAAGAATTGGGAATACAGCACTTAATGGGATAATACCAAGTAAAATACCACCTAATCCGAATAATGAAATGATAAACATCGTGAAACCAGTTACTAATGTGTACCCAATACCAGCACCAATTGATTTCCAACCTGGATGACCGATATAAACTGTTGTTGGGAATGGGTTTCCAAAGAAACAACCAACAATTGAAGAGAATCCGTTTGCTAACATAATGTTTCTAACGTTAAAGTCATCACCAGCTGCTGCTGCAGACTCGATATTTTCTAATGTAAAGATGAAGTTTGTTACACCTAATGGAATAGCTGAAACTAAGAACAATGCTGCTGGTGGAATACCTTCAAACAATTCTTTTACTTGTAGAATTGGATAAGAAAAACCAAGTGTATCTGCTCCTGCAACGACTGCTGCAAAGTCCATTTGTCCAAATGCCCAAGCTAAGATTGTCCCTACTGCTAAAATTAAGAAACCAGTCGGAATTTTAGGGAAAATAGGTTTTTTACCAAACCAGTTGATGAAGATAATAGCTAAGACAACAAAAGCAACATAAGGTGCTTCAAATGACTGTAAAATTGGGTTCATTGCTAAAAGAAGTAAGCCTAAACCTGCTAGACATGAAAGCAATACGCTACGGGGAATAATTCTTCGTAACCAATCTCCTATAAAAGCACCTGATAATTCAATCAACGCTTCCAAGAAACACCAGCCTAAAGCAACTTTCCATGCATACTCCCAATCACCTGTTTCTCTAGCTATTGGCATAATAACTAAGAAAACAACTAAGAAAATAGAAGGTGCACTAGGACCTGAAGGTAAAGCCGTTACATCTGTACGACCTGTTTTCTTCATTAAATTTTTACCTGCGTACCAATAGAAGAAACCTGCTAAAAATAATGCTAATCCAAAACCTGGCGCAATTCTTCTATAGACAAATTCTGCTGGCATACCTACCGCAAAAATTAACAAACCTGACATAGTAAAGAAATTTGTTAAATTATTTGCTAGTAGTCCGAAATACGCACCCCAGTCACCTTTTTTCCAACCTAGTAATTCACTCATTTTGTTACCTCCTAGTATTTTTTAGTTGATCGTCCGCTTTTTATAATTTATGATGGCTTTTAGTTCTTTTCACTCGGCTTCTCAACTACATTCTTAGTATAAGTAATGAGAGCCTTTTCAACACTGGTCATTCTATACTAAAATAGCGATATATATTAGATGTTATGTACTATAAAAAAGATAGTGCTATTTTTTATTGAATGGTATACTATTTTTATAGTAAACGGTATCATTCTTATTACTATTTAAATAAAAGGAGAATACATTATGTTAACAGTTAATGATTTTTTACAATTAGCACCATTTAAAGAGTTTGAAGTTGTTTCCGGATTTAAGGGACTAGACAATAACATTACGAGTGTGAATATTATGGATAATCCGGACGCGTTAGACTGGTTTTCCCCTGGAGAAATGTTGGTTACATCCGGTTATTTTTTTAAAAACGATAAAGCCATGCAAGATACGGTTGTCAATCAATTGAAAGCCATCAATTGTCCCGCTCTTATTATTAAACCTAGGCGTTACCTTGGGGATATCCCAGAAAATATGAAGCTGCTATCTAATGAGTTAAATATTCCCATTATTGAAATGCCGTATGGAATTGCTTTTTCTAAAGTTATGATGCGTGTGATGGAGGAATTATCTGGAGAACACGATGGTATAAATAAACAGTCTTTAGATATCCACAATGAATTTTTCCAGTTGTCTTTACACGGTGGTGGAATAAAAAAAATTTCTACTGCTCTATCAAATATGATGGGGGCTTCTGTTTTCTTATGTGACCAGAATTGGCGTTTGCTTAGTCCTTCTTCACCAGAAGAACTAGCTAATGAAGAAGGCTTTCTTTCTCAACAATTTTTTGATAGTCTTCCTCCTGAATTTGAAAATGTTCAAAAACCCTTAGTACGTAATTTTTCATTTTGTGAAGAATCTGTTTGTTGTATTGTAACACCTGTTTTTTTTAATAACACCCATTTCGGTTTTATTGTTGTCTGGAAAATCAGACAGACTTTAACTGATCGTCATTTTACAGCCTTAGAAAACGGAAGCATGGCATTTGCCCTTGAACGTATTCAAATAAGGGAGCTTGAACGGACTCGAAATCGTATTCGACAAGATTTTTTTGATGAACTGTTAGCTGGTAAAATCACTTCGACTACTTCTTTGACAAACCTAGCTGACTTACATGGTATTAACTTATCCTTGTGGTACACAGCTTATGTTCTAAAAGTAGATTTTCAAAATTCTTTTTCTCTTGACTTATTAGAAGCTGCTCATCAAGAAGAAGAAAAAATGAAAACTATCCTTCAAGCTATCGTGAAAAAAACGAAAAAGAATCAAAAAATATTTTTAGTCTTCAATCGAAAAAAACAAATCATTCTTTTAGTTGGGACTTCTCCTAAGAGTGCAATCGAGGATAAATCTATTTTAAAAACAGAAATCGAAGAATTAATCGATTCAATTGAAATGAGTTTTCCTGACTGCTCTCTTTATTGTGGTATTGGCAGACTTACCAAGCAACTAATGGATATCAATCTTAGTTTCTATGAAGCACAAGAAGCCCTACGATTAACTCAAACAAAAGCAATCAAAAGAAAAGTCTATCATTTTGATGATTTCACTGTTCATCATTTTTTGAAAGATAATGTTAGTAAAAAAGAAATGCAAAAATTATTCTCTTATACACTAGGAGATCTATACGAACACGATCAAAAATTCCAAAGTGACTTAATTGAAACTCTTGAATGCTGGATTTTTAATCAACTAAATATTGCAGAAACCGCAAGGCAACTCTATATTCATCGCAACAGTTTACTTTATCGAATTGAAAAGATACAGCGTATTTTGCTTCTTGATCTCAAAGATTCAGATGAGTTATTAAAAATTCAATTGGCTCTAAAAATTTACCATATGTTGTATCAAAAAGATTACGAACAGTAGCTAAACTATTCTTAACGCTCTCTATTCTTATGAAAGAATTAAGCTCTTTAAGTGTACATATTCGCTATAAGAGTGGTAAAATACTTGTATATCATCTAAATTCTTTTTTGTTACTAAGTTGCTAAAAAGTTTTTTTCGTTTTATTTTATATAGAAGAATCGATTCATTCAGAAGGAGGTGAATATAGTTGAATATCTTACTTTTAAGTGCAGGTTTTGTTGGGCTAGTCATCGCGGGGTTGACCATTCACTATTTATTAGGTGGCTTACTAGCTGTCGGTAGTTTTGCTGGTTACTTCTTTCTAAACGGTAATGGAGAGTGGTTTCCTATTGTCATCTTTATATTAGGAATTCTGTTATTGATCTTAGAAGTGTTTATACCCAACTTTGGTGTAGCTGGAGTATTAGGTGGGCTGTTGCTTTTTGGTGGCATCTATCTTAATTATGGTGATGCTGGTCAAAGTTTGTTTGATTTAAGTATTGCCGGTATTATTTCCGTAGTCTTAGCCATTATCCTCTTAAAGAAGGGATACTCTTTTGGAAATTTCAAGAAACTGATACTAGAAGAGAATATGACTAAAGTTGGCGGGTATTCTAGTAATAAAGATTATACTGATTATTTAGGAAAAAAAGGGATTTCTACTACGACATTGAGACCTGCTGGTAAAGTAGCTTTTGATGATACGGAATTAGATGTCCTAAGTTCAGGAGAACAAATTGAACCAGATACTTCTGTTGAAGTTATTAAAGTCGAAGGTTCGAAAATAGTAGTCAGGAGAGTGTCGTAAATATGTTAGTAGAAGAGACAAGTGGTTTAATAGGTATTGCAATTGTTGCGATATTGGTCATCATCATTTTAAGTATGTTCTTCCGTTTTGTACCGGTAGGACTATGGGTAACAGCTTATTTTTCAGGGGTTAAAGTTTCAATTGGTACATTAGTTGGAATGCGTTTGAGAAGAGTTGCTCCTCAAAATATTATCCGTCCTTTAATCAAAGCGACAAAAGCTGGCTTGGATATCAATATCAATGAGTTAGAAGCTCACTACCTAGCAGGTGGCGATATTAACCAAGTTATCGATGCTTTGATTGCTGCACAACGTGCTAACATTGATTTGGTTTTCAAACAAGCTGCTGCTATCGATTTAGCCGGCCGTAATGTTTTTGAAGCGGTTCAAGTTAGTGTTAACCCTAAAGTTATTGAAACACCTGTCATTGCTGCTATGGCCATGAACGGTATTGAAGTTAAAGCCCGCGCTAAAGTAACTGTACGTGCAAACATTGAGCGTTTAGTTGGTGGTGCTGGTGAAGAAACAATCATCGCTCGTGTTGGTGAAGGTATCGTAACAACGGTTGGTAGTGCTGCAAAACATACCGACGTTTTAGAAAACCCAGATTCTATTTCAAAAATGGTTCTTAAAAAAGGCTTAGATTCTGGTACAGCATTTGAAATCCTTTCAATTGATATTGCAGATATCGACGTTGGACGTAACATCGGTGCTAGCTTACAAATGGAGCAAGCTGAAGCTGATAAAAATATCGCTCAAGCAAAAGCTGAAGAAAGACGTTCAATGGCTATTGCTCAAGAACAAGAAATGATTGCAGAAGTACAAAAAATGCGTGCTCGTGTAGTAGAAGCTGAAGCTGAAGTTCCATTAGCATTAGCTGAAGCATTAAGATCTGGTAATTTAGGCGTTATGGATTACTACAATATGAAAAATATCGCTGCAGATACTTCTATGAGAGATTCTATTTCTGGGTTAGGCGAAAGTGAACGTGATGAATAATGGAACTAGTTGGTCTGCTTAGTTTTCTAAGCTCTCTCATTCCTTTAATTATTATTATCACTGTCGTAAGATCAGTTGGCCGTGCACTTTTCAGTCAACAAAAAGGAAATAAAAATGGGATTATGTCTAAATACCAAGAGTTCATCAAAGAAGTCAATCAAGAAAGAGATCAATTAAATAATGCACCTAATAAAAAACCAGCCGTTAAGCAAGAAGCAGCACGTATCAATCAGAAAGCTGCAGATCTAGCAAAACAAAGAAACAATCCTTATTTATCTACAAAAAAAGATCAATACCAACAACCGAAAGTTAAGTCTCGTCCTTTAGCAGAACGAAATATCATCCAACCTGTTTCGAAAAGCAAACCGACGTCACGAGCCTATTCTAAACCACCTGGCGCGGCTAAGAATTTTGTGCAAACAAAAAGGGTAGATAAAAGAAAAAAACAAACTCCGTTACAAAGAACATTTGTACAGGGGATTATCTATAAAGAAATTTTAGACAAGCCTCGTTCTTTGAGGCCCTACAAATAAAACAAAGGGGTTAGGACAGCTGTCCTAACCCCTTTGTTTTATTTGTATCTTTATTTATTTATAAGTATAAAAAAATCCGGATACGTTTCTCTTTATTTCCTTTATCTAAATACAAACTAAAAAAGCTTAACTTTTTTAGTTTGAGTAGTATTTTTCAAGTGATTTAGTTAATAAAGGAAAAAGTATGGGTGCTAACAATAAATAAAAAACACCATTTCCAAAAGCATGCAACGTATCAAAAGAGAGACCTGAAAGATAATAAACCCAAAATTTTTGAATACCAAAAAAAGGAGCTTGAACGAGTGAAATAATAAATCCATAAGCATAGCCCGTAAATACCGCATAGATAGTCACTATAAAAAAAGGCAAGGTTTTAAAAATAGGTTTGATCAATAAACCTGTCATTATCACTATCAACGAGAAAGAAACAATTTGCGCAATTGTCCAAACTCCCATGCCTAAATGAATATTAGAAATTAGAATAGACAATAGTGCAACAATTAACGCATCTGCTACTCCAAGTGTCAGTGTCAAAATAATTAATATAACCGTTACAGGTTGGACATTAGGCAAAAGCTGGAATACTAAACGGCTAACGTAGCAAAGAGTCGTTAGCATCGCTAATAAGGTTAATCGTTGAACAGAAAACTGCCGGATAGAATGATTAAAAGCCATCTAAATTCCACACAATAACATCTTGATCTTCCATAATATAATCAGCCGCTCCTACAGTAGCTTCTTGCCCATTAATCGTATACAACCAATATTTCCCTTCCTTTTCATTTTGCTCATAACCTTCAATAACAGAGATAAAACCATCTTTAGCTGTTAAATCGTAATTTTCTTCCATGATTTCTAATAAATTTTGTCCTTCTTGAGCTGTTACATCTTTAGAGATCGTCGTTAGAACTTTCCCTTCTTCTTGTAATACAATCGACGCTGAAATAGTTTCAGTCATTGCGACTTCTATTTGACTTGGAACTAAGGCAGAACTCTCATTTAAAGCGGTTTGATTTCTATCTCCACATGCCGTTACTATCAGTAGCATGACTAATACTAAGCCTAATCTTATTTTATTTTTCATCTTCTTCTCCTCTATTATCGGTATTTTTTAGATATAATCCTTAAATTTTTCACTTTTTTTACAAAGTCATTCCTATCGAGTCTAAGTAGTTTTATCCTAAATGTCAATCTTATCAACGGTCAAAAAAATAAGTCGTATAAAATAGACCATTCATTCTTAGATAATTAAGGATTCTATTAAGTTAATCCTCTCCCACTAGAGTAGCACAGTATTCTATGCTAGAATGATGAATGAACTTATTTTGGAAAGAGGTTATAGAATGACACATTCTCATTTTTCAGAATTTTATAAAAAAACGAAGGTAGAAAGAATAAAAGCTTTACTAGATGCTAAAGTTATTCAAATAGAAGATGCTTTACTCCTTTTTGAAAATCCAGCATTATCCGATCAACTAGCTGATAATATGATTGAAAATCAATTAACACAATACTCTCTTCCTCTAGGAGTCGCTTTACATTTTTTAATAGATAATCAAACGTATCAAGTACCCATGGTAACCGAAGAACCCTCTGTTATCGCGGCAGCAAGTTCCGCTGCTAAAGTAATCGCACAAGCAGGTGGCTTCAAAACTCATTTAAGCGAACGCAAAATGATTGGCCAAGTTGCTCTAAAAGATGTACCAAATTTAGCCTTTGCTCTAGAAGAATTAGCCTCACACAAAGTGGCTATTCTAGAAAAAGCAAATGACGCTCATCCTTCAATTGTTAAAAGAGGTGGCGGTGCAGATAAAGTAGAATTTCGCACCATTCCTGCAACAGAGCATTCTCCGACATTTTTAGTTGTCCATGTTCACGTCAATGTCTTAGAAGCGATGGGTGCTAATATTGTTAACACGATGATGGAGGCTATTGCTTCCTTTATCGAAAACTTGACTCATGGGAAAATTTTGATGAGCATTCTGTCAAATTATGCAACTGAATGCTTAGCTACTGCTACTTGTCAGATTCCACTTTCTTTATTAAAACGTGGCGAGTATTCGGGAGAAGAAGTGAGAGATGCACTAATTGAAGCCTCTCAATTTGCTTATGCTGATCCTTATCGTGCGACTACACACAATAAAGGTATTATGAACGGCATTGACGCTACGGTTTTAGCAACTGGAAACGATTGGCGTGCTATCGAAGCTGGTGCGCATGCTTATGCTGCTAAGTCGGGACAATACCGTTCTTTATCGGTTTGGGAAAAAGCCGATAATGGCGATTTAAAAGGCTCTTTGACTCTGCCTTTACCCATTGGATTCGTCGGTGGCTCAATCGGTATCCACCCTACCGCTCAGTTCAGCCAACGCTTGTTGTCTATAAAAAGTGCTAAAGAACTTGAATCGGTCATTGTCTCAGTTGGTTTAGCTCAAAATTTTGCTGCATTGAGGGCTTTAGTAACAGAAGGTATTCAAAAAGGACATATGGGGTTGCAAGCTAGATCTTTAGCTATCAGTGCTGGAGCATCAGGTAATGAAATCGAATATGTTGCAACTGAATTAAAGAAGCAAACTCATATGAACTTAGAAACAGCAGTTTCTCTATTAAATAGTTTCAAACAGATGAATTAAAACAAAAAGAATGACTATATGAGGAGATTGCGACCCTATGGAAATATGGATTCAACACATTATGGAACAATTCGGTTATAGTGGTGTCGCATTTTTAATTATGATTGAAAATATTTTCCCACCTATTCCTTCAGAAGTTATTTTAACCTTTGGCGGATTCATGACGACGACAACTAACTTAACCATTATCGGTATGATCATTGTTTCAACTATCGGTTCTGTTGGTGGTGCACTAGTTTTATATGGCTTAGGTTCTTTTTTGGATAGTACTCGCCTAGAAAAAATTGTTGATCGATGGGGGACTATTTTACGTTTATCAAAAAAAGATTTGCATAAAGCAAATCAATGGTTTACTAAACACGGAATTGCGGCGGTCTTTTTTTGTCGTTTTATCCCATTAATTAGAAGCCTCATTTCTATACCAGCTGGAATGTCAAAAATGAAAATCAGTCTCTTTCTTTTATTTACGACTTTAGGCTCATTGATTTGGAATACCGTTTTGATTTATTTTGGTGCTCTTGTTGGGTCAAATTGGACAGTAATTGTTTATTACATGTCTATTTATTCAAAAGTAGCCTATTTCATTATCTTTTTATTATTGGCAACAGGCTTGATTTGGATTCTTCGTAGAAATAAAATAAAAAATAAGAACGTTTAGAAATGATCTTTGTTTAATAGATTAGAAATAAAAAAGAAAAGCTGTTTTAGCTTTTCTTTTTTATTTCTAATCTATTTTGTTTTCATCTGCATTCAATACATATTCATAAGCTGTTATCTTACCTTTTGTTTGTTGAATTTCAAGTTCATTTTCAATGTAGCTGATAGAATTACTTAAATCCATAGTACGCTTAGCAGTCAAACGGTCTAGTTCCTTTTTAGATTCATTTAGTAAGTGTGTTACATCTGACTCTGTCATATAGCCCATTATATATTCCTCCTAAAGTTATTTTTGATCTAACTTAACTATACTCCGCTTATCTTTAATTAACAATTAAAGACCTTCTTATGACATTTCATTTTAAAACTCATTTATTTTACTCATTTTATCGTTTATTCTTTATTTTTATTAATTTCTATTCGCTTTTATGCTATTATAGACAAAGCGAAAACTAGTTCAAATGTAGTCTTTATTCATTTTTTACATATGTTACTCGCAAATTTATTTTGATGGAAAGGTGAAAATTATGTGGTTTCTTTTTACATTAGTTGCTATTTTTTCTTGGGGAGCAGCAGATTTATTTTATAAAAAAGGCAGCAATCCTAAAGATCCATATAGCCATTTACGAATTGTGATAATGGTCGGTTCTGTTATGGGGATTCATGCTATTTATACTCTTTTGTTTACAGATATTTCTTACGATCCGATGAATATTATTCGTTACTTACCCGTTTCTAGTATGTATATTCTTTCAATGACTATTGGGTACATTGGGTTGCGTTATTTAGAACTTTCAATTTCGTCTCCTATTATGAATTCATCCGGTGCGATTGCCTCTCTATTGACCTTTATTTTCTTAGGTCAAGTCATGACTGGTATACAGTTTTTCGCTGTTGCGCTTATTTCAGTTGGGATTATTTTCTTATCTATTCTTGAAAAGAAAGCAGCAGACTTAGATAGACTGAAGCACAAAAAGAAAATTGATCGCAAGTATCAAATTGGTGCACTTGCTATTATATTGCCTATTTTATATGCTGTTATCGATGGTTTAGGAACATTTGCAGATGCTTTCATTTTAGATAAAGTGATGAGTGAAAACCAGGCTAATACTTCTTATGAGCTGACTTTTCTAATTTGTGCTATTCTAGCCGCTTTTTATCTTATTGTGATCAAAAAACAATCTTTTAACCTATTTGAAGAACGGACAAAAGGCTATGCAGCTCTATTTGAAACATTTGGACAATTTTTCTATGTCTATGCTATTGCTGGAAATGCTATCATCGTTACGCCGCTGATTTCTTCTTATAGTATTGTGTCGATTATCCTTTCACGCATTTTCTTGAAAGAAAAACTGACAAAAGCTCAATATATGGTTATCGCTGTCATTATGGTTGGAATTTTCATTCTAGGATTTGAATAAAAAAGAGGATTTTGAGAGTGTTTTACTCTTAAAATCCTCTTTTTCATTTTATTCTAAGGCTATGCTGGTAAACTTTCTGAACCATCATCTGTTACTAGCTTATTATTTTTTTGCTTTTGAAAAAAATAGAGGTAAGCAAATAATAAACTATTGAAAACAAGAATAAGACTAACTGAAATAAAGAGGCTCTGATTGTAAAGATCTTGTCCGATCCCCCCAGAGATAGCTTCTCTAAAACCATAAATAGAATAAGACATTGGTAAAAACGGATGAATAAATATGAAGAAATCATTGGTTAGGGGCATTGGGAATGTTCCTCCTGAGCCACCTAATTGTACAACTAGTAAAATCATCGCAATAAAGCGACCTACATTATCCAAGGCTACAGTCAAGAATGTGACAATTGCCATAAAGGCTACTGCAGTTATCATAGCCACTGTAAAGAATTTCCCAACAGATTGTACTTGTAATCCTAGTGCCATTAATATCCCTCCCTCAATGAGCGCCATGAATAAAGCAACGGGTAGAACAACTGACAATTTTGCTAGCCAAAGAGAAAATCCCGTTTGTCCTTTTAAAAATGGTTTTCGTATTGGATAGATGACGTTGAAAATAACTGCTCCTATATATAGAGCCATTGACATAATATAAGGAGCCAGAGCAGCTCCATAATTGGGAACATGACTAAACTCTTTATGAATCAATTCTGTTGGATTTGAAAACATATTAATCGTTTCATCAGTAGGGTCAATCGCATTTACTTTCGTTGCACCTTCTTGTAAACTAGTTGCTAATGTAATTGCTCCAATGTTAAGCGTATTTAGCCCATCTCCTAAACTAGTTGATCCATTGGCTAACTGCTTAGAACCATCAGTTATTTTTCCAGCTCCATCAGCTAGCTGGCTTGATCCATTCATCAATTTTTCTGAATTATTGTTTAATTGATTGGTTCCTTTAACTAATTCGTTAGAACCCCTATTTAATTGATTAACCCCTTGTATTAGTGAAGGTAATTTCCCAGCTACTTGATTGATACCACCGCTTAATTGAGTTGCACCAGAATTCAACACTTCAGAATACTTACCTAATTCAGTCGTTCCATTTTGTAAAGTACCAACCCCATTTGTATACGTTGTTACTCCAGCAACTAAACCGTTATTTCCTTTTAATCCATCTTGAATCGTTTTAAGACCATGATTTAACTCAGTCATTCCTTGAATAACACCTTTATTTTGACCTTCACCTGTCTGTGTCAAAGCTGTTTGAACTGACGTTAAACCACCACTTAATTCATTAATCGCTTGAACAGCTCCGGGTAAAGCTTGGTTTGAACCATTTGCTAATGTAGCTACTTGTGCTTTTAAATCAGTTAGTTGGCTTACTACTCCAGCTAATTTTTCTAGTTGTACTTGTAAATCTTTAGCTGAGGCACCGGCATTTGTCGCTTGAGTAGCGGCTGTTCTAGCAGCCGTGTTCGTTGCTCCTACTTGCTCATCAATAGTGTTAATTAACGCTTCATTTGCTTCTCCTTGTGCCTGTACTTCACTTTGCACTGCTTCTAGTAGTTCTACTTGTTGAGCTGAATCTAACGCCTTGAAAGCTGCTGTATTTCGAACAGTGTCAATTGTTTTAATTCCATCGGTCTTTACATTAGCTCCTAATACTTTTGTACTTTCTCCAACACGATATAACTGAGTCCCAGCGTTTGTTACGTTTTCTTGCATACCTTTTAGGTTTGTACCTATACTTGTTAAATCTTTAGTAATTGAATCGGTGTTAATACTACTTGCTTGACTATCTAAAGCAGCAGTCAAATTCTGAATAGCATCATTTATTACAGGTAAACTAATCAATAATGTATTTAGGTTCTTTTTATTTTCCTCTGACTGGCTTTCTTTAAGTAAAGTTGATAATTGATTTAGTCCTACTAATAATTGATCACTACCAAATCTAACTTGATCAACTCCATCACTTAGACTAATCACACCATTCTGAAGCTCATCGCTATTAGCAGTCAATTGACTTGCTCCTAAATGCAATCTATTGACACCAGCTGTGTAAGGTATTAATCCACTTTTCAATTCGTTAGCTCCAGCATTTAATTGAGTCACTCCGTCTTTTAGTGGGCTGACATTTGAGGCTAACTGTCCAATACCTTTAGTCAATTTCATTGCACCTGAATCTAGTTGAGCTACTCCGTTTGTGTATTCCTTCAACCCAACACTTAGCGTTTCTGCACCTTCATTGAAGGTTAATGTACTGTCAGCTAATTTAGTTAGATTTTTTGTTATCTCTTTATTTCCGTCTGTTACTTTTACTGTACCTTCTTCTAATTTTTTTGAACCCTCAGCAGCAGCAGTAAATCCATTGCCTACTTCACCTATTTGGTCAAATAGCGCTTCAGTATAAGCTTTTGTAATAGTTTCAGAAATATTTTTTTCAACTTCTTTTGCAGCTGATTTACTAATCACCTCACCAATAAAATTTAGTGACCCATTTGTTTTATACGTTAATTTCATTTTTTTAGGATGAGTATCCATTAATGTTGCTGCATCTTTTGAGAAGCTTCTTGGAATAGTCATTACCATGTAATACTTTCGATCAGTCAATCCTTGTGCTGCTTCGCTTGGAGCAGCAAAATTCCAATCCAAAGAATCATTGTTTTTTAAATTTTCTACTAATTCAGATCCAACAGCCAATTGTTTACCTTCGTACTCAACTTCTTGGTCTTCATTAACTACTGCAACCGATAACTCGTCTGTGTTACCATATGGGTCCCAGTTAGACTTTAAGAAAAAACCTGCATATAATATTGGAATAAATAAAATAACGATACAGGAAAGAAGCAACATTTTGTTAGAATATAGTTCTTTCCATTCTTTTTTCAACATGTTCATTGATTCTTTTCCACGCCTTTCCTAGCTTAAAATTGATTCATTTTTTCATTCCAATTGAGAACAGGAATATCTTGATGTTTCAACGACTTTTGAATTAACTCTGCAACAGTCTGTTTGCTTAGATAGTCTTTGTAGTGATTATCTGCTTGTTCAAAGACTTCCATCAAAATAACTTCACCATGATTAGCAGTTGGTCCTAAATCCGAAAAAACTTGATTGATCATTCCTGTATTTGGATAAGTAACAATTGGTCCTTCTAACGCTTCTACTACTTCTAATAAGTGAATGTTTTCTGGATCTCTTGCCAAAGAAAAGCCACCATTGCTTCCAGAAACAGAAGTGACTAAACCATTTACAACTAGCTTTCTCATAATTTTTTTGATATAGGAAGGAGAAGCTCCCTTTAATCTTCGATTAATAATATGTGAAGCAATTGGAAATTTCTTATCTTGAGTTGCTAGTAACGTCATAATACAAATAGCTTGTTCCAATCCTTTTGTTAAATTCATTATCTCGCCTCTTTTCATATTAAGTTAACGATATTCGATATCCATTATGGACTTATTATATCCATGAACAAATTTACTCTTCTTTATAAAAAAAAGCAATAGAAACTTTTTATTTAAAGTAATGGAGTCTGTTTTTTATTTAACAAAATAAAAAATAAAGGTTGAGACTCAACTGGTCTCAACCTCTTCTTCATTCTATTCAGTTAAGGAATTCATAAAAAACTCTGTTAAAAATCATTCATAAGCTGATAAAACTAGTTTTTTATTGCAAGCCATTTTTGATAAAAGATAGAATACACTCAACGGATTTGTCCACATCTTGAACAGGTAAAATTAAATCTGTTTCTAGTGGTGCCTCAAACTCATTTGTTTCTCGAGCAAATGCTAATCTTTGTTGAATACTTTCTAGACTATCGCCTCTTTTTTCCATTCTTTCTTGAACGTCATCTTCAGAAACACGCAAGTAAATAATTTTTGTATAAAAGGGATTAACTTCTTTTAATGCTGCTGCACCATTTTTATCTAAAACAACGCTCACAACATCATGAAAATCTAGCCCTTTTTCTACTGTATCTATTGTTAAACCATAAAGATAATGATTGTATAAAGAGTTTTCGATAAATGCAATATTCGACATTTCAGACATTTCTCTAAAATAATAATCTACTCCCTCTACTTCTCCTTCTCTTTTAGGTCTAGTTGTTGTTGTGACTAATTTTGGAATACCGGTCTTCTCCAATGCATTAGCTAAAGTTGTTTTCCCACTCCCACTAACTCCAACTAATACTAAGATGACTTTATTCTGTTCAATGCCCATAGCTATTCCTCCGTTTTAAAAAAACACGTTATCTCATTGCGATTCGTTTCCTTACTCTTTGTGCTCACTTTTATCGTAACGAAGCAGTAATTTTCTAGCCGCTCTTACTTCATCGATTCGTCTAACAGATGTCGTGTGTGGAGCTTCTAAGACAACCACAGTGTGGACCGCCATATGACATAGATAAGCCTAATGGCTGAGTATATCCTACAACAATATCTGCTCCCAAGTTACCAGATGCTTCTAGTAAAGTTAACGCTAAAGGATTTGCTGAAACAATAAACAGCGCGTGATTCAACTCAGCAAGAGCTTTTACTTCCGTCAAATCCTCTATTGAACCGAAAAAATTAGGGTATTGAATAATAACAGCGGCCGTTTCTTGATCAATCAATTTTTTTAATTCTGTTAAATCTGTAGTATCTCCTGCTAGTTTCACTTCTGTTATATGATAATTAAATCCTGTTGAGACTATTTTTAATACCTCTCGTCCTTGCGGGTGTACACCTTTCGAGACAATAACGTTCTTTCTTTTTGTACTTCTAACTGCTAACGTAGCGGCTTCTCCCAGTACCGTAAAGCCATCATAAAGCGAAGAATTAGCTGCATCCATTCCTGTCAATTCACAAATCATCGTTTAAAATTCGAATAGTGCTTGTAATTCGCCTTGACTTTCTTCTGCTTGATAAGGGGTATAAGCCGTATAAAATTCTGAACGAGAAAGAACATGATTTACTGTACTTGGAATATAATGATCATAAGTCCCCGCTCCTAAAAAAAATACATACTCTTTACTATCTTTATTTTTATTTGCCATCTGTCTCATTTTTTTCTCTAAGGCAAATTCATGTAAAGCGGTTGGAATAGGCAATGGTTCTTTTAACTGAAGATGATCAGGAATATCAGCAAACAATTCAGATAGCGAAGAAACTGCTAGGGTTGCTAGCATTTATTCACGATCTTTTGCTGTATCTGGAAGATAGCTGAAATGATTTCCCACTTTTACTCCTCCTCGTTGTCTTCTTCTTCATCTTCTAATTTTTCAACTAATTGTGTATATTCTTCTTGTGTCAATAAGTCTGCTAATTCACTAGGATCGCTCAACTGGACTTCTGTCATCCATCCTTCATTTAGAGGTCCTTCGTTAACAAGCTCAGGTGCGTCTTCTAGTTCTTCATTAACTGAAAGAATTTTCCCAGAAATGGGTGCAAAAATAACGGATGCAGACTTGGTTGACTCGACCGTACCTATTTCATCTCCTGGACTAACGTGACTGGCTGTTTCAGGAAGTTCAACATAAACAACATCACCTAAAGCTTTTGCAGCATAATCCGTTATTCCTATTCGAACTTTCTCATCTCCTATTGGCATAACCCATTCGTGCTCTTCTGTGTAATAGCGTTCCATTTCTTTTTCATTCATTTAAATCGCTCCCTATCCGCTTTATCTATTCATTTTATTTTTCGTTTATAAAAAGGCGTATCTACTAGAATAGCATCAACTAACTTCGTACGAATCTCTATTTTAAGCTCTGAGCCTATAGCGCTGTTTTCTGTATTTATGAATGCCAAACCAATACTTTTATTCAATGTGGGCGATTTCGTACCTGAAGTGACTAGCCACCAAAATCTATCAGTTTAATTTTATTTTTTTGATACTAATTAAAAAGAGGGGTTCGTTTCAATTTTATTTTCGAGATCATTTTATTCCTCCTCTTAAGTGTAATCTTTTTTTAATCTCCTCGTGGAGCAAGTGAGCTTATGGTACTTTCAGATGATGGAGCAACGGATTCTTCAAGAGAAGACACAGGTGTTTCATCTATTTCTGGTACTTCTTTAGCAGTTAATAAATAAATACCATAGGCTATCACGGTTACACCAACTACACTAGAAAGTACACGTGTAGCTTTGCCTACATCTTTCATATCTACCATTTAATCACTCCTTTTTATCAGTGTACTCTTTTTCTTCATTTCTATCATCCATTTGTCATTTTTTCTGCTATTTTTTCACTTTTAGTTCGCTGATTTCTTTTAAAAAAGACTTTTTTTAAATCAATTTCAGATACTAATACACCTACTAAGATTAATGCTGCTCCAATTGCCATTTGTACTGTTATTAGTTCTTGTAAAAGGATAATTGAAAATAGCATTCCCCATAGTGACTCCATCGATAAAATGACAGCTGTTTCAGTATCAGTAGTAAATCGTTGAGCTGCTGTTTGAAGCATAAAACCAAACAATGTACAAAAAAACCCTAGATAGGCTACTGAAAGAGTACCCGTTAAAGTAAATTCTGGCAACGGATCTCCTCTAAAGAGCATGACACCTATAGCACACAATGCGGCTACACCCATTTGAACAATCATAATCGAAAAAATATTTTCTGTTCGAACAAAACGACTAGTCAAAATAATTTGAAAAGAGAAAAAAACTGCTCCAATCAATGTTAAAAAGTCTCCTAAGTTAAAGCCACTAAATCCTTCTAAAGAAAGCAGACCGATTCCTATAATCGATAAAAATGCACCTAAATAAGCTCTTAATGCAATATTATTTTTATATAGAACAAGTCCAATAAAAGGAACTATAACTACATTGACAGCTGTTAAAAAAGCATTTTTAGAAGGGGTTGTGTAATTTAATCCTACCGTTTGAAATAAAAAAGCTAAGTATAAAATTACTCCTAAAATACTTCCCCTTTTTAAAGCTTTTTTTGTTATATTTTTTATTTTATTTGAAAATAGTATTAGAATAAAAATAAATGCTATTAAAAAACGACCCGCCATCAATTGATAAGGATTCAAAACACCTAACGCTATATCGCTGACGACATATCCCGTTCCCCATATAACTGTAACGAGTAAAAGTCCTAATCGTCCAAAATTTTGTCTCATCTTTCCACTCCTTTACTTAAAACTCAAGTCTTAG
Source organism: Carnobacterium sp. TMP28 (assembly GCF_047553015.1). Classification (GTDB taxonomy): domain Bacteria; phylum Bacillota; class Bacilli; order Lactobacillales; family Carnobacteriaceae; genus Carnobacterium_A. Next base: position 1,600,078 of record NZ_CP180212.1, read on the forward strand.
TTTAACATGGTGTGTGAAAGAAAACTTACTATCTTTTATAAATATATAATAAACTTAGTCACCTAATGAAAAACAGCACTTATATTCATATCGTTATCAACTATCTTTTTTTATTGGTATACTATTTTTAATCACATTTTATTTACGGAGGTGCTTTTATGTTTACTATTTTTGGTAAAATTATGCTTACTATTGGATTGATTCTTGTTATTTTTGGCTATTTTGGCCCCGTTAAATCAGGCGATCCTATTTTTGGTTCTATTTTTATTTTAGTTGGTTTAGCTATTCTAGCGTTAGCTTTTGTTATTGGAAAAGATAATCGTCGTTAGATAGAGAAAAAACTCATTTAATTTAAATAAAAAAAACAGAGAAATAAATTCTCTGTTTTTTTATTTAAATTAATCTTTTTCTTTGAGGATAACTTCAATCGTTCTATTCATCTTATAATTTAATTTTTCATCTGCTAATAGCATCATAGAGATAACATCCATCAGATAAACAATAGCAAATTGAGAATTTACAAACCGTTGGTCGTCAACAAAAGAACTATTGTAGACAGTTAGGCTGATATCACTCACTTGTGTAATAGCACTATTTGATAAGCTCGTAATAGATACAATTGTTCCATGATTTTTTTTAGACATACGCAATGCATTTACGACCTCTTTTGTATGTCCAGAAGTTGAAATACCTATGACTAAATCTTTTTTTGTCGCTACAGAACTATTGATTAGCATCATGTGTGAGTCTGTTATACTTGTTACATTTAACCCCATTCTTAAGAGACGTTGTGTTATTTCAATCGCAGTTAATCCAGAACTCCCTACTCCATATACGAAAATACGTTGTGCCGATTTTATCAAACTAACGACTTCTTCAATTTTCTCTCTATCCATACTCTTAATCGTATTTTTGATTACTTTATCATAAAAGGAATAAACATTATCAAATATATTTAAACCTTGACTCTTACTTTCCTCTTGATAAATTGAGCTAATTTTTATCTTCATGTCAACAAAATTTTCACAATTAATTTTTTTACAAAATCGAGTTATTGTTGAGGTTGATGTTTCTGTTATTTTAGCTAATTCTGTTATATTTATATTCTTTATTTCGTTGCCTTTTTGTAATAGATACGTTGCTATATTTTTTTCTTTTAAAGAAAAAGAAACAAATTGTTTTTGTATTTCTTCTAAAATATCCATTTAACTCACCACTAATCAGCTATTTTTATTTTTGAAATGGTACAACGCTCCTAACAAACCAGCATCATTGCCTTTTTGTGCAAATTTAATAGTCGTTTTATTAAACATTGGATCGATAATTGTTTCAGCTACAGCTTGATCAATTTTCTCTTTCAGCATCTCTTTTTGGCCCATAATACCGCCGCCTAAAATGAGGGTTTCTGGATTAAACAAATACAAAAGATTCGTTATTCCAAGAGCAAGCGTCTTGACCATATTATCAATTTCCTCTATACAGACTATATCACCTTTTTTAGCTAATTCAAACACTTTATATCCGGTTAAGCCTTGTGCTTCTTCTTTATTTTTCCGCTCAGCCACCCGCTTAATTAAACTTGAAGTTGAAGCTAAGTCTTGGAAATTTTCTCCAAGAATAGTCATGTACCCAATTTCTCCCGCAGTATGAGAGTAGCCATGAACAAGTCGATCCTCTAACATAATTGCTCCTCCAACACCTGTTCCAACAGTTAAGCAAATTAGTGAGGAAGAATTCCTTCCTGCTCCTAGCCAGTATTCTCCTAGACAAGCACAATTAACATCGTTTTCTACTTCACAAGGAATAGCAAATTTTTCTTCTAAGATTGCTTTAATAGGTGTACCTGTATAATTGGGTATGGTATAACCTGAATAAATAACTTTTCCTAATGTCGCGTCTACTACACCTGCGCTAGAGATACAAATTCCAGCAATTGTTTCTCTTTCCAATGTATCCGATACTATTTTGACCACATTGTCCATTATTTCAGTACCTTCACTTGTTTGTTGAACAAGTGCTGATTTTACTGCTATGTCACTTTCTCCTAGCTCATTATACACACTATATTTTATCGCTGTACCACCTATATCAATACATAAGTACTTTTTCATTCAATCACCCCTTAATCGATCATTTTATGCTGATACATTAACTTTAAACACAACTTTTCTAATATTTTTTGATTCATTTACACTTATTCCTGTTTTATGGGCATCCTCTGGATAAAGAATAAGGATAGCATTTTTCTCCATATTCACTGAAAAATTTGGTTCACCTTCTACAGGCAAAAAGTCCTCGTCCGCTTTATATTGTCCTTGTTCCATTTTATCTATCTGCTGGCAATCAACTCTTTCTTGCCCTTGTATAATCGTTTGAATATCAATAAACTGCTGATGTGCTTCCCACGGTCTTTCGGCTGGTGAAGACGTTTTGAAACTTAAAACGTTATAGGAAATTTCTTCTGTTAATTTATGTTGCCCATCTTTTAACAACGTTAACTGATTGTTTTCAATAAAATCTAGACATAGTGCAATACCTTCATTTAATTTCTCGTAATGATGCTTTTCTTTTAAATTAAAATACAACATTTTATTCATCCTCCTTTAGTAAAAAAACCTTCTTTATATCCAATAAAGAATAAAGAAGGCTCACTTACTTTTATATTTAGTTTATTTTAAAATTACAGATTTCTCTGTATTTGTATCAATAATTCTATTGCCATTTTCAGCAAATGAATCTAATGCTTCTTGTGGTGTTTTCTCATCTGTAAAGACGGCTTGTAGCTCAGGGAAGAAAGCATTTCTTAACTCTGCATAGCCGGGAGTATTATTTGAGAAATTAAAGATATACTCACTATTTTTATTGTAAGCTTCTAGATAGGGTAACTCACTACTTGCTTCTTTGGATACAGATTCTCTAACAGGTAAGCTGTTTTTTGAAGCTTTTACTAATTCTTTATCTGTTGAGAAGTATTTAACAAAATCTTTTGATGCTTCAACTTCTGCTTCTGTTCCAGTATTAAAGACAGCTCCACCAGCTACGTAAGTAAATGATGTCGGATTCTTTTCTCCAGGAATATTAGCTAAGCGTAAGTCAAATTTATTCACAATACCATTTTCCATATCATTTAAGATACCATTGAATAAAACACTATTTGTAAAACTAACTGCTACCTGTTGGTTTTGGAACATAGCATTAACATCATTACTTGATAAGGTCTCTGCTCCAGCTGTCGTTAATTCTTTGTCATTTAAATTTTTGATGTATTCTAGTGCTTTCACACCATTTTCTTCATTAACAACAATTTGGCCATCTTTATCATAAATTTTGTTTCCAAACATTGTTAAATATGACAAGTTCCATGTATCTCCTTGGTTATTTTTTGCGAATAAGCCCATTGGAGAAACATCTGGTAATTTTTCTTTCAATGTTTCTAAAATCATTTCATATTCTTCAGGTGTCCAAGTAGCGATTTCATACTCTCCTGAAATGTACTCATCTAAGCCAGCTTTTTCAAACATTTCAGCATTGTATGCTAATGTTCCTGGGTTATGGCTGAAAGGATAGAAGTACGTTTCGTCATTAATTTGTACGTTGTCCCAGATTGTTTCTGGAATATCTTTTTTAGATTCGTCGTCAATTATATCATCCATTGGTGCTAAAATTCCAGCATGTGCGTACTCTGTTAAAGCGAATGCTGAGTCAAAGAACATATCTGGTAATGTTTTTGTTTGCATTGCGACACTTAACTTATCCGCACGCTCTTCACCAGGAATGACTTGAACATCAATTTCTACGTTAGGATTTTCTTTTGTATAGTCTTCAGCAGCTTTTTTGAAGAAGCTATCGTAATCGGCTCCATCTTCAGATGCATCTTGAACACCTTTCCATTGTGGTGTTAACCATAGTTCTAATTGAACTTTTTCATCAGTTGATCCCGATCCTGCTGCTTCATCTTTTGTATCATCCCCACATCCACTAACTAAAAGACCAATACTTAGGATAGCTGCTGCGAAACTATAGAATTTTTTATTAAATGTCATTATTATTCCTCCAATTTTTTATTCTTTTACAGCTCCTGCTGTCATTCCTTTGGTAAAGTACTTTTGGAACAAAATGAACACGATAATCATAGGTAAAGCAGCTAATGCAGCTCCTGCGACTTTTAGTCCAATATTTGGATTAATTGCTTGTTGTAAGCTTGCCACTCCTGTTGTTAGCGTATTCATTTCTTTACTACGTGCCATTAACAATTGCCATAAATAATCATTCCAGACTGTTACAAAGTTTAAAATGAATAGGGCTCCTATACCTGGTTTGGCTATTGGCAACATTAATTTTGAAAAAATCATCCATTCACTTGCACCATCTAGCTTCGCTGACTCTCTTAACGAATCTGGGATAGCTTTAAAAAATGAATACAACATAAAGGTTCCAAAACCTGTAGCTAAGTTGGGAACAATCATTGCCTGATAAGTATCTATCCAATTAAAGGCAACAATAATTTTGAATAAAGGAACAATAAATGTTTCTTTAGGAATCATGATGGAAGCAATCAGTAACATAAAGAATATTTTTTTGCCTTTAAAATGTAGTTTTGCAAACGCATATGCTGCAGATGCGGATAAAATAACACTTAAAGCAGTTGTCGTAAAGGAAACAAAGAAACTGTTAAACATCCATCTTACTGCTGGTTGTCCGTCAAATAACTCCTTAAAGTTTCCCCAATATAGTTTTGCGGGTAAGATACTTGGTGGCATTTGATAGATTTCTGAAGATGTTTTAAATGAATTAGTTACCAACCAATACAATGGGAGCAAACTTATTATCGCAAAGGTCAATACGATAGTATTAGAAATAAGATCAAATTTTTCCATTTTTTTGATTCTTTTTAGTAGTTTCAATTAACTCCTCTCCTTTTCTTAATCTTTATTTCCAAATGTTTTAAACTGAGGTATAGCAAGTAACAAGGCTATCATAAACATCATGACACCTATTGCTGCAGCGACTCCTGTATTGTTGTAGATAAATGCATTCTGGTAAAGATAGTACATCATTGTAACAGAGGCATTGTTTGGTCCTCCCCCTGTTAACAATTGGATAACTACAAAGATTTTTAGTACGGCAATAATGTTAATAATAACTAAATACAAGGTTGTTGGTTTTACTAGCGGAATTAAAATGTGTCTAATTCGTTGCCAACGTGTTGCTCCATCTAGTTCTGCTGCCTCAAAATAGTCTTCCGGTATTCCAATCATCGAAGCTACGTATAGAATAATCGATTGTCCTACATTTCCAACAAAGGTTACAAAGATAATAACAGGCATTACCCAAGTTGTACTTCCCAATAAGTTTATATTTTCTAGACCAGCATTCCCCATTAAATAATTAATTAAACCATTAGCAGGATTGAGTAAGAAATTCCAAATAATACTCATTACGACCATAGACACCATCACGGGTAGATAGTAACTTCCTCTAATAAATGAAACATATTTTGACGTTTTATCATAGACGGCTGTGGCCACGAAGAGACTGAACATAATCGTGAAGAACACTATCGCTGCAACAAAGATTAGTGTATTAAAAATTGATTTAATAAAGACAGGATCAGCAAATAGTGTTTTATAATTTTCTAATCCAACAAAAACTTCACTCGAATAACTGAACTCGAATAAACTCATTCTAAATCCTTCAAAGACTGGATAGGCGATAAACACTAAAAATAGAATAATCTGTGGTCCTGCAAATAAATAGCCGGAATAAGGATTTTCAATGCCTCTAAATTTCTTTTTCTTTTTTGTTTTTTGAGTATCCATTGCAATAGCTGAATTTGTTGTATTTAGTTCGTTAGATTGGGTTTCATTCTTTTTTTGCATGATGACCTCCTCCCTTATTTATCTTTTTTCAGTGACTAATGTTGCTGCATGAACAAAACGTTCTGCAATTTCTTGTGGACGAGTGATCGCTCCACCGACTACAACTGAAGTACAGCCTAGTTCTAAAACACGTTTAGCTTTTTCTGGAAGATTAATTTTCCCTTCAGCAATAACCGGTAACGTTGCAACTTCTAAAACTTGTTTTAAGTAGTCAAAATCATTGTCACTAATATCAAGGCCTTTTGTATCAGTTGTATAGCCGTATAGAGTAGTACCAATGATATCAAAACCACTTTTATTTGCAGCTTTTACATCTTCTAAACAAGAGGTATCTGCCATTAATAATGTATCAGGGTATTCTTGTTTTATTTGTTTGATTATATCAACAAGAGCCATATTGTCTGGTCTAGTTCTAAGAGTTGCATCAATTGCAACAACTTCAACATTTGTCGCACAAACAGCTCTTATCTCTTTCAACGTTGGTGTAATAAACACCTCTGAATGATTGTACTCTTTTTTTATTATTCCAATAATTGGTAAGTTAACGGTGTCTTGTATCGCTTGGATGTCTACAATTGAGTTTGATCTTATCCCAATAGCTCCAGCTTCTTTTGCAGCTTTAGCCATCCTAGACATAATAAAAGAACTGTGTAAGGGTTCACCCGGTAAAGCTTGACAAGAAACGATTACGCCGTTTTTTATTTGTTCTAAGAATTGATTTCTCATAAAAAACGCTCCTTATTGGTTAAAATATTTTTTATATATTTCTTTAGTTCTTGCTCTTTGCTCGTCATTTGGTTTCTTCATAGGTTCGCGGCAATATTGAGCATCTACGCCTAATTCAGCTAACAACAATTTAATAGTATTATATAGACCATTTGAAAGTAAGTCCGTAATCAAATCGTTGGATTCACTCTGAAGTTTTCTTGCTTCGACTAGGTCGCCTTTTTCAACAGCTTCAAAAGTTGCTCTTGCTTTTAGTGCGTTAACGTTGAATGTTGACCCAATTGCTCCATCTACTCCTAAAGAGACAGCTGGTAACAGCATTTCATCAAATCCTGAATAGATAATTTTATCTGGGAAACGATTTCTGACACGTTCAAGCAAGTAAAAATCTCCAGCAGTAAACTTAATTCCAACAATCTTTGGATTTTCAAACAATTCAGCAAATTGATCTTCAGAAATAGATACACCTGTTAATGCTGGAATAGAATAAAGAATCATTTCTGTGTCAACGTTTTCTAAAATACTATTGTAATAACTTTTGATTTCTTCAAAATCAAATTTATAGTAAAAAGGTGTAACAGCTGAAATTGTTTTATAGCCTAACTCAGTGACAAATTTTGCTAACTCTTTAGCTTCTTTTAAGTTTACTGAACCAACTTGAGCAATTAGATCAACTGCTCCTTTTGTCTCGTCGTAAGCAATTTCAAAAATACGTTTCTTTTCTGACGTATCTAGCATAAAGTTTTCTCCGGTGCTGCCGCCTACATAAATACCGTCCACTTTATTTTGATCAATATTGTATCTTACTATTTCTCTTAATCCTTTTTCATAAATTTCTCCATTTTCATCATATGCTACTAATAGTGCTGAATATATTTTTCCCATTACCGTCACCTCTTCTTATTAGTTTCATTCTTTTACTAGTTGCCTATTACCATTTGTACAGTTTTATTTTTAATTAATGAACGTTGCGATTCCATTGCTACTAATTTAATGAACTCTTTATTTCTTTAATCCACCTCTTTTATTAAACAATCTAATTACTGGTTACGCTTACATTTACAATACTACCATATGGTATTTATTTTTACAATAGTTTTTTATGAAAATTATTTTCTTTTAGTCGTTTTTATATTCATCACTCTCTTTTATTAAATGAGTTTGATAATAAACGAGATAAAATCAAGTATTCAATTAAATAAATAGGATAGTATCCTTTCATTCTCTTAAACTGATTCTTTTCCTTTACAAGAACACTTTGTGTAACGCATCATAAAATGGTATTCTAAAAGAAAATGAAAGCATAGGTAGGTCTATAATATGATAACTAACTTGAATCTTTCAAATCGTATTTCACAAAATTATACTTTTTTAACAAAAAAAGATAAGCTCATCGCAAACTATATACTAGAAAATCAAAAAGATGCTCATTCATGGAACATTAAAGATTTAGCTCAGCTAACAAACGCATCAAATGCGACTATTACTCGTTTTTGTCACAAATTAAATTACACTAGTTTTTCAGAGTTCAAAACTCTTATCAGTCAAGAATTACACCAAGATCCAGAACCTGCTTACTTAACAGAAAAAATAACCGATTATTATAACCAATTGATTTATTCTTCTTCACAATTAATTAATCCTTTACAAATTACCGAGTTAATACAAGCTATTCAAAAAGCTTCTAAAATAGTTGTTTGTGGTTTAGGCAGCTCAGGTCTGAGCGCTATTGAATTTGGTAATCGTCTTACAAGAATGGGATTGACTATCGATGCTATCAAAGATCCTCATATGATGGTCATGAGTGCAACACTACTGAATGAAGACGATTTATTAATTGCTATCTCAAACTCTGGTGAAACAGATGCTGTTGTTCAAGCTTGTGAAACTGCAAAAAAAGAAAAAGCAACGATTGTCGCTATCACAAATCGAAATCATACCCGTCTAACTGAAACAGCAACTGATGTTTTATTCGCTTCAGATAACAGAACAATTATTGATGAACGTTTTATCAACAGCCAACTTCCTATTTACTTTATTTTAGATATGCTGTGCTATGCTTTACTTGAAAATGAAACCTACTTAGCTAATCGTAAAAAAACTTTATTCGCTTTAGAACTCCACTAAATCAAAAGAGTGTTAGACAAATTGTCTAACACTCTTTTGATTTAGTGGCTTATCGTCTCCATGTTCTAGGTGAAAAAAGAATAATAATTGGAAATATTTCTAGTCTGCCAGCAATCATAACAAAAGATAATACTATTTTAGACCAATTCGATAATCCTGAATAACCTCCCATTGGGCCAACTGTACCCAAACCAGGTCCAATGTTATTAAATGTCGCCACAATTGAGCTAAATGCAGACTCAAAATCGTTAAAGTCTAGCGAAATAATTAAGACTAACGCTATAAAAATAACGATATAAACCAATAAATAATTTACTACACTTCGAAGAGTATCTTGTTCAATCGTCTTTTTTTCATGTTTGATCACTACAATCCGATTGGGTTGGCTCATTCTTTTGAATTCAGCAATAGCCGACTTTATTAGTAAAGCTATTCTTGAAATTTTTAAACCTCCAGCTGTCGAGCCAGCCATACCACCAAAAAACATCAATAATACTAAAATCATTCTTGAAAAAAGGGGCCATTCTCCAAAATTGACAGTTGAAAAACCTGTTGTGGTGATAATTGAAGACACTGAAAAGAAAACATCTCTCACCATCATTCCAATTGATTCGTATGTTGTATAAATATTTAAACAAATTAAAAGAATAGCAGATCCAATAATAGCAAAATACCAACGTAACTCTTCGCTACTAAATACTTCTTTTATATGCCCGATCAAAATCAGATAATATAAATTGAAGTTGATTCCAAATAAAATCATACCAACACTTAAAACAACATCTATATACGTGCTATCATACGCCAAAATACTCCCATTTCGAACTCCGAAACCACCCGTTCCTGCTGTACCGAAAGCATGCAATAGCGCATCAAAAAAACTCATTCCTCCAAAAAGCAATAAAATAACCATCACTGCAGCCATAGCAAGGTAAATGGCATATAAAATTCTAGCTGAAGCTGATAATTTTGCTACAACCTTACCAAATACTGGACCAGGTACTTCCGCTTTCATGATATGAACAGATTCTGAACCTGTTTGCGGCATAACAGCAAGCGCAAAAACCAATACACCCATACCTCCAACTAAATGTGTAAAGCTGCGCCAAAACAACATAGAATGAGCTAGTGCTTCAACATCGGTTAAGATGCTTGAACCTGTCGTTGTAAATCCACTACTTGTCTCAAAAAAAGCATCAATAAAAGAAGGGATATCACCACTTATAACAAAAGGTAAAGAGCCAAAAAAGGATAGAACAATCCAGGATAGTGAAACAATAATAAATCCTTCTTTAGCATACATTTGACGCTTATCAACTTTACCTTTGCATAATAACTGACTAATGAATAGTAAAGTAACCATAACAATTAGAAAACTGAATTGATATATTTTGTCTTCTTTATAAATAAAGCTAACAATCAGAGGCGCTATCATCAAGACAGCCTCGATTCTTAAAATTCTTCCAATTATAAATTTTACAACTGACTTATTCATTTTTTTTGACCTTCTTTGGCTCTCTGATGTCATCAATGTCATTAAAATAACTATTTGAACTTACGACAACAACATAATCTTTTGGTTTAATCACATCTTTTCCATCAGGGAAAATAACTTTCTTTTTCCTAATAATATAAGCGATTAAAAGATTATTTTTGGTATTTAACTGACTTAATGGGATATTAATAATTTTACTGCTTTCCTTAACTTTAAACTGCAGAACCTCTACTTGATCATCTGCTAGACGATATAAAGCCTCAACATCTGAGCCTTCAGACTCTTCTAACGAACGGACAAAACGGATGATTGAATTAGCAATAATTCGTTTTGGTGTAATCACTGATTGCAAACCGACACTACCAAGGATTTTCATTAATGAAATACGATTAATTTTTGTGATGATTTTTTTCATATCTTTTTTTGCAGCATACATTGAGTTGATTACATTTTCTTCGTCCACACCTGTTAAGCTAATGACCGCATCGTACATTTCCATACGCTCTTCATCTAGTAACGTTTGATCTGTTCCATCTCCATTGATAACAACTACTTCTGGAAAATGACTACTCAATTCAATAGCTTTTTTCTCGTTATGCTCAATAACTTTGATAGTTAGTTTCAATGGAGCTAATAAGGTTAGTAAATAATAAGTGATTCTTCCGCCACCGATAATCATCACGGATCTGATTTTTTCTTTATAAGAACCTGCTGCTTTATAAAATTTATTTAATTGTTTTTGACCACCGGTTACATAAATACGGTCTCCTTTTTGTAAAATACTCTCTCCAAAAGGAATAAAAGCTTCCTCGCCTCTAAGAACAATCATAACCATAATATCTTTATGTTGATTTTTGAATTCCACTAAATTAATATCAGCCAATTTACTTTTTTCATTGATTTCTAATTCCACCATATTTACTCGTCCATAAACAAATGACTCTACACTCAACGCTGAAGGGAATTTGATTAAGTTAGCCATATGTTTAGCAGCTTCTAATTCTGGATTAATTAGCATAGTAATGCCTAAGCTTTCACGAACAAAATCTATATGAGTTGAATATTCTCTATTCCTTGCTCTTAAGATTGTGTTTTTAGCACCTAATTTCTTAGCTATAATAGAAGCAATCATATTGATTTCATCCATTTCAGTTACTGCAATAAATACATCACATTCTGGAACATTCGCCTCTATTTGAGCATCATAATTTGCGCCATTGCCAACAATTCCAATGATTTCTGTTTTATTAGCTATTCTTTCTAGAATCCTACTGTTTTTCTCAATCAGGATAACATCGTTTCCTTCTGTCGAGAGTGCGACACAAAGAAATTCGCCAACTTTCCCTCCACCTACAATAACAATTTTCATCGTGGGTTCTACCTCCTAAGTTGTTCTATATTTTCTCGCTTAGTTTTATCTTAAATTTTATTGTTTAATCAGCGCACTCTATTTTCTAAGCACATTTTTTTAAAGAGCATCCAAGCGCTATCGTATCATTCTATAGCTAAACATTCTAGTCTTAAAGTCAATAAATTGTAATCTAAATTTTACCACAAAAAAGACTGGTTTCGAAAGGTTCTTTTAGTTGTCTTCATTTTAGATTTAAAAAGAATATTCTTTCTAACTATTTAATAAAAAAAAGGTAAAAATAGGAATCTAAGCTCCTATTTTTACCTTTTTATCTTTTTATTCGTTCGTTATCTTATCGATAAACGCTTTTGTGATTAATTGAGGTCTCGTAATTGCACTACCAACAACCATTGAGTAAACACCTAGTTCTTGACAACGTTTTGCTTTTTCGGGTGTATCTACGTGTCCTTCAGCAATAACAGGAATTGTCACTAGCTTTAAAATCGCTTTTAGTCTTGCAAAATCATCATCTGCAATATTGTGTCCTTCAGACTCTTTTGTATACCCCATTAACGTTGTTGAGACACAATCAAATCCTAATTTTTCTGCTTCTATTGCTTCCTCTAAGGTTGCAATATCCGCCATCAACAACACGTTAGGATAAGATGAACGAATAGATTGAACGAAATCAGCTAATTTCTCATCATTATGACGCTTACGACACGTTGCATCTAATGCAATCATTTCACAGTTTGACTCAGCTAACTCATGAACTTCTTTCATCGTAGCTGTAATATAAATATCTGAATCTTCGTAATCACGCTTTACAATACCTACTACTGGTAGGGTTGTGTGTTTTTTAATTTCAATAATATCTTCTTTTGAGTTCGCTCTAATCCCACTAGCTCCACCTTGTTCTACCGCTACGGCCATTCGTCCCATAATATACGAACTGTGTAAGGGCTCATCTTCTAAAGCCTGACAAGATACAATTAATTTTGATTTTACTTTTTCTAACATATTCAATGTGTTACTCATCTCCTAAAATTTCGGTTACTTCGTTTTTAATGACTGTGACTTGTGGGCCATAAATAACTTGTACTCCATTTCCTCTAATTAAGACACCTTTACTACCTGTCTCTTTCAGCGCTTCTTTATTTACTTTTTTGCCATCTTTTACTGTTACACGTAGTCGTGTTGCACAATTGTCTACGTTTACGATATTTTCTTCTCCACCTAAAGCACGAATAATATTTAGTGCACGGCCTTCAGGTTTTTCCTTAGTCTCTGCTACTTCTAATTCATCTGTACGACCTGGCGTTTTAAAGTTAAATTTCAAAATAAGGAATTTAAATGTAAAGTAGTATAGGAAGAACCAGACAATTCCTATTAAAATAACTGTCATCCAGTTTGTTTTAGCGTTGCCTTGTAAGACTCCAAAAAGAATGAAGTCTATGAATCCGCCTGAAAAGGTTTGACCAATAGTAATTTCAAAAATATGAGCTAGCATAAACGCTAGTCCATCAAAGAATGCATGAACAACATATAGGGCTGGTGCGATAAATAAAAATGAAAATTCTAGTGGTTCAGTAATTCCTGTTAAGAAAGAAGTAAGAGCAGCTGATAACATCAATCCACCAACTACTTTTTTATTTTCAGGTTTAGCTGTTTGATAAATTGCAAATGCAGCACCTACTAAACCAAACATCATCGTGATAAAACGACCAGACATAAAGCGTGATGTTCCTTCAAAGAACTGAGTGGTTGTAGGATCAGCTAATTGTGCAAAGAAGATATTTTGTGTTCCTTGAACGAGGTTACCTCCAATTTCTAGTGTTCCACCTAGTGCTGTTTGCCAAAATGGCAAGTAGAAAATATGATGTAGTCCAAAAGGTCCTAATAAGCGTAAAATAAATCCATAAAAAAACGTTCCAACATAGCCAGTTGCATTCACAATGTCTCCAACACTGAAGATAACGTTTTGGAAAAGAGGCCAAACAAAGTACATAATGCTTCCTAAAATAATTGCACCGAATGATGTGATAATTGGTACAAAACGTGATCCACCAAAGAAACCAAGGTATTGAGGCAATTCAATTTTATAAAAACGATTGTGCAAATATGAAGCCATTATTCCAACTAAAATACCACCAAAAACTCCTGATTCTAGGGTTTGAATACCCAATGTAACTCCTTGTCCTACAGCAGCTAAATTTTCTGTTACTAAGCTACCATTCAGACCTAAAATAGCATTTGTCGTTGCGTGCATTACTAAAAAACCGATTAAAGCAGCTAATGCTGCAGTCCCTTTATCATTGCGTGCTAATCCAATAGCTACACCAACCGCAAATATAACAGGTAAATTAGCAAAAACAACACTACCAGCACTACTCATAATTGTAAATAATGCTTGTAACCACCTAACATCTAATATCGGGTAAGCAAGAACGGTATTAGGATTCGATAACGCCCCTCCAATACCAAGTAATAAACCTGCTGCTGGTAAAATTGCAATCGGTAACATAAAAGATTTCCCAAACTGTTGCGCTTTTTCAAAAAAGGTTTTCATTCTTTTCACTCCTCTATATTTTGTGTTTTATTTTATATCATTTATTCTACTTCATGTAAATGTTTTCGTCAATATGTTTTAAAAGAAAATTTTTTCTTTTTAGATTTATTTATTTTTTGTATACTATCTAAACACAAAAAAGTTTGGTCTGTTTATTTCATGACTAAACGAAATAAACAGACCAAACTTTTTAAAAAGAATGTTAAGCATAAATTAAAATACTAAAGTAAACAAATGCCGTTCCTGTCATAACAAATAAATGCCATAAGACGTGCATATACTTCACAGAACGCATACTATAGAAAGCTGCCCCGATTGTGAATGCTAAACCGCCTGCTAGCAACAATCCAAAACCGTTTATTCCTAGCCCGGTATAAAGCTCTTTAATTGCAACTAGGCATAACCAGCCCATACCGATATATAACACTGTTGAAATATTTTTAAAACTTTCAATCCAGATACTTTTATAAATCACACCTAAAAGAGCAATAGTCCAAACAACATAAAATAAAGCCCAACCTTTTACTCCACCAATTGTTACAAGACATAGCGGTGTATAACTTCCTGCAATAAGAATATAGATGCTACTATGATCAAAAATTTTAAATACTTTTCTAGCTTTCGTAAAAATTAAGCTGTGATAAAGTGTTGAACTCAAATAAAGCAAAATTAAAGACGAGCCGAATATACAATAGGAAACCAATTCAAGAGTAGAACCTGATCTAACTCCTTTTAAAATCAAAATAATAAGTCCAGCAATGCTTAGCCCAGCACCTATACCATGAGTTACTGCATTTAACACTTCATTTGTAATTAAATACTTTTTAGAGAAATCCGGAATTTTTTTCATATCCATCCTCCACTTTCTTAAATTTAAATTAACTAATTAGTTTTCATTCTATCATAGATTCAAAAACTACACAACCTAGTTTAGTTAACTACATGTCTAAGATGACATAACAAACGCTATAATATATATGATTATTGTTTATTTAAATGATATATGTTTAAAACGTTTTGTTGAAAATGCCTATTTGTATTGCTTTTGTTGCTTTTTACTTCTATACTAAAAGTAGTTCAAAATATCACAATTTAATTTCTGAAATCTTTTACCGCTCCACTTACCTAGTTAACTTTGCTTTGACTTAAAAGGAGGACAAAAAATGATTATGCTGTATACATCCCCGAGTTGTGCTTCATGTCGTAAGGCACGTGCCTGGTTAGAAGAAAATAATCTCGAGTACTTAGAAAAAAATATATTTAAGGAACAGTTAACCGAATACGACCTTAAAGTTATTCTAAGTTTAACAGAAAATGGAACAGAAGAAATTATTTCATTTCGTTCTCAAATTTTTCATGATTTAACTATTGATATGGAAAACATTTCTCTAAAAGAATTCATCCATATTATTTTAGAAAATCCTGGGTTGATCCGACGTCCTATTCTCATTGATGATAAACGATTGCAAATTGGGTTTAACGAAGAAGATATTCGCCGTTTCCTACCACGTGATGTCCGGAAGTTAGAATTAAAAAAATTGCAAGAAAAACTACTAATAAATTATTAAAAAAAAATACACCAATCCTACTCTTTAAAATACCAGACTGTAAAAGTTGAGCTTTAGAAACTTTCACGGTCTTTTTAGTATGAAAACGAGTATAAACACAGTTTTCAACTGTATTCATACTCGTTTCCACATGATTACTTCAACTATCTCTCCTACTTTACTTACTCATTCTACTAACTAGGTAGGTGATTTAAAAAGTTTTGCGAAGCAAATCCCTCTACTTCTGCTTTTGAAAAGATTTCTTCTAAAGCTATAATTAAATTTTGAAACTGTCCAGCATGCGTTAATTTTTCTATATGTGAACTAATTCCATCAAAATCTGAACCAAATCCAATTATTTTCATTGCTCCTAATGTTACTAATGCTTCAACGTGCTTTACTAAATCGTTTATATTAGCTATCTTTTGAATTTCTTCTTCAACAGTGAAAGGTGGATTAAAAACGATATGAATTGGTGCATTGCGTTCAATCATTGCTTTAATTTGATCATTATTTAAGTTTCTGACATGTCCGCACAAATCTAGAACATTTGAATGAGTCGCAATTGGGTATTTCGCTACTTTCATGACGTCCCAAAAACTTGCAACACTTAAATGAGAGACATCTGTAAATACTTTTCTATCATTTAATTTCGCTACAATATCAAAACCAAAAGCCGTTAATCCTCCACCTCTTGGCTCTTGTACTCCATCTGCTGCTAAATTAGCTGGATTCCAGGTCAAACCGACAGACAAAACACCTAAATCTAATAAATGATCTAGTTTAGTTAAATCATTTCCTATTGCTTCTACACCTTCTAATGTTAAGAAGGAGCCTATCTCACCATCTTTTAATTTTTTTATATCATCCCACTTTTTAATCTGTTTCATTTCAGGGTTTTCACCTAGCACAGCTTGTTGATAATACGCTACTTGTTCTAAAGCAGCAGCATATTTTTCTTCTACTAAAATAGTTGGTTCAATAAATATAGCAAAAGCCTGAATTTTAACTTGGCCTTCTTTTAAGCGAGTTAAATTTACATTTAATTCATCTGATGTTTTAAAATCTAACTCTCCATTTGATTGTTGCAACTTTAATAAAGTATCACAGTGTAAATCGATAATATCCATATCTATTCTCCTTCTTTCTAATTAGTGAGATTTAGCCTTATCTATGTTAGCCATCATACGGTATTATGAGATAATGTGCAAAAAGAGCCTCTTAAAAAATGAGTTTATTTTCTTGTAGATTTAAATTGTATGTAAAAAAAGGCAAAAAAAAAAGCACTGACAAAAGTCAGTACTTTTTTCCGATAATAGTTATTTTCATAACTAGGTCCCATGAATTCCACAAAACAGAGGGGTCCAAACACCTACATCTTGTAGTTGTACTAAAAGTACGGTGTGCCTTATCTAAATTCTAACCACTTGTCGCCGCAGCGAAATGACCGAAGTCATCTGGTTAGAGTCAACTCATCGCATGTAAGTAACTATACTATATAATTATTTTAAATACAAGCACTTTTTAATTCTTTTTACGTTCTTTTTATTTCCTTTATCATTTTCAATTTTTTCTAACCACGATTTAGCTAGTAACGCATGACCTGCTAAAGTAGGATGAACCCCATCTTCTGTTACAGAACCATTTCCCCATTTCATTCCAAAATCTTTAAACTTCTCAGCTAATTCAATGTAATCTGCCTGATATTCTTTTGCTAATTTACGGATAACTTGTATTCGAGGATTTAATTCAAGTTCAAAAGATTCTTGTTCACTTGAATCTTTTACTACAAACGGTTAAATTAAAATGATTCTTGCTTTTGTTTCCTGCTTAGCTTTTTCTAACATTAATCGATAAAATAATTCAAATTTATCGACACTTTCTTGAATGCTTAC
Organism: Carnobacterium sp. TMP28; assembly: GCF_047553015.1. Taxonomy (GTDB): domain Bacteria; phylum Bacillota; class Bacilli; order Lactobacillales; family Carnobacteriaceae; genus Carnobacterium_A. Next base: position 1,617,667 of record NZ_CP180212.1, read on the forward strand.
TTTTTCTTTATCTATATTATGCCAAGCATCATTTATACCCACAAGAATAGAGATAATATCTGGTTGTAATTCAAGACAATCTTCTTTCCAACGATTTGCTAAGTCTGTTACTTTATCGCCACTAATCCCTCGATTAAGAAACGTCAATTCAAGTTCTGGATAACATTCCAATAAGTGTGCGGCTATTAATAAAGGATAGCCTTTGCCTAAATCTTTCAAGTCTTTACGGTTGCGTCCTACATCTGTAATGCTATCTCCAATAAAAAGAATAGTATCTTTTTTATTTAGCCTCATTTTTTTACCTTCTTCACTTTATTTTTTGTAAATAATGATAAACTGCGCCAATTAAATTTGCATCATTTTTGAAGGTACACGTCTTAATAACAGGTTTAAAAGGTGCTATTGTGACTACTTCCATAATTTTATCAAACTCTTCTTCTAATTTTTCAATTAAATCAAGCTTATTAGAGACCCCACCACCAATCAAAATAAGTTCAGGATCGTAACTATACTGTAAGTTAAATAGTCCACGAGCTAAATAAGTATAAAAAGTAGAAACTTCTTCTTTTGCTATCAAATCGCCTTGTTCAGCTAGTTCAAAAACTTCTTCTCCAGAAATACTGATTGGTTCTATATTTTTTCTTAATGCATAACGTGCTGCCATATTAACGGCTGTTCCTAAGTCACTAAACGTTTGATTATCCGTCATCAGCATGAATCCAAACTCTCCGCCAAATAAATGCTTGCCTTGCTTAATTTCACCATCTACAATCACTGATCCACCGATCCCTGTTCCAACGACTACAAATAAAACATCTTTGATGCCTTTAGCAGCGCCTTTCCAAGTCTCTGCTAGAGCAGCACAATTTGCATCGTTTTCAAACGTTACTGGACACTTTAACTCTTTTTCTAATTCATCGTAAATAGGAAATCTGTGAATGTAAGGTACTGCACTTGCTCCATCTATCGAACGTTTTTTCTGATTCACTGCTCCAGGAGAACTAAACGCTACACCCTCTAGCTCAAATTTTTCTTCATAGTGTATTTTAATCTCTTTACATGCTTGCTTCATTTCACTCCATGTAGCAGGTGTTTTCAAGCTTCCTTTGTGGCTTAACTTCTCCTCTTTCCAGATGCCATACTTAATCGATGTTCCACCTATATCAAACGCTAAAATAGCCATTATATCCCTCCTCATTTATAAGGATAGGCTACTTTATATCAAAAGGCTAGAAGAAGTTAAGCCTTTTCATTTTTGCTCTTTACAGTCCTTTTATACGTTAAAATAGCAAATAGCTCTTTTTTGCCTTATACTAGTATTAGACGTTTAGTTTAAACCTTGTAGTCAAATTATTAGAGGAGGCTTCACAAAAATGGAAGAAGAAACTGTTTTAAATTTTCTAAAACGACACGGTTTAGAATCGAAACAGGGGCAATCTATTTTAGCTGAAAAGATACTATCTAAAGAAAATTGGCTTGTTTCTGTTTTTAAAAAGAATAAACAAAAGTCTTATTGTATTAATTTTTCAAAGAATGAATTGGTTTTAATTCCTTTAGATGAAAAAACATCTTCTTTAAAAGAAGGTATTTATAACCAACTACCTTTAAGTGAGATAAAGGAACTTTATTTTGAAAAACCAGCTGCTGATAATGAGCTAGTTGTTGAATATGAAGATGACTCTAAACCAATAGAACATTATTTTATTCCTCAAGAGAATGCTGTATCACCTTGGCACAGTAGGAATCTAATGCACTTGATGGAAGAAATCGGAACTAAAAATAAATAAATTAAAAAAACGAGTGAGGGAAAAATTATCCCCCCTACTCGTTTTTTTATCTTTATTGGTTCTAGTCTTACTTATTTTGAATAACTTCAATTTTATACCCATCTGGATCTAAAATAAAGAAGTAGTTTGCTGCTCCATCACTTAGCCCTTTTAAATCCGTTACTTCGTTGCCTGATGCTTTATATTCTTGATGTGTTGCTTTTAAATCATCTACTCCGATAGCAATATGACCATAGCCATTTCCTAATTCATAAGGCTCTGCCTGATTATAATTATACGTTAATTCTAACTCATAGCCACCTTTTTCAATGGCTAGATAAACAAGTGTAAACATTGAATCTGGATAATCACCCCGTCTAACTTCGTGAAAACCAAGTACATTGGTATAGAAATCCATTGATTTTTCTAAGTCTTTCACTCTTACACACGTGTGCAACATTGTTTTTGTCATTTAAAAACTCCTTTTTTAGTTAGTCATCATATATAGCTCGATTGGCAAACCATCTGGATCTTTTAAAAATGTGTATGAACCGCCAGTAAATTCATCTACGCGAATCGTCTCTGTTTCGATACCGCTTTGATGTAATTCAGTGACTACCTCACTAAGATTATCTACAGAAAAACAGAGGTGCCTTAGTCCACGAGCTTCTGGAGTCGTTGGGCGTTCTGGTGGATTTGGAAAAGAAAATAATTCTATTTCGCTCTCTCCAATTTTTAAATCTAACTTATACGAATCTCGTTCTTTTCTATAATTTTCTCGAATGATTTTTAGTCCAAGTATTTTGGTATAAAAATATTTAGACTTTTCATAATCCGATGCAATGATAGCTACATGATGGATACGATTCAGCTTCATTTTCTTATCCTCCAGCGAAAGAGGACGAATGAATCTTCGCCCCTTACTTACATTTTAATTAAGACCGTAAGATTTTTTCAATTTCAGCTAATTCTGTTACTGTAAAATCAAGATTATCTAACGCCTTCACGTTGTCTTCAATTTGACTCACTTTGCTTGCTCCAATTAGGACACTTGTTACTTTCCCATCTCTTAGAATCCATGAAACAGCCATCTCAGCTAAGGTTTGCCCGCGGCGTTTTGCAATAGTGTTCAAGGCTCTAGATTGATCAATTTTAGCATGGACTTTTCCTTCATCTAAGAAGATACTGCTCGAACGTCCTGCTCTAGAGTCTTCTGGAATACCATCAAGAACGGTCTGTTAACATGCCTTGAGCTAATGGACTGAACGCAATGGAGCCTAATTGATTTTCTTGTAAAACATCTTGTAAGCCATCTTCTATCCATCGGTTATACATGCTGTATGAGGGTTGGTGAATAATAAACGGTGTCTTAAGGTCTTTAAATATTTTTGTGATTTCTGTTGTTTGTTCAGCAGAATAATTAGAAATCCCAATGTACAAAGCTTTACCTTGGCGAACCATTAAATCTAAAGCTTGAGCTGTCTCTTCAAAAGGAGTATCTGGATCTGGACGGTGAGAATAAAAGATATCTACGTAGTCTAGTCCCATACGATTTAAACTTTGATCAATACTAGCTGTCAAATTCTTTTTAGAACCAAATTCGCCATAAGGTCCTGGCCACATATAATAACCTGCCTTACTAGAGATAATCAATTCATCACGATAAGGAAGTAAATCTTGTTTAAGAATACGGCCAAAATTTTCTTCCGCACTACCTGCAGGAGGGCCATAATTATTGGCTAAATCAAAATGAGTGATACCTAAATCAAAAGCACGGTGAACCATTTTACGACTATTTTCAAATAAATCAACGTCTCCAAAATTATGCCATAATCCTAGTGATAGAGCTGGTAACTTTAATCCACTATTGCCTACACGATTATAAATCATTTTTTCATAACGATCTTCTGCTGCTTGATACATTGACTCACTCCGCTTCTTTAATTATTTATTATACGTTTTCATTATATCGCTTCCATATAGAGATAACAACCTGTACGAATCGGCCATTTCTTACAGAATAAAAAAGTGAATTATTCTGTTTAAGTAAATACTGAAATGAAAAGACACCCACTAAATCCACTAAAAACGATAGTTGATTCGTGTGAATGCCTTCTTACCTGATTAACTTAGCAATGCAATACCTAATACAATAACCAACGCGGCAACAATTCCAAATATAAATTTGTTAATGGAATCTACGCTGACGTCAATTTTTTCATAAAGCGAATCTTTTCCTATAACTTTTTTTGCAGTTGCTTGTTCTTCTGTTTGTGATAAATCAACGCTTTCTATTTCTTCCAAAACAAGACTCTCCAATCTGAACCAATAGCATTACTTTTTAACAATGTATTTACGAACATCAATAGAAACGGCTAAAATAATGATTAGACCTTTGATGATGTACTGAAGATAAGGACTAACTCCAACAAATGTTAAACCGTAGTTAATGAATTGTAGAATAACCGCTCCCATAATAACACCCGGGATAGTTCCAACTCCTCCAGAGAATGAAACTCCACCAATAACACTTGCTGAAATAGCATCTAAATCATAGTTTAATCCAGTGTTACTCGTTGTTGAACCGATACGGGCTGCTTCTAAGAAGCCAGCAATTCCATAAAGTAAACCTGAAATAATAAAGATAATCATAATATTTTTAACAATATTTACACCAGATACTTCAGCAGCTTCTGTGTTTCCACCAATAGCATACATATTTTTACCTAATTTAGTTTTATTCCAAACAAACCACATAATGACTGAAATAATAGCCGCATAAAAAATAACGTACGGCAATTGAACGGGTCCAATATCGACTGTATTGCGTACTAAATCTGTGTAGCGAACGTCTAGCGAACCAATTGGTTGTGCTCCATTAGGTGGACGATCGATATAAATTAGCGATAAGCCATACGCAATCAATTGTGTGCCAAGAGTAATAATAAAGGCGTGAACTTTTAATTTTGCTACACCAAAACCATTAATTGCACCAAACATCATCCCAACTGCGATAGCTGCTAGTAACGGCAAAATAAGTGGAAGTGCAGGTAAATTCGGATACATTCTTGAAGCATATGACGTACTTTGCGCTAAAGAAGAAGCAACGACTGCCGTAAGCCCTAATATTCGACCAGCTGATAAGTCTGTTCCTTTTAAAATGATTAATCCAGCAGCACCTAAGGCCATAATGATTCTAGTGGAAGCTTGTCCAAGTATATTTGTGATATTTTGTAGTGAAATGAATGATGGCTCCATAATAATTACAACCAGTATTAAAGCACCTAATACGATGTATAAAGAATAATTTAGGAGGAAATCATTCAAGGACATTTTCTTTTGTGTGTTCTCCATTTTTACACCTCTCTTAAAAGATCTTGAAAGTTAAGCTTTTAGATTATTTAACTGAATTAAATAAATTTCGCTGACAATCTCAAAATCTCTTCTTGTGTCATATTTTTTGTTTCGTCTATCCCTGCTACACGGCCATTTGACATAACGAGCATACGATCACTTATTCCTATCAACTCAGCCATTTCACTAGAAACAACAATGACAGACTTGCCCTTGTGTGCTAGTTCTAAGATTAGTTGGTAAATTTCGTATTTTGCTCCTACATCAATGCCGCGTGTTGGCTCATCTAGCAAATAAACATCTGCATCGGTTAATAACCATCTTCCGATAATCACTTTTTGCTGATTTCCACCAGATAAACTTCCGATATGTGTTTTAGAACTTGGCGTTTTAACATTCATACTCTTAATCACGCCAGCGGTATCTTTTTCCATCGATTTATCATTAACTATTCCATTTTTTGTGTAATGGTTTAAGTTAGCAATGATTGCATTAAATGTAATACTTAATCCACCAAATATCCCTGTTGCACGGCGTTCTTCTGTTACAAAAGCAAAACCATTATTGATAGCATCTCTGGAATGATTATTTTGAATCACTTTTCCATTTAGTAAAATTTCACCTGATTCATGGCGAGCTACTCCGAAAATGTTTTCCAACAGCTCTGTTCTTCTTGACCCTACCAGTCCAGCTATTCCTAGTACTTCACCTTTTTTCAAAGTAAAAGAGACGTCTTGTATCGAAGGTTGATACGTTGCTGTTAGATTTTTCACTTCTAATACAACTTCACCAGGCACATTGTTTTTAGGTGGGAAACGATCACTCAATTCTCGTCCAACCATTAAGTTGATAATTTTTCCCATAGTCAACTCTGCTGCTGGTGCTGTACTGACCCATTGTCCATCACGCATAATAGTAACTTCGTCAGATATTCGTAAAATTTCTTCCATTTTGTGCGATATGTAGACTACAGCACAGCCTTCTGCCTTTAGCTTATTAATGATTCTGAACAAATGATTCACTTCTTTTTCTGAAAGAGAAGACGTTGGTTCATCTAATACTAAAATTTTTGCACCGTAACTAACAGCCTTAGCAATCTCTACCATTTGTCTTTGTGATACAGATAAGGTCCCAATTTCTTTTTTAGGATTTAGATCAATATCTAACTCTTTAAATATATTTTCAGTGTCTTGATACATTTGTTTTTCATCTACTAATAGACCCTTCATTGGAAAACGTCCAAGCCAAATATTCTCCATGATACTTCTACGCATCACTTGATTTAACTCTTGGTGAACCATTGAAACACCGTGTTCTAAAGCATCTTTAGGATTTTTAAACTTTGTGGATACACCATCAATCAAAATATCTCCTGCATCTTCTGTATAAATTCCAAATAGACATTTCATTAACGTAGACTTTCCCGCTCCATTTTCACCCATTAAAGCATGAATCGTGCCTGGTCTTAGGCTTAATTGTGCTTGATCTAAAGCTTTTACTCCTGGAAATAATTTATCAATATTTTTCATTTCTAATACATAAGTAGGTGTTGCCAAATAAATCACCGCCTCTATTTAAACTCATAATTAAAAAACAATAAGAATTGATCAGTAAAGCATTTACTTACCCTCTCAATTCTTATTATCTTATCGCTTCTATTTTTTACTTATTGCTGATTCAAAAAGCTATTTACTCTCCTGAGTAAGCTTGGTAAGGAATGCGAATTGAAATTCCTGTGTCATCGTATTCATAATCTGTGCCGTCAATATAATCTTTGTCTTGAGTAGCGTTTACACCCAATGCGAAAATAGCTTCTGCCATTCCTACTGCATCTTGTTTAACGGTACCTGACATGTAGTTTTTAGAAATTAAGTCTACTGCTTCATCTGTAGCGTCTACTCCAAAGACAGGAATGTATTTGTCATCGCCGTTATTGTATCCACCGGATTGCAATGCTGAGATTGCACCAGATGCCATTGAATCATTGTTTGCTAAAACAACTTCGATATTGTCGCCTTCACGAGATAACCAAGCTGAGACAGCTGTATTCGCTTTATCTGCATCCCAGTTTGCTACTTGTTGTCCAATTTCATTTACTTCAATGCCTGCATCTTTAATCGTTGATACTGAGAATTTAGTACGGGCAATAGCTTCGGGATTGTCTGCGTCACCCATCAACATAACGTAGCTCAAAACACCATCGCCATTTTTATCCAACGTTTTATCTGACTTCCATAATTCAGAAACCATTTCTCCTTGAATGACACCTGCTTCTTCTGGTTTTGTTCCAACAAATCGAGCTTTATCGTAGCCAGTCATTACTTCCGCATCTGGTTCGCGGTTAAAGAAAACTACTGGAATATCTGCTGCTGCTGCTTTATCAATAACTGTTTGTGCTGCACCAGTATCAACAACGTTTACTAATAGTACTTTGACACCTTTTTGGATTAAGACATCAATTTGATCATTTTGTGTTGCTTGATCGCCTTTAGAGTCGTTTAATAATAATTCAACATCTTTGTTGCCTTTTGACGTATCTTCTAATGCTTGTCGAACAGATGAAATATAAGTGTCATCGTATTTATAAAATACTACCCCTATTTTCTCACCAGATCCTGATGAATCTGATCCTGCTTCTGAATCTGAATTTCCACAAGCAACTAATGTGCTCATTGTTAATACTGCAGCTGAACCTAATAAAAATTTCTTGAATTTACTCATTTTCCGAACCTCCAACTAACTTATTTTCCCTACATGTAAACGTTAACATTTTACATGTAAAACGACTATGTGATTTAATACTGTTTGTGTTCAAAATGATACGATGTTCATTTTTCACAAAAAAAAAAGTAGATTTCTCTACTTTTTCATCTGTTTTACACCATACTCTTCAGTGAATCTTCTTTTTACCTAATTGATAGATACCCATAAAGCATAAAACCATTAAAACTAAGCCAATCAAGGCAAACGGCAATCCATTTGTAGTTGTTAAATCATTTAGTGCATTAGTATTGTACATAATAGCAAAAGGCGAAGCGAGTACAAGTCCTAAAATACCACTATATGTTAATGAACTATAATGTTTAAACAAATACTCAATCACTTTACTAATTAAAAAGATTCCAATTAAAACGCCAATACCAAAAACACTTAAAACAATAAAATTAGGTAAAAGAGTCGTCATATCTCCTGCTCGCAAAGCATCAATAAAACTCGTAATGGTATTGATAATAGAATAATAATACCCTAAAATCATTAAAACCAATGACCCACTCATCCCCGGAACAATCATTGTTGCCGAAGCGATGACTCCAATCCCAAATAACTTTATCAAGCTAAATGGTGTTAGCGCGATTGCTTCAAAAGAAGACTCTGCTCCTTGAAACATTGGTAAAATAGCTACTAATGCAAACATGATCACAAAAACGACTAAATGACTGACTGTTAACTTTTCATTTTTCATTTTTAGCCCTGCTCTAAAAGAAACCCATAAAACGGGAACACCACCCAATATTAATCCAACAAAAGCTAAGGCTGTTGGAAGTGTATATTGGCTTAATAAAAATTCAATCGTATAAGTGAACGCAACAATTCCAAAAGCAGCACCAATCAAAATCGGCAGCAACGTCTTCAGACTAGCTTTCCAATTCTTAAATAACTGACTAATTGAAAAAATCATGCGGTCATAAATTCCAAGTGAGACCGCCATTGTTCCTCCGCTTACTCCTGGTATAATATTTGAAATACCAATGACCATCCCTTTAAGTATATCTATCAAATAATTCATATTCATCCTCATTTACTATATAATTTGCTACTTTAACATAATAACAGAAGTAGACTATCAAGTGAAATTAAAAAAGGATTAAGATTGTTTATTTTGATTGTTCTTATTAAGGAGAATAAGGTGAAAATGGAAATAAAAATTTTTCTTTATTTGACTGGTACATATTCTTTTTAGTAATCCATTCAACTTCAGTAAACATTGGTTCTGCTATTTTTTTATTCTCGGCTGGATTAAGAGCTTGCTGAATAGAAAGATAGCCAATAGCAAATGGATTTTGGACAATTAGTGCATCGATACTTTCATCTTCTAGCAACTCAATACACTCTTTTTGGCTATCAAAACCAATAACAGCGACTTCATCTTGTAATTTTTTTATTTTTATTGCTCTTCCAGCACCAATAGTTGTTCGTTCATTAAAAGCTACAATTCCGTCCATCTCAGGGTACTTATCCAACATTTCTTCCGTTAAGAGTTGAACCGTCTCACTGTCTGACCAAGATAATTTTTTTTCGATAATTTCGATAGTCGAAAATTGGTCAATAAAGTCGTAAAAAGCTTGTTCTTTTTCTCTTTCTTGACCACTAGTTGATCTGTCTTCAAAATTTAATATACCTATCTTAGCTTTTTTTCCTAATTTTTGAATAACTGCCTTTCCTGCCAGTTCTCCTGCTTCTTTATTATTTGTTCCAATATACTTATGTTCATAAGGATCACTTAAAAAACTATCTATCATAATAAGCTTTATCCCTTTTTTGTAAATTAGATCTAATTCTTTTTTATTTTTCTCTATATCTACTGCAGAAAAGATAATCGTTTCGACTTTTAAATCGATTGCTTCTTTTAAATAAATAGTTTGTTGATCACTATCATTTTTTTTATCTGGAACTCTCTTCAAAATACTAACATCATCGTATTCTGAAATTGCAGTGGCGACTCCTTCTTCAATCATCTGACTATGATAAGAGTCTTGAGAATCTAGAATCAACATAATCGTTTGATTAGTCGTTGACTGTTTGACGCACCCTACTAATAATGTAATTAAACAGAACAATCCGACTAGCAACTGATTTCTTCGCTTTTTATCAGTCATATGACCAACCTTTCTTAGTTCATTAAGATTTTGGCAGCCAGATACTAATTGTCGTGCCTTTGTCTAGCTCACTTTCTATTTCGATACCATATTCTTTTCCAAAATACATTTGAATTCTTTGGTGAACATTTCGAATACCAATTCCACCTTTTTTACTATCTTTTCCTTCTTCAATAACTTGGAGAATCTCTGGAGATATCCCAACACCATCATCTTCTATTTGGATTAAAATTCGATCTTCTTTATCTAGTACTCGAATTGCAATACTGCCTTCATCTACCATCCGTTCGATTCCATGGTACAAAGCATTTTCAAGAAAGGGTTGAATAATAATTTTTATTGTCGTATTTGTTAAGATAGATTCGTCAGCTTCAATTGAATAGTGAAAGTGATCTTTGTATCTAATTTGTTGAATCGTTAAATAACTCTGGGCATGAGCTAGTTCTTGGCTGATTGAAATATAGTTGCCGCCTTTATTTAATGAAATACGGAGTAATTTACCTAGTGCTGCGACCATTTGGGAAGCTCCCTGGTTGTTGCCTCTTTCAGACATCCATAAAATAGATTCTAATGTATTGTATAAAAAATGAGGGTTAATTTGTGCTTGTAAAACCGTCATTTCACTCTTTCTTAATTCTTCTTGTTCTTCCTTTACTTGAACCATCAATTCTTTTACATGATCAATTAAGTGATTGTATGACCCAGATAATTGTTGTATTTCCGTAAATCTATTTTCATGTGTATAGACATCAAACTTATTGTCATTCACATCTCTCATCACTTTTACCATATTGGTAATGGGTCTTGCAATATACCTAGAGACACTGATGCTCATTAAAGTAATTAAAATAGCGAGTGTTAAAAAAATCCATAGAGTATTTTTTCTTATTTCTGACACTGCTTCTTGTAAAGAATCTTTTAAATAAGAAACACCAATGACCTTCCAACCTGTAGAAGGAATCGTGGCTATAGCAATCGTATTATTTTGGTCTTGTGTAACATAGACCCCATCTGCTTTATCTTTGACAAAATCAAGTTTCTCTTCTTTAGCGTTTGTTTGGATAATGCGTTGTTGTGGATGATAAATTAACCTGTTTTTTTCATCTACAATAAAAGAGTAGCCTCTTTTCCCAATCGTTACTTTATTAAAATAGCTACCCAACGAATTAAAATTGTAATCAATTAATAAAATATACCGCTCAGCCTGAATCGTTACGGGTGATGTGACAGATAATACCCATTGATAGTTTTTTTCAAATAAATTTTGGACATGAGGAGAAGAAAATGTAATTTGTTCATTTCTTTTTTCTTTTTGAAACCACCTTTGATCATAAATTGTTTCTATTTTTTTAGGTGTGTACTGCGAAGGAGCATGGTAACTAATTTTTCCTTTTTCGTCTACTAAACTAATAGAAACAACATTGCGATTTAAACGAAAGCTTGTTCCTAATAATTCTGGTATTTGGTCATCTTGAAGAGTTGTTTTTTTTAGTTCATCTAAGATACCATAAGCTGTTGCATTCATATTCGCAATTTCATTCGTTAATGTGATACTAGATTGTGTAACACTCTGACGTGTTGTTATCTTAGTTTGGTTAATAAGGGTTTCTTCAAAAATAACAGATAAAAAAATTGAAAACAATAAAATTGTAATCACTGATAAAATCCCTAAAGCTAGAGCTAAAATAACCTGTAAACTTCTCATTTTTTTATTCCATCGGCTACTTACTTGTTTAATATAGTTAAACATATGGCTTCACGTCTTTACTGACTAGTACATTAAATCAGCAACTCTTTCTCTTTGAATGTTTCACGGACTTTATTTGGCGATTCTCCAAAATATTTTTTAAAGCAATAAGAAAAATAATGTTGATCGGTATAACCAGAATCTACTGCTGCTTCAAGCACTTTACAATCGGTTGTTAACAAGTGCTCTTTAGCCTTTTCCATTCGAATTTTTATTAACGCATTTGTAAAAGACAGTCCATTTTCTTTTTTAAAAAGAGCACTAAAATAACTAGGACTAATGGCCATTTGCTTGCTGACCGATTTCAAAGAAAGGGTTGGATCTTTGTAGTGTTCCAACAGATAATCATAACTTTTTTTAGCTAATGAGTCTGTTTTCTTTTTACGTTGAAATTGAATACTATCAACAACCGTTAAACAAAATTCTTTAAACCATTCTCTAATTTCTTGAATTTCTTGGTAATGATGAATATCAGAAATCATTTGAACACGTTGAAGCATGTCTGTATCGTATATCGGAATAACCGATTTATACGCTTTTAATACGGAAACATGTAATTCCATTAAGAATATTTGAAAATGAGTCTGACTATCGCCGTCACAACTTTGAAACAACTCATCAATAAATGCATCTAATTCTTTTTTTGAGCCAATTTTAATTAGCGAAATTAATTTCATTTCATTCGCCTCGTCAAAAACCATCTTCTCTGAACCAGTCATTTCTATATCTGTAATATACACTTCTTTATTTTTCTTCATCAATAGGCCGTAATTTAAAGCCGTAATAGACGATTGAAAAGCTAATTTTGCGTCAGAAAGTGAATTGTATTCTTCACTAACACCAATTCCAACAGAAAAATGAAACAGTTTTTGGGTACTTTCACTAATTTCTTTTACAATAATATCTTTGTATAAATCAATGGTTTCTTTTGTGTCCGATAACATCACAACAATATTAGACGTAAAATTAAACACTTCACCATTTAAATATTTATTGATGATTCGACGGATAACATTGGCTAATGAGAACTTCATCATCTCTAAGTTATGATTGTCTAACTGACTTTTTCTAAAACTTGGTTTATCAATATTAACATTTAATATGACTTGTCGATCCCCTTTTAGATTTAATCGATAAGTTTCAACTAATTTCTTTATTTCTTCTTCAGGAACATCTTTGTAATTATCCGTAATCAATGAAACTAAAAAAGACATTTTAATTCCTTGAAAGTTTTCTAAGTAATCTGTTTCTATTCTTTCCAAATCATTTGCTTCTCTTTTTTCTTCGTCCAATGCTTCATGAACTTTTTCAAGCATTTGTTCTAAATCATTGATTGAAATTGGTTTTAATAAATATTCAATAATATTTAATTTTATTCCACTTATTGCATAATCAAAATCATCGTGCCCACTTAAAAAAACGATCTTAACAGATGGGTGCTTTTCTCTTATTTGTCTAGACAGTTCAATCCCGTCCATTACCGGCATCCTTATATCGGTGATAAGAATGTCTGGTACGTTTTTTTCCATTACTTCTAGTGCCTCTTCACCATTTCCTGCTTCTCCCAATATAAAAAAGCCTTTCTTTTCCCACTCTACTAATTCAATAATAGACTGCCTGATGTATTGTTCATCATCAACTAAAAGAATAGAATACATTTTATCATCGCCTCTTTTCATCCTATTACTCTATTCTAGGTATTCGCTTACATTTTTTAACACTAACTCTTTTCATTTTATAGTTCTCTAATCTTTTTAGTTTTCAGCGTATTTGCCAATAAAAATAGACCTCACTAATTGTATCATCAGTCGAGCTCTACTTCTTTACCCTTTTATTTTATGCGGCCGAGAAGACTCGAACTTCCACCGGGGATACCCCGACCAGCCCCTCAAGCTGGCGCGTCTGCCATTCCGCCACGACCGCATTATTTTTTATTACCCTATTAATAAATCATCCTTAAAAAAACAACCTATTTCTTATACTGATTACTATACAATTACATGAGTAAATTTGCAATAGAAAAATAAGTCTTACATTTTTTTAAATTTTTTTACAATGAATTGCTTTTTTTATTCCTCTGTTAAATTGAATTATAAATGATTATCGTGTAATGTAATTGGTACCAGAGTTTCTTTTATTGTTTTAAGTACGACTAGTCAAACGAGTTTTTTTTAATAGTACGAAAGGAAGGTTGTGAGCATGAAAAAAAGCAAAATCGGTCTAAGTGTTGCTTTATTTATTACTGGGGTATTATTGTTATTTTATAATCCAATTAAAGATACTCTTCTTTCTTACACCATCGATAGTGCATCTAAAGACTCTTTATCCAGAGATAAAATCAAGTTAAACCAACAAAAAAATGCGCGTTATGATTTTGAAGAAGTCAGCCTGCTTGATTTGGAGGATATTATTTATGCTCTTAATCATACTGATGATATTCATATCGTTGGTAGAATGAGTATTCCTAGTGCCAGTATGAACCTTCCTATTGGACTAGGCACTTCTACTTCAACCCTCGCTTTGACAGCTGGTACAATGAAACAAGATCAAGTTATGGGTGAAAAAAACTATTGCTTAGCTGGTCATCATTTGAGAAATGATGCTCTTCTTTTTAGTCCTCTTTATGAGGCGAAGATAGGTAGCGCTATTTACTTAACAGATGCAAAAACAGTTTATGAATATCGACTAAGTCAGAAAGAAACTATTCTTCCTACTAAAATGAGCGTGCTAGAAGATAGTGAACATGAAGTAAAGCTAACGCTTATAACTTGTGATGATGGTGGAGATTCTAGGCTTTGGGTTACCGGCGACTTTGTAAAAAGTATTCCTATTGAGGAAGCTAATTCAAAAATAATTGAATCTTTTAACATAGATACAAAAACTATCCGCTGATTTATGAAAAAACAAAAAAACTTCTACTCATTTTTATGAGTAGAAGTTTTTTGATTTCTATCTTAATTCATTCACTTATTTATCTTTTATTCTTGTTCTTTATTTTTTCTTTTCTTATTTTGCATGTTAACAAGATAGAGTCCAGATCCTGTCATTAATAGCGAGCCTGCAAAAGCATATAAATAAGTTTGATCTTCTCCAGTTTGAGGCAAGTTACCTTTTGGATCCTCGTTCACTATCAAACGATCATTTTTAACTGTCATAGCAACCATTTCAGGCTTCCCTTCATGCTCAGCTACAATAGTAAATACGATAGGTTTTTTAGCTAGCACATATCCTATAGGTGCTTTCGTTTCAGAAAATGCATACTCACCAGGTTCCAAACCAGATAGACTAATTTGACCATTTCCATCTGTTTTTAAATCTGCTTGGAGTATTCTTCCATCCTTATCGGTTAAGTCAAAGACCGCTCCTCCAAGTAATACCTGTTCTTTAATTGAATCTGTCTTAGTCAACACGACTGAACCTTGATAATTAGTCAAGTTGCCTACTTTAATGACTTTTGGTTCTTCCAATAAAGAATCCATAACAATGAATTTCATAGATAGTGTATTCTTAATATATCCTTTAGGTGCTTTTGTTTCCACAAATAGATACTCACCTGGTGCAAGTCCCTCAGCTTTAACTAAACCGGTCTCATCCGATACTAAACCAGTTTGAATGGTTTTGCCATCCATATTGGTCACTGAGAACTCGGCCCCTTTAAGGCCGTTACCTGATGCGTTTATTTTCATTAATTGAGCTTCAGCTTTGTAATTGATAGATGAAACATCAATTAATCTAGGTTTTTCATTTTGTACAGCTTCTACTGTAAATGGTATTATTTTTGTATTTATAATGAAACCTGTTGGTGCAGAAATTTCTTTAAATTCATACTTACCTGGTTTCAAATTATCTACTGTAATTTTACCATCTTTTGTTGTAAAGTTTGTTGCTTCGTGACCATTATCTCCAGTTAATTCGAAAACTGCTCCTGAAAGCAACGTATCTTTTTTATCTGTTTTAGTTAGTTCAACGGATCCTTGATAGTTGGCAAAATCTCCAACGAGAACAGCTTTTGGTTTACCCGCTTCTTCAGCAACAATCGTAAAGTTACTTTCTTTATCATTTAAGATATAACCTGGTACTGCTCCTGTTTCTATAAAGCGATAATCTCCTGGTACTAGTTCCTCGGCTTTAACCAAACCATCCATATCTGACATTAAATCAGCTAGGACCGTATCTCCTTTTGTATTTATGATGGAGAATGTTGCTCCCTCAAGACCCTTACCTTCTTCATCTACTTTTGTTAATTGAGCAGAGCCTTTATAGTTTATTACATTTCCAGCATCAACGGTATCCGGTTTATCAGCCGCTTTATTTGTAATAGTAAATTCAATCGGCGTCGTATTCAAGATAAACCCTACTGCTGCACTTGTTTCAACAAACGTATACTTACCAGGCGCTAGATTTCCAGCTCGTACCATTCCTTTTGAGTCAGACATCAATTTATCTTGTATCAAATCATTGTCTTTATCAAATATAGAAAATTCTGCTCCTTCTAATTCTTTATCATTTGCATCTGTTTTAAGCAACTGAACGGTTCCTTTGTAGTTCGTTAGATCATCTACGATAACTACTTCAGGTTGTCCTAATGAAGCTGCTTCGATAGTGAATGCAAGCGGCTTGTTATTTGTAACAAATCCTGAAGGTGCCTTAACTTCAACAAATGTATAGTTGCCAGGTACTAACTCTGTTGCTTTAACTAAACCATTTTCATCTGAAATGATTTTTTCTCCTACTTGTTTATCTGCTTCATTTTTGACAATAAACTCAGCTCCAGCTAATTCCTTGCCATCTGTATCTCTTTTCATTAGCTGAGCAGAACCTTTATAATTTATTGTAGAAACACTTATTAATTTTGGCCCTTCGTTTTGAACAGCCTCAACTATAAATGGTAATACCGTAGTATTTATAATAAAACCTACTGGTGCAGTTACTTCTTTGAATTCATACTTACCTGGTTTCAAATTATTTACTGTAATTTTATCATCTTTTGTTGTAAAGTTTGTTGCTTCGTAACCATTATCTCCAGTTAATTCGAAAACTGCTCCTGAAAGTAACGTTTCTTTGTTATCTGTTTTAGTTAGTTCAACGGATCCTTGATAGTTGGCAAAATCTCCAACGAGAACAGCATTTGGTTTACCCGCTTCTTCAGCAACAATCGTAAAGTTGCTTTCTTTATCATTTAAGATATAACCTGGTACTGCTCCTGTTTCTATAAAGCGGTAATCTCCTGGAGCAAGTTCATCCACTATGATTAAGCCATCTTTACCTGATACTAAATCAGCTAAGACCGTATCTCCTTTTGTATTTACGATGGAGAATGTTGCTCCTTGAAGTTGTTTACCTTTTCCATCTACATTCTTCAATTGGACAATTCCCTGATAGTTAATCGATGTGCCAGCTTCTACAAGTGCTGGCTTGTTCACTGCTTCATTCGCAATAACAAATTTTATAGGTGTTGTATTGATTATATATTCCGTAGGTGCTTTAGTCTCTACAAAAGTATAGTTTCCTGGGATAAGATTCTCTGCATTGACTAAACCTTCTTTGTCTGAAATCAAACCAGATTGAACCGTATCTCCTACTTCGTTCAAGATTGAGAATATCGCTCCCTGGAGGACTTTATTTTTACTATCTATTTTTTTTAGTTGGGCAGTTCCTTTGTAGTTTTTGAATTCTCCTACAACTACAGCAGGTGGTTCTCCTGCTATTTGATCTGCAATCGTAAATTCAATCGGAGCTGTATTAATCAAATATCCTTTAGGTGCTTTAGTTTCTACAAAAGTGTAGACACCCGGTGCTAATTCATTAATTTTCACTAGTCCATCAATATCTGAGACTAGTTTATCTTGAATTAGCTGCTTTTTACTGTCAAGAATAGAAAACTCTGCTTCTCCAAGTCCTTTACCTACTTCATTTATTTTTTCGAATTCTACTGATCCTTTATAGTTAACAGAAGTGGTTTTAATAACTGCTGGTTCTCCTGTTTCACTTGCTTTTACTTCAAAAGGCACTGCCGTTGTGTTTTTAATGAATCCTATTGGTGCAGTAATTTCCTTAAACTCATATTCACCCGGTTTTAAATTATCTACTGTAATCTTTCCATCTTTCGTTGTAAAGTTTGATGCTTCGTAACCATTATCGCCAGTTAGTTCAAAAACAGCACCTGAAAGAAGCTCACCATTTTTATCTTTCTTTTCTAATTCAACTGTACCTTTAAAGTTTAGTAGTTCACCTACAATTACAGCCTTTGGTTCCCCTGCTGCTTCATTTCCAATCGTAAAATTAACCGGAGTCGTATTAATTAGGTATCCTACAGCTGCTTTGGTTTCTACAAAACTGTATTCCCCGGGTGCTAAATTATTAGCTATTACTACGCCATCTGAATTAGATATCAACTCTGTTTGAATGGCTTCTCCAGCTTTATTTAAAACAGAGAACTCAGCTCCACTAAGTTTTTCTCCAGCTTTATTAGCTTTTATTAACTGAACTGAACCTTGGTAATTAATCGCTTTGACAGAAACTGTTGGAACTTGAATACCTTTTTTAGTTACTATAAAATCAATCGGATCAGTATTTAACAAGTAGCCGACAGGAGCTTTTAGCTCGTTTAAACGGTAATTTCCTGGTAAAAGCCCTTCTAAAGTAATTTCACCATTTGTGCCAGTCTTTATTGATTTATACTCATCTATTACATCATAGCCGGACTCAGTTTTTATTAATAGTTTAAATTCGGCATCTTTAAGCAATGTGGTTTCACCATTTGATTTCTCAATAACTACTTTGCTTAAGTCATTAGTTAATGGCACATCAATATCCAGTAGCGAATTCGATGTAATACTATTTACTGTTACTTTCTTTCCTGCAACTAACTCATCAGATACTGTGTAGCCCGGAAGTGCGGATACTTCTTTCAAGTAATAATCACTATAGATTAAGTTACCAAAGGTCAGTATTCCAGTGTCGTTAATCGTCCCTGTTCGCACAATAACCGTTTTTGCTGCATTCCATAACTCAAATTTTGTGCCTTCTAGTAACTTACCATCTGATCCACTCTTTTTAACTGTAATCGTACCCTTTTCACCAGAGACTGAACCGCCACCAGAAGAAAATTGTGCTTGAATAGATTCTAAAACTTCTTTTTCAACTGCTACTTTATTTTCACCTGAAAAGACTACTTTATTCGTTACAGTATTATCATTTTTATCTAAATTTAACAACGTACTGTAGTTCATTTCATAGGCAGTTGTAATCGTTTCAAAATCACCAATGAATTTAATCGTTATTTCTTGTTGTCCAGTGAGATTATCTGTTGTAACATCTAACGTATAATCACTGTCTTTTATCAAACTAGTAGTTGATTTTGTATAATCACCATTAACTTCTACAATTAATGGATAAATGTTAAGCGAGTCTAAAACTAGAATTTGATTTTTCGAAGGTATATCTACAATTAAGGCATCTGTTATTGTAGACTGACTTTTATTGATTGGTACTGTCCAGTCAATAAAAATACCATCAGTTATATTTTGCTTCCCACTTTTTGTTGCTAAATCTCCGCCATTTTTGATTGAAACTGTTCCAGTATATAGACGATTTGGGCTATCTTTATTTATGAATTTAGCTACATTCGTATACTTATTTTGAGTTTCTATAACCTGACCCACTAAAGACGTATTAAATTCCAATACATAGGCATTTGTTGTTCCAATCGCTTCATTTGGTAACTTGGCTATTAGTGTTCGTTTACCATTTAGTTCTATACTCTTTATTGGCTCAGCTGAGGTTACTTCTTCCCTTTTAATGACATTACCAGTTGTATCAATTGTATAACGATATAACCTAGCTTTATATTCTTCATTTGCCAGATACTCTTGATTTCCGTTTATTACATCAGTTATTTCAGCTCCTGCTTGGATTACTTCCCCATTATAGTTTACCCCAACTTTCCAACTGATTCTTTTATGTATAGCATCATAGCTTCCGTTTTTAAAACCATTATTTTTTGTTTCATTCTTCGGATTTACTTCAGCACTACTAGAATTAACACGCATTCTGCCGTTATTATCTAACCAGTTTAATGTAACAGCATTTTTAAAAATCGTTGTGCTGCTTATCAAATCATTTCTTACATAAGGTGTCTTATACGTAATAGTTAATGGGCTTGCCATCCCCATTTCATAGGCACCTATTAGTTTGATATCAAATCCTTTTTTATCAGCTTTTAATGTTAATACATAATCTATATTCCTTAGTAAAGTTTTATTTATTGTATTTGTTGTATCTTTTATTTCAAAACTGTCTTCATTTAATGTTAGACCTTCGTTCATAAACGTATCAGAAAAAGTAGCATTACTCATTTGGTACCTATTTTGATTAACGTCCATTTTCCAAGAGATTAGTTTAGTTGCATAGTCAATCCCGGTTCTAGATTTTATAATTCCTTGTTGTACCAATGTACCACTTGATTCACTTTTAATTATTTCTTTAGTGGTAATCGTATTTTTCACATTACCTAATTCACCTTTTGAACTTTCACTGTCAATAATAACTCCAGCTTTAACTTTAGTCTTATAAGTTAGTTTAACAGCATAATTAATATCTTTTAGAAAGTTAACTTTAAATCCATTTCCATTCTTTATAATTTCATAGTCTATCCCTATAACTAAATTAACTGGCTTTTTTTCAGTCGTCTCAGATATAGGCTCAACTTTTTGGAGAAGGATAGTACTCTCATCAACTTCTAACCTATCGTCCATGGTATCTGTTAAAGTAGCTTCTGCTTTTTCAATAGTTTTAACCCCATAATTGTAACGGACAGCCCAAGAGAATACTTGTGTTTCAGGAATATAATCTGTTTTTACTTTTGTTAGCATTTTACCAAAATTTGCTCTTACAGTAGCTTCTGCAGATAGTGAGCCTGCACTTTCATCTGATGTTAGTTCGGCCTTATTTACTAAATCAATACTGTTTCCTGCATCTTCTTTGATAGAGTCTAGTATTTTTGTTTCGTAAACAATCCGAAAAGCGTTCTCTATTACACCTTCAAAAGAAACATTGCCAGCACTATCTATAGAAAACCCCTCTGTTAATTCTTCAAATCTAATAACTTCTCCTTTTAAATTTACAACTAATTTATAAACCTTAGCAGAGACATATTCATTTCCTGTTGGAAGTATTTCTATTATTTTTGTATTGATTCGCTTATCTAATCCCTTATTGAAATCGATCGTCCACGTAGCTTTTGATGGATTTAAACTATTGCTAATTATGCCTGATTTTTCAATAGTTTTCTTAAAATTTGTTTTAATAATAAATTCCGTTATCCTTTGTTCTTGAACAGGTAAATCGATTTTTATTGGTCCTGCTTCTTTAATTTTAGCTTCATTTAGTTCTGAATCGAACCAAATATCTCCTTTGATGCCTCCAGGATGACTGGCTGCTTCATTGTTGAAAGTTATTACTACTTTTCCAGATGGAGCAGCTGTAAACTGTCCATAAACGATTCCGTTAGTATCTGCTAAATCTCTCGTAATCGTTTGTGTCAGTTTCAATTCTTCTGGTAAGTTGAATTCAAAAATATCATTGTTTTTGATTTGGACAGATACATAACCTGGAATAACCCACTCAAATGTTGTAGTAGCTATTGAAGTCAAGGTTATTTTTTCAGTAGCTTTATCTACTCTATCTCTAAACGTTACTTCTCCTTTTATAAGAATAGATGAATCTTCACTTTCATTAAAATACGTTCTGATATTTTGAGGCAAACCTTTTTCTTTACTTGATACTTTTCTATCTATTCTCCTTTCTTTTGAGGTATTTTCTTTTTTAGAAACAACTAATTTATTTACTGATTCATTTGAGCTATTTTTATCTTTATTTGATTTATCTTCTACAGATAGTAAGTCTTTATTCGAAGAAATTATACTTGATGAGTCTATCGTTGAAGAGTTTTTGCCTTTATTTGATTCATCATTCGCTACTGCTTCTTCTTTTTCATTTTCTACAAATGATAAGTCTTCATTCGAAGAAGCTATACCTGATGAGTCTATCGTTGAAGAGTTTTTATCTTTATTTAATCCAACATCCGTTACTTCTTCCTCTTTTTCATTCTCACTAGCTTCTTCTTTTTTCAAAAAAATAGCTTTATTAAATTCTTGTATCCCACCTGTGATAACTAGTTGATCTTGTGCATTAACTGGTCCAGTATAGCTTCCTTCAAACTGAAGTGAAGCATTCTCTAGCAAAGCTCCTTCTACTAATGAAAGAATAACTTTTTCCTCTTCTACTTTGTAGGTACCTAATAACTTTCCGGAAGTAGAAAGGAGTTCACTTTCATTTTTTGAAACAAGTAAAAAATTATTAGAAATAGTTAATATTAATTCCTCATTTTGCTCTTTATTTTTTTCGATATTTAAAGTTATTTCAGCTGTCATTTTTTCTGCTACTAGCTGAATAATAGAATCATCGCTACTCTCTTTTATTGATAAATCTAAAATGGTAAATTCAGCTGGCTGTTTATCTAATTTCATCGCCGTAACGAATAATACTGGTACTATAATTTGGATAACCAGTAACAACACCATCAATCTAGAAACTATTTTCCCCATATTTTTCTCCTCCACTACTTTAGTTAATTTCATAAGATTAAATATTCTATTGGATAATTTGTATATCCTTTCTTATGGATGTACTTTGATACAACATAAATCAGTATGGTTTTAAATTTAATTCACAAACATTTTTGTAGTCATCGAGAATTTTACTATAGTCTAAAAAAGTTAGACTAATACTGAATCAAATTATACTAGTAGTAATATGAGATAACAAGACCTTTAAAACTACACTATAAGGTAGTCATTTTTAAAAATCCCCCTCTTAAAAAAAGTTTTAATTAAGCTAATGTCTTTAAATTTATCTTCCACATTTGTGATATAATATACGTGCCTAAAACCGACTAATGTTTAATAATTAAAAAATTAATCTATTTTGTATAAAAGATAAGTCCGTTACAGAGAAGAATTTTCCATTACTTTATTATAGCAAATAGTTCCTCTTTCCTTTTTATCAGAAAGAGGAACTTACCCGGTACATTTTTTTCATAAATAACTTATTTACACAAAATGAACGCCACACAAATATGTGCAACGTTCATTTTTTTTTATAACTTATCTGAATATGAGACGTCGTATCACTAACTCTAACTGCACGATTTTTTTCGAAATAGTTCTTCAACTGAATATTCTTTATCGTCACTTCTTTTGCTCTATATTGAATTGAAATGGCTCTGTTTCTAGATCCTATTGGTGAATTTGATTGTGTTTCAGCAAAAAAATGATTGATTGCTACTTTTTGATAAGCTGATATGACAAGAGCTCTTTTTGTAGAGTTTAGATAAAGGCTTGTTTCTTGAGGAAAGTAAGAAGCAAGAAACGTTCCGCGTATCCCGAAAGCTGAAGAACTTGCTGTATCAGTTAAAAGATGGTGTCCAATGTGTCTAAAATTATAGGAACGATTATCCCGATAGGAAAGATGCCCAACAATTTGAGTATCAGAAGCTGCTGAACTTGTTTTGTGGGCTTTTATTTCTACACCGCCAAAACAGTAGGCACTTAAATTATTGACCAATGTTACATGTTGAGAGCCATCATCTACTTCTATTCCATTAGAATTAGAAAGTCCTTTTTTGTGTGCGCGCCCACTTGGATGATGTAAAAAACAATTACTAATTAAAATATCATCGCTATGATGTGTGGTAATACCATCATCACCAAATCCATATGACTCTACTTGATCTACCCAAACATACTGACTGCCAAGACGTGAACGCTTACCGTCTCCTAAATAGTTGTAAAAGGCTGACGTAATATCAACACCATGTAGGCCTGGATTTTTTACTGTCACATTTTTAACTAAAGCAAAACGAACGTGAGCCAATGTGAGTCCACTTGAACTCGTCCCACCCGATGCTGTTCTTTGGCTACTTAACAGTCGCTCATGGTTCCAATCTACTGTTAAACCCTCAATTCGAATATGGCTATTGCCTTTTAAATAATGCCGGTTTGTCAGTAGCTTTGCCCTCTTAGGTGCAGAATCTGAAAGAATCACCTGCGTTTGTTCTGTCCCACTCCCAATTAATTCTGTGTAAGAGGGCAATCGAATCCCGCTTACTCGGTATGTGCCTGGAGGAATAACAACACAACGAAATCCTAAAGAGATAGCTTTTTTAAAAGCCTGTGTACAATCTGTCCTGCCATCACCAACAGCGCCGTAATCTAGAACAGATACCATCCTAGTTCGTTTCCTCAAGCGAACCATTGCTTGATCTAATTGACCTTTCCATTCAGGGAAAACATCCCATTCGTTCGCAAGTTTGACTGCACCAGAGGTTGTGAAATCTGTTTTTCTTTTGGTTAAAAAAGAACCCATTACCCACTTTTTTCTAGTTTTTTCTGGTTCAACTAGTCCCCTTAATAGGTTGAATTGTTTATTTGTTTCAGTAATGGCTTCCTGTTTAGCTGCTTTTTTATTGTATTCCGGAAAAGTTTTTGTTAACAGTTCTTGAATGGCTGTACTTTGATGCATTCTATCCCCTCATTTTCTGATTGGTAAATAAATCATTAAAGCACTCTTTAAAGTTGCTCCTCTACATTCTGTAAAACTAATTTACCTTTGCATTTTTTGCAAACAAATTTTGTGGTATCAAAACGGCGTTGTCTACGAATAATGAGTTGACAGTTCTTACATCGATAAAGCCACAATTTTTTTTCATTGCTCGTTGTTTTTACTGATTGAACAAATCGACTTCCACCTGTTTGTTTCAGTAATACCTTAAAATCATTGTCTTTATGCTGGTAGCCTTTTCCAGTAAGATGCAAATGATAATGACATAGTTCATGTTTGATAACCTTTACGAATTCTAGCATACCAAATGTTTCTAAAATTTTCAGATTAAAGTCTACATTATGTGATTTCAAATGATACCGTCCACCTGTTGTGCGTAAACGACTATTAAAGGTAGCAGCGTGTTCGAATGGTCGTTTAAAATAATCTATGGATAATTCTTCTACTAATTTTTGTAATTCAATTTGGTTCAAACTCATTTCTCCATTCCTCTTTCATAGGACGACTATTTCCTTAAACTAGATGTATTTGCTCCCTTCTCTGATACTTAGTTTTGAAAGGTTTTCTTTATACTTTTCAATAAACGCTCTCACCCATTTTGGGTTTTCTTTACTATAGTCTCTTAGTGCCCAGCCAATTGCTTTGTTAATAAAAAACTCCTCTTGGCCAAAGTTGTGACTGATTATTTCTTCTAAAAGCTCTTTATTCGTCTTTTCTTTTCTAAGAAGTTGATGATCGATTGCAACTCTCCTCAACCACATATTCTCATCCAAGCTCCATAGAATCAGTGTTTTATTTAGCTCAGGATAATTTAAAGCCAAACTCCCTACCACTCTATGAAGTCCATCTACTGTGTCCCACCAGGATTTGTTTACAATCATTGCCTTAATTTTTTCACTATCTTCTAAAACTAGCAGATCTTTCAGCGTATTTAAATAATCTATAGCGACATATTGGGCTTCTCTATAGGGTTTTTCCCAGCATTCACTAATAAATTTCCAGTCAATCATCCTTGTTTTTTTAGCCTCTTTAAAGTAAGGATGGCTTACTTTTTTTCTTGTAGTTGCTTGTACACCTAAAAATAAAAACTGGTTTCTCATATATGCGGACATTTTTTTTGCTTTTTCACTGTCTGTATTTTTTTCTAAATCTTGAAATAAATGATATAAATCCATAAAATCTCCTCACTATTAAAAATACTCTAGCCGTAATACTAAACAAAAAAACAAGAAAAGTCATCTCTTCCTGACTTCTTCTCTTGTTTTTTGCTATTTTAGACTACTCTTTCTTTTTAGGGGCCAACATCGTTAACGAAATCCGACCTTTATTCACATTGATCTCTTCTACCCAAACGGTCACAACATCGCCAACAGCTACTACATTTGTTGGGTGTTGAACGTAACCTTTACTTAGTTTCGAAATATGCACTAATCCATCTTGTTTTACTCCGATGTCTACAAATGCACCAAAATCAACTACATTGCGAACCGTTCCTTCCAATTCCATTCCTTCTTGCAAGTCTTCCATGCTTAATACATCTGTTCTCAATAAAGGCGCTGACATTTCATCACGTAAGTCGCGACCTAGTGTAAATAGAGCCTCTAACATATCTTTTATAGTTTCTTTTCCTAATGTTGTTGCTTCAATTAACTTAGCCATATCTAGTAACTCTAGAGCTTTTTTAGCTTTCATACTGCCTACATCTTCTAAAGCTATTCCCGCTAAATCAAGAATTTCTTTTGCTTGTTTGTACGTCTCTGGGTGAATCCCCGTATTATCTAATACATTTTTCCCATCTACGATTCGCATAAATCCAACAGATTGTTCATACGCTTTAGGTCCTAAACGCGGGACTTTTTTCAGCTGAGCACGACTTTCAAAACGCCCATTCTCCTCGCGGTAAGTGATGACGTTAGTTGCTGTTGTTTTATTCAACCCTGCAACGTGTTTCAATAATTGCGCACTAGCGGTATTAACATTAACACCTACTTGGTTAACCGCTGTTTCTACAACAAAATCCAAGCGTTCTTCTAAATGTTTTTGTGAAACGTCGTGCTGGTATTGACCAACACCAACTGACTTTGGATCTATTTTAACTAATTCAGCTAATGGATCTTGCAAACGGCGCGCGATACTAACAGCACTTCTTTGTTCTACTTGTAAATCAGGGAACTCTTCACGAGCAATTGGACTAGCTGAATAAACTGACGCTCCCGCCTCATTAACAATCACATAAAAGACCTGGCGTTCTATATCTTTTAGATTATCAGACACAAACGTTTCTGATTCTCGACTGGCTGTCCCGTTTCCGATAGCAACCATTTCTACTTCGTACTTTTCAATTAGCTGTTTAAATTTAACTGCAGCATTCGCACGTGCTTCATTGCCAGCTGGTTTGTGTGGGTAAATAACATCAATATCCATTACTTTACCTGTCGGATCAATAACAGCTAATTTACACCCTGTCCGATAAGCTGGATCAAGGCCTAAAACAACTTTTCCTTTTAATGGTGGTTGCAATAATAAGTTACGTAAATTTTCACCAAAAATATTAATGGCTTGTTCATCTGCTTTTGCAGTTAATTCAGAGCGAATTTCCCGTTCAATTGAGGGACCGATAAAACGTTTGTAACTGTCTTCAAGTGCTTCCTTGATATAAACTGTTGTTGTTGAGTTCTCTTCTTTTATCAACTCTTTCACTAGATAATTAAAGACAGTCGCTTCATTTACGACTAATGCTGTTTTCAAGATATCTTCTTTTTCTCCACGATTAATCGCTAATATACGGTGAGAAACTAATTTGTTGACTGGCTCTTTGTAATCATAATACATTTCAAAGACACCTTTTTCATCTTTTTCTTGTTTTTTTACACCAGTCGTTAAAATTCCATTTTTGAGCGTATACTCTCTTATCCAAATACGATAGCGTGGTTCATCGCTTATTCTTTCAGCAATAATTTCGTGCGCTCCTGCTAAAGCAGATTCAACTGATTCCACATTTTTTTCATCATCAATGTACTTGCTTGCTTCTTCTAGTACAGCTGCAGATGGAAAAGTAAGCATCCAATCAGCGAATGGCTCTAAGCCACTCTCTTTAGCTATTGTCGCTTTTGTTCTTCGCTTTTGCTTGAAAGGACGGTACAAGTCTTCCACTAGTTGCATTTTCTCAGCTAACTCAATACTTTTTTTCAACTCAGGTGTTAACTTTCCTTGTTCTTCAATCGTGCGAATGACATCTTTTTTACGCTTTTCTAACGTTTGTAGGTAGTTGTAGCGTTCCTCTATTTCACGAATCTGAACTTCATCCAAAGTTCCTGTCATTTCTTTACGGTAACGAGCTATAAAAGGCACTGTATTGCCTTCTGATAATAAATTTAAAACAGTTGTTAGTTGTTTAGTAGAGTAACTTTTTAATTCCTTTTTCAATAAATCTAATACTAAAACTTCTGTTGTATCTGTCATTCATTTCTTCCTTTCTTATTTCCATTCATCGTTCTTATTTTAGCATAATCTTCTACTTTTAACCAAAGTTGTCAGAATTCTTTTTTAAATTTAAAAAATGAAAAAGCAACTATAAAAAATAGTCACTTTTATTTATTCATTCGTTCCTAGTGTTTTCAGGTAATTGAAAGGTTATCATCGCGTTTAATAATTCTGATTTTACGCTTTTGGTCGGCCAATGTTTTTTGCCACCTAGACAAGCACAAATAAATTGTACTTGGTTTACGAAAACTGTTTTTCGAAAGTGCACATGTCCCATAATACTATATGCAATATTAGGGTACTTTTCGTACAGCTTCTCATACGTTGAACTGCCTAAAAAAGCATTAAAATAATCATAAATTTTATGTGGCAAAGTCACAACGAATTTAGGATGGGTCACTACATGAGTCATCAAAATAACTTTCCGATCTCCTATTTTAGCTAAATCTTCTTCTATTTTTTCCAACATCCACTGAGTAACCGCTTGATCAGACTCTCCCCAGTCGCAAAACTTCTTATCTTGCCAAGTTCCTGCACGTAAAGACATTTCTTGAAATTCAGCCGTACTGTATTGATCTGTATCTGCAAATCCATAATCATACCATCCTGAGTTACCGACTACTGCCCATTCATCATTAATAATATAAGGTTTTTCTAAGATGCTTTCCGGTTGTTCTTTAAAAAATTGATAGATTTTTTTTGTGTCTTTTTCACCATTTATTCTAGACCAATAATCATGATTTCCTGGTACAAATAATAGTTTAATTTTACTTAAGGCCGTTAGTTCGTCAAGAAAAGCTTGCGATTCATGGTAATCACTGCTGATATCTCCAGCAATTAAAAAAAGATCGATTTTTTGTTTTTCTATCTGTTTGCTTAGTAAACTTGCATAGGTTTCATTTTCTGGTAAGTGTTTACCATTTGTATCAATATGCAAATCTGATAATACACCTATTTTCATTGTAACCCTCGTTTCTTTACTAGTAGTCTATCTACCCTAACTTTTTATCCAAGATAAAGCAAGAGAGAGAGTGTGGAACACTCGCTCCATTCTCTCTCTTTTTTATAGCCAACTAAACTTTAACTCTAGCTCTTTGGTAAAATTCAACTTATCCTCGAGACTTTTGGCCTCTTGCGGTATTTTTCATTTTCCTCTCAGAGCTGAACAGAGCGCTTCGCATCTTATTTAATTAGTTGTTTTGATTTTAGGAAGTCTTGTGCTACTTTTTGTGGAGTTTGGCTATTTACGTTAACTTCATAGTTCATTTTACGCATTTCATCGTCCGTTACTTGTCCACTCAGTGTGTTTAATACACCTTCTAATTCAGGGTGTTTGTCTAATGTTTTCTCTAGCATTAAAGGTGCACCTTGGTAAGGTGGGAATAAGCCTTTGTCATCTTTTAAAACAACTAATTCGTATTCTTCTAATTCACTATCTGTTGAATAAGCATCTAACAAATTAATATCACCCGTCTCGATAGCTTGATAGCGAAGTTTAGGTTCCATTGTTTTTAGATTATCAAATGTGACACCATATAAATCTTGAATGCCTAGGTAACCGTCTTGGCGGTCAGCAAATTCAAGTGTGAAACCAACTTTAACTTTATTTGAAACACCTTGTAAATCAGACATTTTTTCTAAATTGTATTGTTCGGCTATCTCAGAAGTTACAGCTAATGTATACGTATTATTAAAGGCCATTGGTTCAAGCAATGCCATATCATATTGTTCTGCTAAACCATCACGAGCTTGTTCGTATACTTCTTTTTCACTCGTAGAGACAGCTTGTTCATTCAAGAAAGTAGCCAATACTGTTCCTGTGAATTCTGGATAAATATCAATATCACCTGATTCTAAAGCATTAAAAACAAAAGTTGTTTTGCCCATGTTTGGCTTCAATTCTACCGTCAAATCGGTTTGATCTTCAATCAGTTCTTTATACATGTTCATAATAATTTCAGGTTCTGAACCTAATTTACCAGCAATCGTTATTTCTTTATCTTGTCCTGTAAACAATGGAACAAGCAGAATTCCCGCTACCACTACTGTGACAGTACCCAGTACGATAACCGTCTTTTTAAACGATGTTTTCTCAAAATAACTAAGGAGATAATCGAAACCAACTGCTAATAAAGCTGCAGGAACTGCACCTAATAGGATTAGATAATTATTTCCTCTATCAATACCTAATAAAATCAAACTTCCGAGTCCTCCAGCTCCAATTAAAGCTGCAATCGTTGCTGTACCAATAATCAATACCATCGCATTTCGAATTCCTGCCATTATAACAGGCATAGCAATAGGCATTTCTACTTTTATTAATTTTCTAAAGCGATCCATCCCCATTGCATCTGCTGCTTCTACTAAGGAAGGGTCAACTTCTGTTAATCCAGTATAAGTATTTCTTAGTATTGGCAGTAAAGCGTAGATAACTAACGCAATAACAGCAGGTAATTTTCCAATTCCGACTAACGGAATCATTAAACCTAGTAAGGCCAATGAAGGAATCGTTTGAAAAATAGCTGTTACTTGAATAATTGGATTAGCTATTTTTTTGTGGTGTGTTAAAAATATAGCTAGTGGAATAGCTAGAGCAACTGCAATTAATAAAGAAATAAATGAAAGCTGGATGTGCTCTATTAAAGCCGTCCATAACAGTCCTTTACGATCTTGAAACGTATTTATTAGTTCATTCATCCGACTTCACCTCTATTTTCAATAGTTGCTGCTAAATAAGACATCACTTGTTGATTTGTTATTTTCCCAATCAACTGGCTATTTTTATCCTTGATAAATACTGTATCTTCTTTCGACAGACTAACGATTAACTGATCTAAGGTATCATTTGTCGATAACAGTGTTTCGCTTTTTTCTTGGCTACCTATTGGCGTTACGTAGCCTTCTTCAATAAGATTTTGAATCGTTTGAGTCGACTGCACTTCAATATTACCTGACTTTAAGAAATTTCTAACAAATTCATTTTTAGGGTGGTTCACTATTTCTTCTGGCGTTCCTAGTTGAACGATTTCACCTTTATCGATCAAAGCAATACGATTTCCTAATGAAATGGCTTCTTGCATATCATGAGTAACAAAAACAATCGTTTTGCCCCATTTTTTATGCATCTCTACAACATCTTTTTGCAGATTATTGCGACTAATTGGATCTAAAGCTCCGAAAGGTTCATCCATTAAAATAATATCAGGATCAGCAGCAAAAGCTCGTAAAACACCAATTCGTTGCTGTTCTCCACCGGATAATTCTGATGTCTTTCTGTTACGGTAACTTTTTGCATCTAGTCCAACACTTTCCAGTAATTCTGTGACTCGATCGTACATCTTATCCTTAGACCATTTCTTCATTTCTGGAACAGTGGTAATATTTTCTTCCACAGTCATATTTGGGAACAAAGCAATTTGTTGCAGTACATAACCCATATTCCAACGCAATTCTTGGATGTTGTATTCACTAATTGGCTTATCTCTCACATAAATATAGCCAGAATTTAACGTGATTAAACGATTAATCATCTTTAAAAGTGTTGTTTTCCCGCAACCACTAGGACCAATTAATACAAAAAACTCGCCATCTTTAATTTCTAAGTTTAAATTGGAAATAACGGGAGTTCCTGGTATATATTCCTTTGACACATCTTTAAATTTTATCATCTTCATTCTCCTAATCCTTTATTTTCTCTTTTGATTCCCTTTTTGTATCCCAAACATATCCGTTGTTCACAAGCTTATAGTGCTTAAGCATTGTTGTTTTATCAAAAACAACACCTAGTAAAGAGCCACCATAAACAGCTCCACCATCAATACCAATTTTATTGTCTTTTATCCATAAGTCTGATGTTTGATTATCCCCGTATAAAGAAGGCGTAATCGTATGGCCAAAAACAATTGTTTTGCCTGTTTTATTTTTCATTGAATGAAACGGTTCTCGAATCCAAACAAAATCTCTTGGTGACGTTTGTTTCCAATCTTTTTTAGTTAAATCAACGCCAGCATGCACAAAAACAAAATTTCCCCATTCATAATACAACGGCAAGCTAGTTAACCTTTGTTTTAACGTTGGATAACGACCAACGATTAGCATGGCCATTTCTGTTGGAGAATATTCATCTTCTACTCCTTCATGAAGGAGGGTTTCAAGAGTCTTGAGTCCACCGTTCATGATATATCTATCGTTAGTCTTTTCTGGTTGTTCTAGAAAATTTAAGAGCATTTCTTCATGGTTTCCTTTTATCCAAATAGCCCCTTTTTTATTTACTAATTCATCGGCTAAAATAAAACAGGCTTTTGGATTTTCTCCTCTATCCCCAAGATCTCCTATTAGCAGCAATTGTTGCGTAGCTTCATTCCAATGGGTCAACATTTCTTTAAACAACGTAATTTGACCATGGATATCTCCTATTGCGAATAATTCTGTCCTCATAAAAGGCCTCCTTTATTTTACTAATGATACTCCTACCACAATACTATGGATTTGCTTACATGTTTCTCTAACTATACACATTTTCCTTAAAAAAATTGAATGATATGCTCATAGTATTTTATTCTTATTTTGAAAGTAGACTTAGTAGGTGATCATCTGACACAATTATTTTATTTCGATTACGAAAACGATAAAATATAATTAAACGCGAGAAGTTGTTGGACAAGAATCTATTTCAAGAATAGATCCCACATTAGAATCTTTAGTTGAAGAAAAAAGTTCCATAGCTCTCTAATAAGGTAATTTTAAAAAATACCAAATTTGAATTGACTGTTACTACAATTAACCTTTCTCCCAAATCAACTGCTTTAAATAAATACTAATAAGTGTTCAGACAGTCTTTGATAGTCGTATAGAAAGGTTCTCTTTGATACATTAAAAATTAGCTGTAAGCGCTACCCTCATCATCTCATTTTTTTATAGCGCTCTCAAATAAAACCACTTGCTAATACTAGAAATAATGTCGAGTGCAGTCTTTTTTATGTCCGACACTTCAACGAAGTAAATTGCTAAGTTGTCAAAATTATTATTTATAAAACTAGTTTTTCAAGAAAGATAGAAAAATAATTTTTTGATGCGAGTCTCACGAATTGTTGAAAGACTTTTACTAGGTTAAAAGTCTCTTTGGCATGATCGGGTTTCTATTTATTTTACTATCCTTTTTAACTCAATTAATATAAAAAATCATCCCTCTCATATGAGAAGGATGATTTTTTATATTAGATATCTGATTTGATGATTGCTTCATCATCATTAAATACTGACTCATCAAAGCGATTTACACGTTTTGATGAAATGATACCAGCTAAGATACTATCATTAACATTCAATAATGTCCGAGCCATATCAATAATAGGTTCAACAGAAATAACTAATCCAACAATTGCTACTGGTAAGTCTAATGCACCTAAAACGATTAAAGCTGCAAAAGTTGCTCCGCCACCAACACCTGCAACGCCGAATGAGCTGATTGTTACAACTGCCACAATAGTCAAAATATAAGCTGGACTAAAGATATCAATTCCAACTGTAGGAGCTACAATAGCCGCTAACATTGCAGGGTAGACACCCGCACAACCATTTTGCCCTATAGAAATACCAAATGTACCTGCGAAGTTAGCTGAAGCAGCATCTACTCCTAGAGCTTTCGTTTGTGTTTCTATATTTAATGGCAATGTTCCTGCACTTGAACGAGAAGTAAATGCAAAACTCAATACTGTCCAAGTTTTCTTTAGGTACTGAACAGGATTAACTTTATAGCCGAGTAAGATAAGCATGTGAATTAAGAACATAGTAATGATTGCAACATAAGAGGCTAGGACAAATTTACCTAGATTCACTAATGCATTAAAATCACTTGTTGCTAGAGCTTTTGTCATTAAAGCAAAAACGCCATAAGGTGTCAGTCTTAAAACTAACGTTACAATTCTCATCACGATAGCGTATAGACTTTTAATTATTCTCTCAAAGAAAGCTCCATCTTCTGGATTCTTTCGAATAACACCTAAATACGCTACTCCTACAAAAGCCGAAAAAATAACGACTGCGATTGTACTTGTTGAACGAGAATTAGATAAATCTGCAAAAACATTCGATGGAATAAAATTTACTATTTGTTCTGGTAATGATAAGTCAGCAACCATTTCTTTTCGTTCATCTAGCGCTGCAATCTGAGTGGTTTCAGCAGCTCCTTGAACAAATTCTGCACCATCTAAATTGAAAAGCATCACACTTCCAATTCCAACCAATGCAGCAATAGCTGTTGTTGCTAGTAAGGTCGTTAAGACCGTTACACTAATTTTGCCTAAATCTTTCGTTCCTTCAACTTTAGTAAATGCTCCGACAATCGAAACAAAAATTAAAGGCATAATTAACATTTGTAATAGACGCACATACCCTGTTCCAACAACATTAATCCATTGGATAGCCCCTGTTGTTACTTCCCCAGATGCTCCAAAAATTAATTGCAAGATTGCACCG
This sequence comes from Carnobacterium sp. TMP28, assembly GCF_047553015.1. Classification (GTDB taxonomy): domain Bacteria; phylum Bacillota; class Bacilli; order Lactobacillales; family Carnobacteriaceae; genus Carnobacterium_A. The sequence continues at coordinate 1,651,992 of NZ_CP180212.1, forward strand.
TAAACGATACCTGAACCTAACGCGATAAAAACGCGTGTTGAAAATTTGATGTGTTTTTTTTGTAAGCGCCAAAAAGCATAAATAACCGCCACAAATAAAAGTAATGCGATAACGATATAAAGATTTGTCATGATGATCCTCCCTTTGTTTTGCTTCCCATGACTTGGAAAGCCTGTGTATCATAAGATTAAAGGTCCTAGACAATCGTTTTTCCCGAACGAACGCCCTAAATATGAGGAATAATGATTCAAATTTAGTGATTCCTCATTTTACTTTATTTAAGTAAGAAGTTCAACAATTAAGCTCGGACTTTTTGAGTAAAACAAAAAAAGTTTTATTGAGTCTACCTAACCTCAATAAAACTTTTCTTACTATCTAATTGATTTTCGCTTACCTTCTTTTATCAAACGTACGAATACCTAATTTAACTAATTCTACGATTGGAATAATAGAAAATGAAGCACTTAAAACAATTACCCACTGGATTGTATCTAAATGAGTCACTTTAAACGCATCATTCAAGCCAGGGACTAAAACAACAACGGCTAATAATGCTCCTGAAACTAATATAGATAGATTAAACATTTTATTCTTAAAGAATCCAACTGTAAAGAGGGACTTCTTGACCGATTTCACGTTGAAAGCATGGAACAGTTGCAACATTCCTAGTGTGATAAACGCCATCGTCAAAGCATCATTATGAATCAATTCAGCATTTCCGGCGTGTATCGGGTAGTTCGTTGCCCACCAATAAACAAATAGTGTAATGCCACCTTCAAGAATTCCTTGATAGATAATGCTACCTAAGACACCATTAGAAAAGAATGTCGCTTCTTTTCCACGAGGTTTTTGTTCCATACTATCTGCTTCCGCAGGTTCTAATCCTAAAGCGATAGCTGGGAATGTATCTGTTACCAAGTTAATCCATAAAATATGCACAGGTGCTAAAATACTCCATCCAAGAAGAGTAGCAATAAATAACGTTAATACTTCACCTAAGTTTGCGGATAATAGAAACTGAATAGACTTTTGAATATTTGAGAAGACTTTTCGACCTTCTTCTACTGCAACAACAATTGTTGAGAAATTATCATCTGCTAAAACCATATCACTCGCGCCTTTTGATACTTCGGTACCAGTAATTCCCATACCAATCCCAATGTCTGCTGTTTTCAAAGCTGGTGCATCATTTACACCATCACCTGTCATTGCGACAATTTTACCTGCTTTTTGCCATGCTTTAACAATACGCACTTTGTGTTGAGGAGAAACACGAGCATAAACGGAATAATCTTTTACTCTGGTTGAAAAATCTTCATCACTAATCTCATCTAATTCAGCACCAGTAATGACTCCCCCAACTTGTGTTGCCTCTAAAATACCCAATCGTTTAGCAATCGCTTCGGCCGTATCACGGTGATCGCCTGTAATCATAATCGAACGAATGCCTGCTTTTCGTGCAACAGATACTGCACCCTTTGCCTCTTCTCTTTCTGGATCAATCATTCCTATTAATCCTGAGAAAACCAACTCTCGTTCTACATTTTCTGAACTCATATCAGTAGGTATAGTCTCCACTTGCTTGTAAGCAGTAGCTAAAACGCGCAATGCTTGGGTAGCTAACTCATGATTAGTCTCTAAAATTGTTTGTTTACCCGCTTCATCTAATGCTTCAACTTTACCGTTTTTAATAACGTGTGTACATCTCTTCAATAATTCATCAGGTGCACCTTTGACGGCTATTAAAAACTTTTTGTCTGCTTGTTTTTGAATCGTAGACATTAGCTTTCGTTCTGAATCAAATGGAATTTCAGCTACTCGGGGTTCTTTTTCTAAAACTTCAGAAACAGTAATGTCTTTATCCAGAGCAAACTGGATCAAAGCCGTTTCGGTCGGATCACCAATTAATGTTCCGTCTCCTGATATCTGAGTATCATTTGCATGCATCATCGAATACAAGATTGGTGAATCCAGTTCTAATGGAGCAGCACTGTCTTGTAATTGTCCATTAACATATAGTTTTTCAACTGTCATTTGATTCATCGTGAGTGTTCCTGTTTTATCGGAACAAATGATGTCTGTACTTCCCAATGTTTCAACAGCTGGTAATCTACGAACAAGGGCTTTTCTTTTAGCCATTTTTTGTGTTCCTAATGCTAAAATAATTGTCACGATAGCAGGCAAGCCTTCAGGAATAGCTGCTACGGCTAAAGAAATAGATGTTAACAGCATATCAAGCCAACCACGACCATTCAACAAGCCAACCACAAATATGATAATAGCGATAGCTAAAATAGCTACAGTTAAGTATTTACCTAAACGATTCAAATTATTTTGAAGGGGTGTTACCGTTTCGTCTGTTGAAGCAAGCAGCTTAGCGATTTCGCCTACTTCTGTATTCATTCCTGTTCCTACAACAACACCTTCGCCACGACCGTATGTAACATTGCTGTTCATATAAGCCATATTTGTCCGGTCTCCAATACCTGCCTTTTCGTCTTCAAGAACCGTTAACTCTTTATTAACGGGAACGGATTCACCAGTTAAACCAGACTCTTCAATTTGCAAAGAGGCCACTTCTATCAAACGTAAATCTGCTGGCACAATATTGCCTGCTTCTAATAAAACAACATCGCCAACAACGAGTTGATCACTTTTTAATGAGATAACTGCGCCATCACGTTTCACACGTGCTTCTGGTGAGGACATTTCCCTTAGAGCGTTAATGGCTTCCTCGGCTTTCGCTTCCTGAAAAACACCTAAAACAGCATTTAAAACAACAACGACTAGAATAATAATAGAGTCTGTTATGTCTCCAAAAATACCTGAAATAACCGCTGCAGCTAATAAAACAATGATCATAAAATCTTTAAACTGTTCGAAAAACTTAACGAGTAAACTTTTAGTTTTCCCCTCATCTAACTGATTAGGCCCATATTCTGCCATTCTCTTTTCCGCTTGCTCTGAAGTTAATCCTTTTTCAGAGGATTGAACTTCATCGAAAACAGCTTTTTTTTCTAGCGTAAAAAACGTTTTATTTTGTTGGTTATTCTTATCCATAATCCCATCTCCATTTCTTAAGTAGCGCATTCTTTTATTTCTTATTAAATTGATTATATCTTTCTATAATTAGCAAAGCAAAGATTTAAACAAAACTGATGAACTATTTTAAAAAAAGTAGTTCGTTATCAGCAAGTGTCTTCTTCTTTTTCTGGCTGATACCGATAGATAAGTAAATCTATCTTCCCATTCTTCATTAAGTGAATTCCTTCAGCATTTAACTTTTCTTTTTGGGTGAATCTTCCTTCTTCATCTTTTAATCCAATCTCACCCTTTGCATTTATAACTCGATGCCAAGGAAGATTCTCCTTTTTACTCATTGCATGTAAGAGTCGAACAACTTGTCTTGCTCCTCTTTTGTTGCCAGCTAGTTCTGCAATTTGTCCATACGTCATTACTTTTCCAGTTGGGATATTTTTCATTACTGCTATCGCTTTTTCAGTGAATGGTGTCATTTTTTCACTCCTTTCTTTTAAAAAGGTTTGCTTCTTTCTTTTAGTGTAACAGGTTCCAATAATAATAGTGGTCCTTTATTTCCATGTTCTACTCTATTTAGTGTTTTTATAAGAAGAAACAAAAAAATAGTCTCTTATCCTCCATAATGAAAGATAAGAGACTACCATTAACTCTTCGTTAAATAAATGCTAGGACTATAAAGTTTAAGATAAATAGGCCTGTCGAAATCCATAAGACTGGATGAATTTCATTGGCTTTCTTTTTGACTACTTTAACGATGACATAAAAGATAAAACCAGCAGCAATTCCGTAAGAAATACTATACGCTAGTCCCATAAAAACGGAAGTGAAAAATGCAGGAATGGCTTCTTCTAAATCATTCCATTGTATTTCAAGCAGTGAAGACATCATCATGATACCAACAATAACCAATGACGCTGCTGTTGCTTGTGGGGGCACAATAGCAATCACTGATGAAAACAAACTAGATAATAAGAATAAAATAGCCACCACTACACTAGTTAAACCCGTTCGACCACCTGCTCCGATTCCAGCAGCACTCTCAACAAAGGTTGTCGTGTTTGATGTACCAAAAATCGCTCCGACTGACGTTGCAATCGCATCTGCAAACAACGCTTTATCCATTTTAGATTTGACACCTGATCCACTCTCTAAAGCTAACTCGTCTTCTGTAGTAAAAATACCTGTTTTACGACCCGTTCCAATAAATGTTCCGATTGTATCGAAAATATCTGATAGACTAAAAGCAAAAATAGTCATCAAAACTAAGGGTAAACGAGAAGCATCTGAGAATAATGAAACCATCCCATTCGCACCAAACGCTGCACCAAATGTAATTTGTAATTCTGAAATGGCATTTCCCAGAGAGTTGTCTGGATTAGAAATAGCAGATAAATCAACGATACCCATTGGAATACCAATCAAAGTTGTAGCAATAATACCAATTAAAATAGCACCACGAACATTTGATACTACGAGAATCACTGTAATGATTAAGCCAATTAAGGCTAGCAGTGTTCCTTTATCCGTAAAATTAACTAAGCCAGGAATAATGCCACCATCCGTTACTACGCTAGCGATACCACCTGTATATGTTGCTTCTGTCGCGTTAAAAGCCGTGTTGTTAATGGATTGAATATTTGGACTTTCTGAAGTGAACTGTAAAAACCCTGCATTTTTAATACCGATGTAAGCAACAAAAATCCCAATTCCTCCACCAATCGCATTTTGAATCAGTTCAGGAATAGACTTGATAATCATTTTTCTTATTTTTGTGACTGTTATTAGAATATTGAAAATACCACAGATGAAAACCATCGCTAAAGCTTCTTGCCATGAAAAACCTAAAGCGAAAACAACTGTATACGTAAAGAAAGCATTTAACCCCATCCCTGGAGCTTGTGCGTAGGGGACATTTGCAAATAGTCCCATAACTAAGGTTCCAATCGCTGAAGCAATTAGAGTAGCAAGAAAAACGGCTTGAGTAGGCATGCCGGTTAAAGATAGTATTGCAGGATTAACAAATATAATATAAGACATTGCAAAAAATGTTGTAATTCCAGCTATAACTTCAGTTGTAACCGTTGTTCCATTTTCTTTTAGTTTGAAAAAATTTTCCACTTTTTATTCCCACCTTATTTATAGTTACAAAGAAGTACAAGAACGCATTCTTTTCTAATTTAATCAGTGTGGCTATTAGGCAATTTATTTTGGTTTACTAACCATAAACGCAAAAAAACAGTTGATTTTCCATCAACCGTACAATCCTAACTATTTTGGGACAGCAAAAAAAGCAGCTTTCCCCTAATAGTCGGATCATTTACGGTGTCCGGTAGAAACTTAAAGCCCATATCGCTTAATTATATTAGAGTGTATTTCTTCGTCTTCACTTATTATAGAATAAAAGATTGGTTATTACAATATTTTTATTAACAATATTTGTAAATAATGATTAAATGTTCGTGTTTATTTCACGGATTTTTAGTTGCTCTACTATAAAAAATAAATGACGTCTTTAAGATTATTCAACTATTTACCTAAAACGTTTTTCTTTTATTTATACATTCATTAAGACTATTTTTTCTTTTATTTTTATGATTTATTTGAAAGTTATCCACTGATTTTTGTGGACAACTCTTCTTTTTTTATTTAACTTTTTTTAAAAATACTATTATAGCTAGATTAATAGTTTTACAGCTTTTTATTAACAGGTTGTGCACAAAGTTATCCACAGGTTGTGTGTAACTATTTTTAGTGTTTTTTTATTCATTCTAGCCTTTTTATTATTCTATCGTCTACTCTTTTATTTTTTACTTTATTAATCAGCAAGTAAAAAAATAAGTCTGCTCAAATAAAGCCTGATTCCCTAAGTAAATAAGTGCAAGATAGCTTTTAACTAGCTTACACTTATTTTAAAAAAAGATTAAACTAGTATATGAATTCATTCAACTTACATGATTTCCGTTCAATAATTTCATGTGGCAGAATAACTTTAATAGCTAAATTTTGTTTGCCTTCAATAAGATCTATCAATTTTTCTACTACTTGTTCACTCAGATAAGCCACGTGTAAATCAATTGAAGTTAATGGTGGTTGGACTATCTCTGCAAAAACAGAATTATTAAAGCTAATAATGGATACATCCTCAGGGATACGTAAATTGAATTCTTTAAGCAGATAAATTAATTCCATTGCAATTAAATCATCCCCTGCTACTACTGCAGTTGGGTGTTGTTCTGAAATAAACAATTCTTTTATTTTTTCTTTTTGATTAGGAGATGCCATTTTCTCTTCTAAAATATACGTCGGATTGACCTCAATTCCTTTTAATAAAAGAGCTTCTTTATACCCTACTAATCTTTCTGCAGACATCATTTGATCAGCATGTTTATTGATATACGCTATTTTTTTATGTTTTAAAGCTAATAAGTAATCGGTCGCATCCCTACCGGCTAGTTTGTTGTCATTGTCGACATAAACAATTTCATTTTCATACTCATAAGGCTTGCCAATCATAGCGTAAAAGAGTTTTTCCTGATGCAAATACTCAATAATTTTATCTTTTTTTTTAGAATAAAGAACAATAAAACCGTCAGCTCTACCACCTTTAGCCATTATTTGAATACTTTCAAGCAATTCTTCTTGTGTTGTGCCTGAAGCTAAGGCTACCATATAGTTGTTTTCATTGCAGGCTTTGCTAATCCCACGAATCATTTCTAAGAAAAAGGGATTTTTAAACACTGTCCCATCAGAAACAGGCAAAATTACGCCAATCGTTCGCATATTTTTACTTACAAGCCCTCTTGCTGCTAGATTTGGTTGATAGCCTAGTTCTTCCATTACAGAACGAACCTTTTTTTTAGTCTTCTCGCTGATACTTGAATGATTTTGAATCGTACGTGAAACAGTTGAGGTAGCTACACCTGCTTTTTTCGCAACATCTTTAATTGTAATAGCCAAAACTCCCACATCCTTATAGTTGATCCCTGTTTTCTCTTATCATAGGGTATAATCTGCAGACTGACAAGTTCCTTTAAACAGAGAAATGATAACTTGTTTGAGAAGAATGAGGTTTATCCGGCTCAAGAATTATAGATTGAAACTGTCGATGATGAACAGCATCAGGCAATTCTTGCATTTCTAACGCTAGCCCTAGATGACTACACATTTTTTTACCATTAACGAGGTAATCTTCTTCCATTCCAGTAGTAGAAAATACAACAACGGACTCTCGTGTTGTTTCAATTTCTAATTTTCGACCACTCTCTTGTTCCGTCAACACGACTTTGCCCTCTTGCAACTTAAACGGTGTATCATACCCTTTAGGATTTTTTTTCAAAGCTTTTTGTAAGGAAGTCGGCTGTGTGAAATCATAGGCTGTATCCTTAACTGCTAATAGACGACCTGTGGGACATTTTTCGTCATCTATTTCAGCATAAACCTCACTAGATATCTGAAGTTGATGCGTTTCTATTGTGCGCTTGGTCTCTCCACTTAGATTAAAATAGGTATGATTAGTTGGATTGAATAGTGTTCGTTCATCCGTCTGGGCTTCTATAGTCATTATCCACGTTTGATTATTTGTCCAAAAGTAGGTTACTGTTGTGACTAGATTACCAGGATAACCGTTTTCGCCAGCTGGACTACGATGACTGAATTGTATGCCTACTGTATCTGCTTGATTTGTTATTTCTTTTGTTTCCCAGAGAAGATGGCTGAAGTTGGGTTCTCCACCATGAATGTGGTGCTTTCCTTCATTTAGCGTTAGTTGGTGATCTAGCCATTGTCCCTTTCGAATTCTTCCCGCAACCCGGCCAATCAATGCTCCAAAATAAGTAGGGTACGTAAGATAATCCGATAACTGGTCAAAACTAAGTACAACATTTTCTAGACTTTTATTTTTATCAGGAACTAAAATAGCTGTAACAATCGCTCCATAATTTAAACATTTAAATGTAGCTCCTTGATTATTCACTAAGTGATATTCGATAACTTCTTGATCTTTTATCCAACCATAATGTCGTTTAATTAATTTCACAGCATTCAGTCCAAATCGTTTTTATTAAGTCTACCGTTAGCTCATTGGTTGTTTTTATTACTTTATCTGCAGCATGTAAGACTTCTTTATCGCCAACAGCAATTGAAACCATATTTGCACGGTTAATCGACTCAACACCCGCTGCTGCATCTTCAATCCCAACACACTCACTAACAGAACAGCCTAACTGTTCTGCAGCTTTTTGAAAAATTTCAGGATCGGGTTTACCCGCAGATAACTCAGCTGGATTTACAATCGTATCGAATAAGTCATACAAACCTAATTTCTTTAAAATAGCTGGTCCATTTTGACTAGCGGATGCTAATCCCAGTAAAAAATGGTTAGTTTTTAAATCAATTAATAATGCTTCAATGCCCGGTAAACTATCAGAAGCACTCATTTGCTCTATCATCTGATTGTATGCTTCATTTTTGCTAGCGGCTAACCTTTCTTTTTCAGCTAACGTAACGGTATTTTCTAACTGGCCTCTTTTTAAAATGAGTTCCAGTGAGTCTGTACGACTCACTCCTTTTAATTGTTCGTTAAATTCTTCATCTAGTTCCATTCCTAATTTTTTGGCTAAAGACTTCCACGCTAAAAAGTGATAGCCTGCTGTATCTGTAATAATTCCATCTAAATCAAATAAGACAGCCTTCATTTTTATCTCTCCTTTTTATCCTATTTCTTATTTTATTTTTTTAAAGATCCGTTATACCTATCTACTAATAAAATTTGTTCCTCGTACAGTGTTAATTCAATCGGTGACCCTTTAACGAGAGTGATGGTCACTCCATTAGCCGTATTGTCTATTTTGATTTTTAATAGACGCTTGCGGTAATTAATATGGAATTCGTAATTCGTCCAGTTCTCCGGTAACAGTGGCGCAAAAGATATTTTCTCCCCTGCTGTACGCATCCCAGCGAAACCTTCAACAATTGTCAACCAACTACCGGTCATGGATGTAATGTGCAACCCGTCTTCTGTATCATTGTTGTAATTATCTAAGTCCAAACGAGCGGTTTGACTATACAAGTCAACAGCCTTAGCGACCTTTTTTAAGTCAGCTGCTAAAATAGCATGGATACTCGGTGAAAGACTTGATTCGTGAACAGTCAATGGCTCGTAAAAATCAAAGTTACGCTGCTTTTCTGCTACTGTAAATTCTTCTTTAAAGAAATAGATCCCTTGTAGCACATCTGCTTGTTTAATATAAGGTGAACGTAGAATTTTATCCCAAGACCAATTCTGGCTTAAAGGCAATTCTGCCGGATCTAACTCTGAAACAGGGCGAAGCTCTTTATCTAAAAATGTATCGTGTTGAACAAAAATCTCTGTTTTTTCATCATACGGAAAGTACATTTTATCAATAATCGCTTGCCATTTCTTACTTTCTTCTTCTCCTATAGCTAAAGCTCTTCTTTTATTTTCTGCTTTTTTTAATGAAGACAATGTGTACTTTAACGTCCAAACAGCTATTTTATTTGTGTACCAATTGTTATTTACATTATTTTCATACTCATTAGGACCTGTTACACCATGCATCATGTATTGTTCTTTATCTTGGTTGTAATGAACTCGATCAGCCCAGAAGCGACTGATACCAACTAAAACATCCAATCCTTTATCCATTAAATAACTTTCATCACCCGTATAATTTGTATAATTATAAATCGCGTAAGCCATTGCTCCATTGCGATGAATTTCTTCAAAGGTAATTTCCCATTCATTGTGGCACTCTACGCCTGTAAATGTCACCATTGGATAGAGTGCACCCTTCAAACCTTGTTGACGCGCATTGTGTTCTGCTTGAGGCAACTGATTGTGGCGATAATTCAATAAATTTTTTGAAACTTTTTGATCTGTCAGTGCTAAATACAACGGAATGGCATACGCTTCTGTATCCCAGTAAGTTGCTCCACCGTATTTTTCACCGGTAAACCCTTTAGGACCAATATTTAGACGCTCATCTTCCCCGTAGTACGTTGAAAATAATTGAAATAAATTGTATCGAATGCCTTGTTGCGCTGCCGGATCCCCACCTATGACAACGTCAGCTTTATCCCAACGCTCTTGCCAAAGAGCCATATGTTGCTGACGCAGTTGTTCAAATGAATGTTCTGCAACAGACTCACTTAGTTGCATACTTCGTTTTGTAACGTCCTCTTTCAAACTATCACGAGAAGTTGTTAAAGTAATTAATTTTTCAATCGTTACTGACTCATTAGCTTTTACTTTACCAGAATATTCTTGGACAACAGACATCTCTGTTGTACTAGAGCGACTATATTCAAGATTTTCGACACGGTTTAACATCGTTGCAGCTACAGTGAATTGCTCTATTTCAAAGTCATTTGGTTTGGTTTCAACGGTCAGGCTGTTTTCTGTAGTAGAAATTGGCAGCCAAAATTTTTCTTCATAATTTGAATCTTCATTTACTACATTTCCATCTAAAGTGGGTGAAAAACCAATCGTGACTTCTCCAGTCAAACCAGTTGCTTTCATACGAATAGCGCAAAGTTCTTTTTGAGCTAAGCTGACAAATCTTTCGACTTCGATATGAACACGATTACCAGATTTTTCAACTGTGTAACTGCGGGATAAAATTCCTTTTTGCATATCTAAAGACAGCTCAAATTCTGAGATAGAATCTTCGTATAAATCTACTCGTTCTCCATCTATATAAACATCCAATTGAATAAAGTTGATTGAATTGATAACTTTACCAAAGTATTCAGGATACCCGTTTTTCCACCAACCAACACGCGTCTTGTCAGGATACCACACCCCTGCAAGGTAACTCCCTTGATGATGATCTCCAGAATAGGTTTCTTCAAAATTGCCTCGCATACCCATATAGCCATTTCCGATACTCGTTAAACTTTCTTGTAAGCGACGGTCTTTTTTTTCCAACGTATGTGTTTTTATCTTCCACTCATCTAATTCAAATAAACGTTTCACTGTTCTAGTTCCTCCTTGAGCCATATATGGTTATCGGCTGGTTAAATTGATAGTCTCATCTTAAGCGCAAACGTTTGCGTTGTCAAACTCATTTTCTCTTGTTTTTAATTTTTTTTTAAATAACTTCATTATAGAAGAAAGTCTTCTAATTATTTTTTATTGATTCTGTTACCGTTAACAGTTTTTTCGGTAGCGAAATCGTTTGCATTTTATTTAGTATCTGATTATACTAAGAGCAAGCGTTTGCGCAGACGCGATTGATGAACAAACTACAAGGAGTTGGAATAAGAAATGAAGAAAAAATTCTCATTTGATTTTTGGCAAAAACTAGGTAAAGCATTAATGGTGGTCATCGCTGTTATGCCTGCAGCTGGTTTAATGATCAGTGTCGGTAAAATGATTGTTATGTTTGGTGGAGATAGTCAATTATTGTCAGTTATCGGTAGTGTGATGGAAAGCTTGGGATGGGGTGTAATAGGAAACTTACATATTCTATTTGCTGTAGCTATTGGTGGTTCTTGGGCTAAAGAACGTGCTGGCGGAGCTTTTGCTGCTATTTTAGCGTTTATTTTAATTAACGTAACGACTGGTTCTATTTTTGGAGTTTCTTCTGATATGTTAGTAACACAAGGAGCAACAACTAAAACATTATTTGGTTCAGAAATTTTAGTCAATGGTTACTTCACTTCTGTATTAGGATCACCCGCTCTAAATATGGGCGTATTTGTAGGAATTATTTCTGGTTTTGTCGGAGCTATTGTTTTTAATAAATATTATAATTATCGTAAATTACCTGAAGCACTTTCATTCTTCAACGGAAAACGTTTCGTCCCATTTGTTGTTATCTTATGGTCTGTCCTTGTTTCTCTTGTATTAGCTGTTTTTTGGCCAATTATTCAAACAGGAATCAATAACTTTGGTCAATGGATTGCTACTTCCGCTGACACTGCACCTATACTGGCTCCATTTATCTACGGAACATTAGAGCGCTTGTTATTGCCATTCGGATTGCACCATATGTTAACTATTCCAATTAATTACACTGCTTTAGGTGGAACGTACACTATTCTAACGGGTGCAAATGTAGGAACTCAAGTATTTGGTCAAGATCCACTTTGGTTAGCTTGGGTTAGTGATTTAGTAAACTTAAAAGAATCTGGCGACACAACTGCTTATCAAGCTCTATTAACAGGTATTACTCCTGCTCGTTTCAAAGTTGGTCAAATGATTGGCGCAACTGGAACGCTTATGGGTGTAGCTTTTGCTATGTACCGTAGAACAGATGTAGAAAAACGCAGAAAATATAAATCTATTTTCTTTTCTGCTGCTATTGCTGTTTTCTTAACCGGCGTAACTGAACCACTTGAATTTATGTTCATGTTCGCTGCACCTTTACTTTATGTTGTCTATGCTGTTATTCAAGGATTTTCATTTGCATTAGCTGATGTGATTCCATTACGTGTTCACTCATTCGGGAACCTAGAATTCTTAACTCGTGTCCCAATGTCTCTTAACGCCGGTTTAGCATGGGATGTTGTTAACTTTGTCTTAAGTAGTATTGCGTTCTTTGCTATTGCTTACTTTATTTCTTATTACATGATTGGCCGTTTCAAGATTGCTACTCCAGGACGTTTAGGAAATTATATTGACGAAGAATCTATTACTGATAAAGAAACTAGTGACGTTTCAACTAACTCTGGAAAACTTGAAGCAGCATCAAAACAAGTCACAGATATTATTGCCTTGTTAGGCGGTCCATCAAATATTACGGACGTTGACGCTTGTATGACGCGCCTTCGTGTGAGCGTAAAAGACCCTGATCTAGTTGGTGATGAAGTTGCTTGGAAAAAAGCAGGTGCTTTAGGACTTATTAAAAAAGGCCAAGGAATCCAAGCTGTCTATGGACCAAAAGCAGATGTTTTAAAATCAGATATTCAAGATGCTTTAGGAATATAAGGTATTGAGACTCTTGACCTTAAACACACATAGTTGGTTAGAAGAACAACCACAAATAAAATTAAGCCTTCTTGTTGAGGCTATTTTATCAAATCAATTTGATATCATAGCTTTTCAAGAAGTTAATCAATCGATGAAAGAATCTGTAATTGATTTATCAAGCACATCTACCTATTGCCCTACGAATTCTACTATCCAAATCAAAAGAGATAACTTTGCTTACCAGGTTCAACAAAAACTAGAACAGATGGGATTAACCTATCATTGGACGTGGCAGCCTTCTCACGTTGGATACGATATTTATGATGAAGGCTTAGCCTTTTTAAGTCTTGAGCCTATTCAAGAACTTAAGACATTTTATGCTTCTAAAAGCTTAGCATATACTAATCATAAAACTCGTTCGATAGTTGGGATGCAAGTTGGAAATAGTTGGTATATTAATCTTCATTTAGGTTGGTGGCACGACGAAGAGGACACGTTTAAAGAACAATGGGCTGTGTGCTCTACTTTTTTTGAATCATTAACAGGTCCTATTTATTTGATGGGAGATTTTAATAATCCTTCGCAATCAACAGATGAAGGATATGACTTAGTTAGCAAAGAATGGTTTGATACTTTTTTATTGGCAACTAAACGAGATGGTGGAAATACTGTTGAAAGTAACATCGATGGTTGGTCTGCTAACACAGAAAAACTACGGTTAGATTTTATTTTTACAAATAAAGCAATTCCTGTTAAACAATCAGAAGTTATTTTTAATGGTTTAAATTATCCTGTTATTTCAGATCACTATGGTGTCAGTATCGAACTAGTTCAAGAATAACTATCCATTCAATAAAAAAATCTTCATTCACAAACCCTAATAGGAGTTGTGAATGAAGATTTTTTATTTTATAAGCGTTGTTTTTATTAAACGACTTATTTCATTGTTACGAACTCTTCAGCACCAGTTGGGTGAATAGCTACTGTAGCATCAAAATCAGCTTTAGTCGCTCCCATTTTAATGGCAACGGCGAAGCCTTGCAGCATCTCGTCCATCCCTGCTCCCATTCCATGTAAGCCAACAATCTTTTCTTCAGGTCCACAACAAACTAATTTCATATACGTCTTTTGTCTATTTTTAGTAATAGAACTATGCATCGCTGTAAAACGCGCTTCGTACGTCTTTATTTGTGCTACACCAAACTTATCAATCGCTTGTTCTTCCGTCATACCCACTGTTCCAATTGGCGGATGACTAAAAACAACTGTTGGAACATTATCAAAATTTAAATGCGCCAACGGTTTGTGATTAAACAAACGCTCAGATAATTGTCTCCCTGCTGCAATAGCAACTGGCGTTAATTCGATGCGCCCGGTGACATCCCCAACTGCATAAATCCCTTTAGCTGTCGTATTTTGGAACTCGTCCACGCGAATGTATCCACCATCATTCACTTTTACATCTGTTAGAGATAAATCTAAATTTTGTGTATTGGGTTCACGTCCTATTGCCCAAATAATTGTATCTGTTTCATGAGTTGTTCCGTCCTCTAAATAAAGAGTCAAACTGCCATTCTCATTTTTCTCAACTTTTTTTGGCGTCGCATGAGTGTGCAACTCAGCACCTTCACGCTCCATTGTTTCAAGAAGTCCTTCAACGATAATAGAATCAAAATTACGTAGAGGAGCATGTTGACGAACAAATAAATGTGTATCAGAACCTAAACCGTGTAGTACACCTGCTAATTCAACAGCTATATACCCTGCACCTACAATCGCTACTCGTTCAGGTAATTCGGTTAACTCAAAAAAACCATCTGAGTCTATGCCATATTCAGCGCCTGGGATTGCTGGGAATTCTGGCTTTCCACCTGTTGCAATTAAAATATGATCTGCAGTATATCTTTTCCCGTTTACTTCAACTGTTTGATTATCTAAAAACTTGGCGTACCCATTTATTAAATCTACGTTATTGCTATCTAATCCATTCTTATAACTCCCGTGTAGTCTTTCAATAAACGTTTCTCTGTTTTTGACTAACTTAGAAAAATTCAATTTTTTAGTAGGAATATCAATGCCATAGTCAGGAGCATATAAATTCATTTCATCCATCATTTGGGCTCCGTGCCACATAATTTTTTTAGGAACGCATCCTACATTAACGCATGTTCCACCAATAACATTTCCCTCAATCAGTAAACCTTTAGCACCATGCATTCCTGCACGATTAATAGAAGCTATTCCGCCACTTCCGCCACCGATAGCGATATAATCATATTTTTCAACCATTTTATCTCCTACTTTCTTTCTAGTGCTTAGTCTAGTATAAGTAATTCTCTAATAAAAAGAAAGAAGAAAGGGTTAGACGTTTTTATTCATTCTTACAAATAAAAACAGATAAAACCTTTTTCTTCTTTTAAGATCCTATTTAATCCATTGATACCCTTACTTTTGAGGGCTTGTTTGTTCTTTAGGTAAAATAACATTTAAACTTAGTGCCGCTAAACAAGCAATCACTATAGCAGATTCTCCAAATAATGTTGCTAAAAAGCTAGGTAAGGCAACCATTGCACCTGGAACTTGAGTTAACCCTAAGCCAAATACTAGCGAAAGACCAACAATCACTTTTGACCGATCTGTTAGAGGCTCTGATGTTAAAATACTAATCCCTGTTAACGTTATTTGAGAAAAGATAATAATAGAAGCACCACCAATAACTGCTTGAGGTAAAGTAGATAACATTGCGCCAAATTTAGGAATCAACCCAGCTGCAATCAAAAAGACTGAACCCACAGCAACAATATAGCGACTCATCATTTTAGTAAATGAAATCATCCCAACATTTTGACTAAAAGATGTATTTGCTAGAGAATTAAACATCGCTGCTAAAGAAGAGGTAATCCCATTTGCTAAGATTGCTCCGGATAATTCTTTATCTGTTGGTTCTCTGTCTGATCCGCCCATTGTTATCGCTGTGACATCTCCGACTGTTTCCACAGCTGTTACGACAAACATAATCAACATTGGGGCAATTGCTCCCCATTTGAAGACTAATGGAAAGTAAAATGGTTGAGGCAGTGAAAACCAAGAAGCTTGATTAATAGCTCCAAACTCTACCATATTTAAAAATAGTGTCGCTATATAGCCAATAATAATAGCAATTAAAATAGAAGACGTTTTGGCCATTCCTTTTCCAAATTGATTTAAAAGTAAAACTAAAAACATGACAAATAATGAAACCAGCCAGTTTTTTCCAGATCCAAATGTTGGCGAGCCACTTCCACCAGCCATTGCTGTTATTCCTGTTGGCAATAATGATAAGCCGATCGTCAATACTACCGTTCCTGTTACAACTTTTGGAAAAAAACGTCTCAAGGGTGTGATGAAAAATCCTAGTCCTGCACAAAAAAGTCCACCAACAAATGTTGCTCCTAATAAGCCGGAAATCCCGTAGCCACTTGCAATAGAAATATTTGTTGGTAAAAATCCAAAGCTACTTCCCATTACTACTGGAAGTTTTGAACCTACTCGCCAAATTGGGTAACACTGAATCAGTGTGGCTACTCCAGCCATAACCATAGCACTTTGCACTAATACAGTTAAATCTCTTCCCGAGATACCGACTACTTTTGCTACAATGATTGGAACAGCTATGTTACTCAAAAACATAGCAAAAATATGTTGCAAACCTAGTGGGACAGCTTCTCTTAAAGGAGGGATACCATCCACGTCGTACTTACTTCTATTAATTGGTTCATCTCTTTTCATTAAAAAATTTTTCACTAGATCCGCTCCTATCGTATGTGTTTAGCTAGCTTTCACTAGTTTATTTAGTTATAAGTTATTTTCAATCGTTTTTTAGTAACTGTTTGACAGCAAAATCAGGTCCTCTTTTTTTAGACAGTTCACTCCAATAGGTTAATTCTTTAGTTGATTGTGCAGCTAATCTTGAAAGAGCGGTTACTAAATCCTCTTCTGTAAAAGTATTGGGATTTAATATCTCTGCTAATTGTTTTTTTTCACAATCGTAGGCAATATTAAATTGGTCACTTGAAAAAGGAAAAATAATCATTGGTTTACCATAGTAGAGTGCTTCAGTAAATGTATTGCAACCACCGTGGAAAATAACGTTATCCATGTAAGGCATCAAAGCTTTTTGAGGAATAAACTCTTCGATAATCACTGAAGAAGAACGGTATTGTTTCAACTTTTCAGCATTGCTTCCAGCCGAAACAAGTAACAAAGCTGTAGGGTTCTGTTTTTTAACGCCTATTATTAACTTCTCTAGAACATCCACTCGATTAGATAAAAAAGTACCTAATGTAATTAAAATTTTAGTATTTTTAGTGTTTATCTTTTTTGACCACTCTTTATTTAGTGTTTCTTCTTCAAAACAATTGCCCATAAAAATCTTATTGGGTTGTTGTTGTTCGTCTTCAATCGCATCGAAATCAAAATAATTATACAAAATAGCTCTATCTGAAACTAAACTAAAGGCATTTTCTACTTTTTTACGATGGCTCTTATTTTCTTCTAACATCGTATTAAAAATTGTTGTAAATTCTTTTTGCGTGTTTTTAGAAACCTGTCTGAGCTCTTTCAGTTTCGTATTATCAACTGATATAACACTTGGCCAATTATTCGGAACGCCATACTGCTCGTTTTCTGATGGAATCGTTCTCGGGTGCGGCGGGCAAAATGTTACAAACGGCAAATCCAATACATATAATCCTAGCGTGACACCATATGAAAGGATATCAACTACATATAAATCGATTGCAAGTGATTCGTTAATGGTTTTTATTTTTGAAATAAGTTCTTCTGGTTTATAAAGCATATCTTTTTTTCGATGATTTGACTGTGTAATAAGCGTCTCGATTGCGCCTTTTCGTGTAGCTTCAAAAAATTCATCTAATCGGTCTTTTTCTGAATCAGGTTGATCTGTTATTTCAGCTTTTCCGACATTTTTATTTTTACTAATATCAATTTCATAAAAAGTTAAATTAGCTTGTTCCACTTGTTGCTTAAACTCTATGCTACATCCGAATGTTACGTCTTTTCCAAGCTTTTTAAAGCTCTTTGCAAGAACTAAAAGAGGAGTAAAATGAGAATAAAACGGTGGACTAATAAAAAAGATATGGTTAGTATTCATTTACTTTGCTCCTTTTTAAAGACAAATAAAACGACAGAAATTCTTTGGCTATTTTTTCCATAGAGAATCGTTCTTTGACTGTTTTTTCTCCAGCTAATTGAATTTCCTCAAAAGCTACTGGATTATTTTTCAACTCTTCAATAATCGTTTTTGTTTCTTCAGAAATAGAGTGCCAATTTGTGGTATCAATTAAAAATCCATTTACGCCATTTTCTATATAGCTTTTTACGCCGCCTCTTTCAGGTCCTATTACCAAGAATTTTTGCGACAAAGCTTCTAAAATAGCTATTCCAAATTCTTCCTTTTTACTAGAACAAAGATAAATTTGTGGGTACTGTTTTTGATGTTCCATAATTTTCTTTTCAATTAGTCGTATATTTTCATTTGACAGCGCACCAATATGATGAAATTGATCTTTCAGTTGTGAATGCTCAGAAAAATATTCTTCAAACGAATACACCATCTTCTTTTCATCTTTACTAGGATTTTCTAAATCTCCACCTATTACCAATAAGTTGTACACCTCTGAAATACTGGAATTTCCCCAAGCTTTTACTAATTCGTCTTGCGCTTTTTGCTGTTCTAATCTTCCAACATTTAGAATAATCGGTCTATCAAAAAAGCCTTTTTTAAATTTAATCTGTCTTAATTCATTGGGCTGATTCCCTTTTTCAGTTTTATTTTCAAAATCGCTATCTGCCTGTATGCCTTCACTTATCATCCAGATAGTCTCTTTTTTATCTTCCTTTACTAATTGTGGGAAATACAATTCTAATTCTTTTTTCACTTTGTCATTTCCTATTCCCACTATTTGATCACTTTCAGAAATCAGTTCATCACCTATCATAATCTTATTTACTTTTTGAACATACTCATTGAAAGAGTAGGCTTTTAATGTTCCATCCTTATTGGTCATGTTTCTATGAGGATCTGGTGTTAATGTAAAAACAAATTTCTTTTCTCTTTCTTTACTTAAGAGTGCTATTGCTTTAGATGCATTATCTAAATAACGAACATGAAAAATATCTGGTTCAATCCCAACTTTTTTAAGGAACCGGTCTACGGCTCTTTTTATAAAACGTTCTTTTTTCAAAAAAGGATCTTTATCTGTTGTGTCTATATAGATAGGGACTCTTATAAAAAGATGGTTACCTGAATAATAATTCATTATCGATTGATTGGTTGACCATTCATTCGTAATCGTTAAGGTCACAACGAGAGAAACTTTATCTGATTTAGATAGCTCATTTCCTAATGTTTTTAAAAAGATAGCAATCCCACCATTGTTTCCTTTGCCACTGTTTTCAAAATCACCATAAAACATTGATTGTAAAATCGTTAGTCCAGTTGTTTTAGCAACTTTTTCTTTATTGAGAATTGCTTTATAATCGCTAAACAACTTTTTGTTTTTTTGAAAAGGAATCAAGGCTGCTACTGCATTATGATCTAGATTTCCTAGTGAATAAAGTTCTATCAACAAATCGATGAGTTGAATGCTAATATTTATTGGGTAATCTTCTTTTAACCAGTCATAAATGGCTGCTTCATAACCGTCTACTTTAAAATGATAAAAATAATCGATTAGTATCGAAAAAACATCTAGTTGTTTTGAATAATTTGTTAATAAGTTCATGATTATTTCTTTATTCAATACATTTCTATTGCATTCAATACAACTGTCTATTAGCGCGAAAACCATTGATTCATTTAGCTTTTTTTGTGATAAGTAATAGCGGACTTTTCTATCGAAACCTTCTTCAGTAAGCATACGACAATTCTTGGTAAGGCTATTTACGATAAATCGATCTAAGTAATCGTCTTGGCCTAAATAAGAGAAAAGACCAAGCAAGTCGTTCTCCACTAGCTCTTTTTTTGTATCTAATGCCAAGCTATCTTTAATATCATCCAAGATTCGCTCTTCTTTTTCATCAAAACGGTGTTCCTCTTTATACTTTTCTAAAAAAAGTGAAGGAAAGGAACGGAGGGTATCTTCATTAAAATAATCCTCTCTTAATTGAGTAAACTTATTCATGGTGTACCACCTTTCTACAGGAAATCGTGTTCATTTTAGTTTATTTATGCATTTTTTATACCGTTTTAAACATGTATACTGGCTCATTTCAAACTAAACTGGTAGACAATATTATAACATAGTAAGCGTTAGCGAACTATTTTAATGAACTGACTTTGTCTATTAAGTTTACTTCCAATAAAAAAAGCTCCAACAAACTATAAAAATAGTTTGTTGGAACTTCTTATTTTTAATTAGCTTTTATTTTTTTCTACCCATAAATCCATCGGGTTTTCTTGTCCTTCTTCTAAAGGCATATTCTTCATAACTAACTTACGTTCTGCTCGATCTTTTTTGAAATCTTCATAAATCTCTTTAGAGATACTCATTCCGACTGCTGCTGCTTCATCGACTGAAGCACAATAGTAGCCTTTTTTAATTCCTGATATATACATAACTGATAAACACATTGGACAAGGTTCACCACTAGCGTACATCGTATAATCTGATAAATCAAGTGTCTTAAGTTCTGCTTGTGCTCTACGGATTGCTAGCATCTCTGCATGCCCACTGCTATCGTAAGTGTGGTGCAATTCGTTTACTCCTTCAGAGATAATCTCTCCGTCTTTAACTAGTACTGCTCCAAAAGGTGTTCCTCCACTACGAACATTTTCTAACGATAATTCAACGGCTCTATCCATGAATTTATCCATTGTATCAATCCTTTCTTCTCTATTTGATTTTTTGTATGAGTCAAACTCATTAACAATTAATCTTAATATAACGAGTTTTGATTGCTTAATCAAAGAATACGTTCTCAAAATATGTTCAACTCACTCTAGTTCATTAATTAAACGATTTTTTCTTGAATTTAAACATCTCACCCATATCTGCTGCCGCAGTAATTGAGCCACCTACAATAATTATTGCACAAACAATACTTCTCAAAGAGATTTCTTCGTTGAGTAGAACTGCTCCAAATACAATTGACCAAGCACAATAGGTAATATTTAAAGCCATCGCTTTAGAGGCACCAATTTTATTAATCGCTTTATAATAAAATAAATAAGACGTTGTACCAAACAATGCCGCTAACAGGATAATCCCTGCTGTTTGTGTAGGAATTAGTGATAAAGTAAACGACCAGCCTTTAACGAACGGTATAATAATCGCTCCATAAAAAACAGCAGAGGTTAACTGTCTTATTTGTAGAGCCAGGTGGTCACTGATTTCTTGAGCCTTTAATCCGTAAGCTATAATAACGGCTTCTGAAGCCCACCCGATAACACACATAAAAGCAAACAAGAATCCTATTACCGTATTATTTGTTTCGCTACCACCAGGCGTATAGCCTAATGCGATTACTCCTAAAATACTCACCGTTAATCCTGCTATTTGATACCCTTTCATTTTTTCTTTTAAAAAGATATAAGATAATAATGCCCCAACTCCTGGAAATAAGGCTGAGATGATTGCCGTATAGGCTGCACCGATATAGTTTATTGATAAAACATATCCCGTCATTCCGATAGGTCCACCAAGCAAGGCTGCTAGCACAATAATTTTTCCACTTCTTGTTTTTAATGCCGATAGTATTTTCTTCGACTCTTTTTTAATTCCCATATAAAACAGCATCCATAATGAAGAACACACATCATGGATAAATGTGCTGATAAATGGTGCTAATAAAATAGCTTGTTCAGTCGATACAAATGGTGTCATAACTAAAGCAATACCTAGTATGACGGTATCTAATCCCCAAAAAAAACCTGCTAATAAGCCATAAGCCATAGTTCATTCTCCTAAACGTTTTTTCATTCTTTATCTTTTTTCAACTTCTTCGTTTCGTAGATATAAGAATAGGTTTCATTTTTTATCAGACACTTAAAGCCCGTCGTTGCATCTTTTTCTTTTATCGGAGTAATCTTTAAGATCTCACTTTCTTTACAGTTTACTTGTTTAGAAATAGCTTCTAAAATTTTTGAACCAGTTGAATCGATGTAATCTGAATCGAACGTTCTCAGTTCGTCTAGCGTATCAAACTCAAAGATAATCTCTTTAGAATAGTGACGACTATAAAGATCTAGTTCATTGATATGATTAAGATAAATGCTTTCCCATAATAATGGAGGTGTCTCCGGTTTATCATAGACAGCTTCTAAAATGGCTACAAATGTATTGGAAAAAGAACGTGAAAAAAAGACATGTCCTAACATTACCCAACTATTTTTACCGCCTATTTTTAGATCTGTTATTAAACCAGTCGCATCCGTTTCGATACACCATTCACCGGTTTCTCCTCCTTCATACACTGAAGAATAATAAGCAGTTGAAACATAAGGCTCAAAAACGTTTTGGGTAAAATAATTATCTGCTGAACAGATATACGTATTGCTTAGTTTTTCTCTAACAGCGTAAAGTGTTGAGTGATTATTACGAGTAGCATAATCAGGATTTTCTACTACTGTCACTTGAAATTCTTCTACCAAATACTGAAACAATTCTTTTTTGAAACCTACTACAATTGTAATATCCTTAATTCCTGCTTCTTGTAATTGACGAATTTGTCGTTCAATTAAGACTTGTCCTTTAACTTTTACCAATGATTTTGGGTATTCATAGGAAATAGGCGCAAATCGAGAAGAAAGTCCTGCAGCCATAATAATCGCGTTCTCAACTTTAAGTAATGCCTGATCGTTTGTGCTCATTTTATTTCCCCCTGTTGTCTCACTTATTCCAAAGTAAGGTTAGTCTTTGAAAGGAGTTCGTCTACAACAATGGAATAATATTCTTTCGCATAATCGTATTGTTTTAGTGCATATTCACCAAAATCAACTCCTAAATCACTCTTATACTCACACCAGTTGCTCCAAAGTAACCCACCTATTGCCATGTAACAATAGATTTTGAGCCTTGTTTCCTCTGTACACTCACCGGAAAAATAACTATCAATCAGATAGTCTGTTTGTTCTCTATTGTACATAGAATAAATAGCAAACATTCCTACATCAAAATGAGGATCTTGCATCGCAGCATACTCCCAATCAATAACAAAAACGTCCTCTTCTACGAATAGAAAATTATCTGAAACAGAATCAATATGGGCCAATACAAAATTTTTCGGTAGTTGATTGACTAGCTTTTCTAAAGATAACACATTTTTCTTTACCTCTGCGTAATCTTTAAATACTGATGGTTTACCTTGCCTTAAGCTTTCATAAAACTCAATTTCCTCAAAAGGATTAAAGGTATGAGCAACTTTTAAATCACTATTATGAAATTCTCTTAACTTTTTCATACATTGTTGAACATCTTTTTGATCAAAGGGATCACTTACTCTTGCAGTCTCCCAAAATTCTGTTATCTTGATGCCGCTTTCATTCGAGATGTAAACAACATTGTCACTGATTTTTTTTCCTTTTAACACTCTATATACATCATACTCATTTGAGCGACTGATCAACTTATCTGTACCAGCACCAGGAATACGGATGATGTAACTTTTGTTTTTGACTTCAAACTTAAATGAATCATTTGTCATCCCTTTTTTTAGATACGTTATATTTTTTATTTCACTTGGTTGGATAGTCATCACATCAGCAATAACAGCGATAACTGCTTGATCTAATCCTTTTTCATTTGAATTCCCCATTTTTTTCTTCCCTTCTTATCTGTTTATTTTTGGGTATTAAAGTTGATTTCAATAATACCATGATGAGGTGCTTGCTCTTTTAGAGGTGGCATTGCCATATAATTGCCATAATTTTTCGTTAAGATTTCATCGTATGCTCTTGGTACTGGAAACATATGCCCTTCAAAATCCCACTCAATTGAATCATAAAAGAATGCTTTTTTTAAAACGAATGAGTCATACGTATTTTTACCTGTTGAGATACTCAATTCACCAACGTATTCTTCGTCTCTATCATTAAAGATGCACGCTAATTTTGTTATCAATCGATCGACATTCTTTTTTGGAACGCCTTTTAAAAGATAATACAGTGCTTTTTTAGCTATCCTTAAGCTGGTCTTCTTTTCGCTATTATTGACTCTCATAACCCGGCAATAATTCATTACTTTCAACTGATCTATTGCTATTCTTTGAGCCTTACCCTTTAGTGTTCCTGGACGCACGTGATCATATGGGAAAACATCAATAAAAAAGCCTTGATGCATCTCAACATCTTGCACAAGATTTTCAACATAGCGAGTCTTGTTTTTCCTTATTTTTGAGTATTGCGATTGAAACTTTTCATCCGTATGGTAATTTTGCAAAAAATAAGCTGCATCTAGTTCTTTGGGACTGATAGCTAAAAATCGGTCGTATTCTTCTCTCAACATGCAAACATCTATGTCGTCGTCCCAAGGAATGAAACCGTTGTGTCTAATCGCTCCAATTAATGTTCCTGAGAAGAGTTGATAGTGTATCCCATGCTTTTTACAGATTTGATCAAATTCTAGTAAGATTTCCAGCTGTACTTTTTGTGCTTCTTCTATTCGTACATCTAACCCAGGAAATTTAAGTTCGCTCTTTTGCATGAATTCACCGCCTTAATCATTGATTTACTTTATATTTTCTACTTTTGTTTTATTCTTGTTGAATGAGTAGAGTTGTTTCTTCTTATTATTCAGTATTCTGAATAAATTTGCAAATCCAACAACACTTTATCTTAACTTAACTGGTTGAGAAAGACTTTCTCAATTTTTTTCGCTACAAATTAGTCTTTATTTTAAGACAAATAGGGTACAATGGAGAGGACTAATTTTTTGAGGAGGGTTTCATTGAAGAAAGATAAAAAGTTTTATTGGACTCTATTTACTTCTACACTTACATTAAGTGCTTTTACATTTGGTGGTGGGTACGTAATCGTCCCTTTGATGCAAAAGCGATTTGTTAAAGACTTAAAATGGATTGAAGAAGAAGAAATGTTAGATTTAGTTGCTATAGGCCAATCTGCTCCTGGGCCGATTGCTGTAAATGCTTCTATTATTATAGGATATAGAATGGCTGGTATCCGTGGTGCACTTTTAACAACTTTGGGAACCATTCTACCTCCACTGTTTATTATCACTCTTGTGTCTTATTTTTATATTGCTTTTCGTGAAAATGCTGTTATTAACGCCTTGTTATTCGGTATGCAAGCGGGTGTTGCTGCTGTCATTGTTGACGTTGTGATTAACATGGGAACGACTGTTGTAAAAGATAAAAAATTGCTGCCTATCCTCGTGATGCTCCTTGCTTTTATTGCAACAGCACTCTTTCATGTTAATATTGTGCTCATTTTATTTATATCTGGAGCAATCGGTGCCTATACTACTTATCGCATAAACCTTCTTAATAAAAAGGAGGAAAGTTAATTTGATTTATTTACAGTTATTTTGGAGTTTTTTCCAAGTTGGGTTATTTAGTTTTGGTGGTGGATATGCTGCATTGCCACTTATTCAAGAACAAGTTCTTGACGTTCACCCTTGGCTCACTTCAACAGAATTTATTGATATCTTGACAATCTCACAAATGACTCCTGGGCCCATTGCCATTAATACTTCAACATTTGTTGGAACGAAAGTTGCTGGTTTACCTGGAGCAATCGTTGCTACCTTAGGATGTGTGACACCTTCTGCTATTATCGTGTTAACTTTAGCTACTCTTTATTACAAGTATAAAGGAATCAGTATGGTACAAGGTGTCATAAAAGGTCTCAGACCAGCCGTCGTTGCTCTAATTGCTTCTGCCGGGTTATCCATTTTATTGACTGCATTTTTTAATAAAGACAGCTTTCCAGTTAAAATAGAGAACTTAAGTTGGATTTCAGTTGGACTATTTGCTTTTTGTTTCGTTATCTTAAGAAAATTTAAATTAAACCCTATTTATATTATGTTATTTGCTGGAGTAATTGGCATCATTCTTCACTTGTTCACTCCATTTGCCTAATAAAAATAAGCAGCTTTTTTATCTCGTTGATTGAAAGCTGCTTATTTAATGTATAGATTGAGATAGTCGTTGGTGCTTTTTTTAGACTTCTTAAACGTAAGAACAATCGTTACGAGATTTAGTTGCTATCATATAGATTGACATCTATTTATATATTTGACAAACTGACAGTAACTTACGAAACAAAAGGAGGTTTTATCTAGAATGAAACTTTATATTGGGAATGATATTTGGAATAAAGCGGGTGCTTTTTACGTCCGACTGTCTGTTTTTGTATTAGAAAGACAAATGGAACTTGCTGAAGAATTTGACCAATTAGATACCTCAACAATTGATTATGCTGTCATATATGATCTTGAAAAGCCGATTTCGACAGGTAGATATGAATTACTCGATAGTGAAACTATTCGAATAGGACGAATCGCAACGTTAAAAGAGTATCGTGGACAGAAATTCGGTCGAACCATCATACAAGCTTTGGAAGATATCGGACGTGAAAAAGGCTGTATCAAAGCTTCCATTCATTCTGAACAAACGGCTGCTTCATTCTATGAGGAATTAAATTATAAAATTGTATCCGATGAATTTTATGAGAATAACGTTCCTTGTGTACGTTTAGAAAAAAAACTCTAAAGAGGTAGTTATCAGTCAACTAAATTTTTTCTATTCTAACTCTATTCTTTAAAATAGATACAGTCGAAAGGTCGGTGCTCAATTGTGTTTGACTTAGATTATTTAGAAATTATTGGCCGATTACTTGTAGCCGTATTATTTGGAGGCATTATTGGATACGAACGAGAAATTAAGGGGCACAACGCTGGGTTAAGAACTCATATCCTAGTTTGCGTAGGAGCTGCTCTCTTTTCCTTAGTCCAAATTCAAGCAACGTACACAACTATCGAACTAGCGATAGAAAATCCTGATTTACTACAGATTTTAAATACAGATGTAACCCGCTTACCTGCTCAGATTGTTAGTGGCATTGGTTTTCTAGGTGCTGGTACAATCATCGTAACTAAAAGAAGCGTTACCGGTTTAACAACTGCAGCTTCTATCTGGGCGACAGCTAGTTTAGGTATTGCAGTCGGGATGGGATATTACTTTATCGCTTTCTCAGGTTGCATTATTATCCTCTTAATCTTACTAGCGATTAGAAAAGTTTTTCGCGTACAAGATTATAAAACTCTTGAAGTTAGTTATTACAACCGAGAAGAAACAAAAAAAACGATTCAAGACTATTTTGATAAGCATAGCATTGTCGTAATTGACTTAGATTATTTGGTAGATTCATTTAAAGAAGATGAAGCAGTCTTTCTTGTTATTTATACATTAAGTATTCCTGATACATTCTCTTCCATAAAAGTGATAGAAGATTTATCTGACTTGAGTTCAGTAATCGGCATTAGAACGATTAAAGACGTGTAATAGTTAGACTAACTGTCTCATTTCTTAAAGATAAACCATTTACTAGAAAAATAATTTAAACCGATAATCATCACTTGAGTAACTAACTTAGCTAAATTGGAATCCCATTGAAAAAAATCGATGAATACTAGCATGCTGAACATATCAAATCCTGCTGAAATTAATCGAAAACTACAAAATAAAAAGAACTCCTTTAGCCAAGCGTAGATGGTTGTTGTTTCAGACTTAAAGACATACTTCTTATTTGTAAAAAAAGCGAAGAGTAGTGATACAATAATGGAAATGGCATTGGCTAATAGATAATGAACTATTTGTAGAGTATCTAATGTATAAAATACGCTTATATTAACAAACGTTGTCAATCCTCCAAAAATTAAATAATTTATTCCTTCTTTGTGTGTTTCATATATTTTTTTTAAAGTTAACATAACCGTCAGTTTCACTACTTTCGACTTTAATCTTTTAGTCATCTAAAATTAGAACGAATCTTTACCAGTATAACTTTTTATTTTATTGCCGTCTATTGTACTTTGATGATAAAAAAATAAGAATAAAAGGGGAATTCCCTTTTATTCTTATTTTTTAAAGATAATATTTTTTAATAACAGCTAATTCATCGTTTAATTCATAGACCAACGGTTGTCCTGTTGGTATGTCTAACTCCATAATATCTTCGTCAGAAATCTCTTCAATATACTTAGCTAACGCACGCAGTGAATTCCCGTGAGCAGCGACAAGTACTGTCTTAGTGTCCAATATAGCTGGCGCAATCTGATCTTCCCAAAAAGGAATAACTCGCTCTAAAGTCGTTTCTAGATTTTCACCCATTGGCACTACCCGTTTTTGCAAATTAGCATAGCGACGATCATTTAGTGCTGAATTTGGATCGTTTGGTTTTAATAATGGTGGCAATGTATCGTATGAACGGCGCCACAGTTGGACTTGTTCAACACCATACTTATCTGCAGTGGCTTTTTTATTTAATCCTTGAAGAGCTCCATAATGGCGTTCGTTCAAGCGCCATGATTTTATCTCTGGAACCCAAAGTTGATCAGAATCTTCTAACACAATCTGACAGGTCTTAATTGCTCGCTTTAAGACAGACGTAAAAGCCATATCAAACTCAATTCCTGCTTCTTTAATCTTTCGGCCTGCTTCATGAGCTTCTGCTAACCCTGCCTCACTCAAATCGACATCCATCCAACCGGTAAATTTGTTTAATGCGTTCCATTCACTTTGTCCATGACGAACAAATACAATTCTTTTCACATTTATCCCCACTTTCACTTTTTCTTACACTTAGTAGTGTACACCTACTAGCTCCCTTATTACACACAAAAAGGTTAAGTTCATTGCACTATAGGGCGAAATAATAAGGATTTTAATTGTAAATAGAACTTAAATCGCTAGCGGCTGTTGGGTAAGCCATTATCAACTGTGCTGTTTCTTTTGTCGTCATTTTTTGTTCCATTAATA
The DNA here is from genome assembly GCF_047553015.1 of Carnobacterium sp. TMP28. GTDB lineage: Bacteria > Bacillota > Bacilli > Lactobacillales > Carnobacteriaceae > Carnobacterium_A. The sequence continues at coordinate 1,680,958 of NZ_CP180212.1, forward strand.
GATTGATGTAATTGATTAATTCATCGGCTTTACCGTTCAAACAAGTTGCCCCGACAACTAGACCTGTTTCACGATTCGTAACTATTTTTATTTTTGAGACAGGCTCGTTTGTCCGATGGTAACTAAACCAAGAAGTGGCATCTATTGAAGAGACAGCATACTTTTCTTGTTGTTTGGATGCTTGTTCAATTGTTATACCTATTTGAGCTAACTTAGGATTAGAGTACATAACCGTTGGAATAGATGGATAGTTTATTTTTTCAGTTGTCTTGCCAGTCAAGTAATTCGTTAAATAAGCTCCTTCAAAGCTCGCTACAGGAGTCAATTTCCCAACACTTTTTGCTACCACATCACCGCATGCAAAGATAGCCTTATTACTCGTTTGAAGATAATCATTGGTTTTAATCCCTTTTTTATCGTACATTACTTCTGCTTTATCAAGATTTAAGTCCTCAATATTCGGGATACGCCCAGTTGCACAAAAAACCAAATCGGTCGCTAATGTAAAATCATCTTTCGCTTGAACATTAAATGATTCTCCATCCTTTTCAATTTTTGTCGTATGGGTATCAAAATGAAAAATGACTCCCTTTCGTTCTAATTGATGAACGATTTCGTTAACAAGTTCTGATTCGAATTCTTTTAGAGGTCGATTATTGTGATGAATAATATGGACTTCTGCACCAGCAGCGTTCGCAATCGTTGCCAATTCAAATGCAATATAGCCTCCACCGATAAACGTTACTTTTTTAGGCATTTCAGATAAAGACAAGAAATCAGTACTCGTTAGTAAATATTCTTTGCCTTCAATTGGCAGTATAGCTGGTCTTAATCCTGTCGCTATAATTATTTTATCAGCTGTTAAGGTATCTTCATTTACTTGAATTGTTTGCTTATTGATAAAGGTTGCTTTGCCCATAATGGTCTCAATTCCTGATGAATCCATCCTTTTTTTTAATCCTTTTGACATCGGATGAATGATACTTTCTTTAAATGACATTAATTCTGGCCAGTGAACTTGAGGAGTGACAGAAAAACCTTTACCCGTTAAATGAGTAACTGCGTCTTTTGCTTCGACGACTGAATACAAAACTTTTTTAGGATCGCAACCTCGGTTAGGACAAGTTCCACCCCATAAGTCATTTTCTATGATTGCTACTTTCTTTCCAGTTGCTAAACCATTTGCGACTGCCATCCCTGCGACACCACTACCAATTACAATAACATCAAAGTTTTTTTTCATTTATAAAACCTCCCCTTCCATTACGTTTTACCATAGACTACGTAAAATTACTAATAAATCCCCTTATCTTTGTGAAAATTTCTTACAAAAAACACTATTTTCTACACAAGACATTTAAAATATGGTAGAATCTTATTACTATACTTTTGGGAGGGTTTTCAATAATGAACGAAGAAACGTTACTATTACTAAAGCCAGATGCAGTAGAAAGAAATTTGATTGGGAAAATCCTTTCAGAATATGAACGAAACGGACTGACCATTAGCGACATGAAATACATGACTGCTTCTAAAGAAATTACAGAAACACATTATGCCGAGCATAAGGGTAAACCATTTTTTGATGGGTTAGTTTCTTATTTGACAAGAAGTCCAATCGTTGCTGTGGTAGTAGCAGGAGATAATGCTGTTAGCCGTGTTCGAGCATTGAACGGAACAACTAATCCAGCAGACTCCGGAGACAACACTATCCGTGGCCTTTATGGTATTAGCTTGTCAGAGAATACAGTCCATTCATCTGATTCAATAGAAAGTGCTCAAAGAGAACGCGCTATTTGGTTTAACTAAATCGCTAAAAACTGTTAGGTTATCACAATTTTTTATCCATCTATTTTAGCGTCTATTTATAGAAAAATACTTATTCTATTTTACATGCTAGTATCTATGTAGGTTGTTTTTTCTGAGTTTTTCATATTGACTTGAGTCATTAGGAAGTTTCTTTCCTCCTGGCTCATTTTTTTATCTTTATACAAGGAGTTTTCTTCATTTTGATGAGTAGCTAATTAAGAATCTACTCTTACTGCTACTACTTAAAACTTGCTTGACTTGCAAGACCTCTTACTTGGTTGAATTATGATACAATAGGAATTAAATTAAGTCGCCATAAAAAGGAGAATTCTATGAAAATTGGTTACGCATGTTTAACAGTTGGTGTATACAATACAAGCTTTAAAACGTGTACTCTCAAATCTGCAACTCCAGAGCATTTATTGTCACTTATTAAGCACAACTTGGATACTTTAGATCGAATCATTGATTACAATAGTAGTATAGGTATTACCCATTTCAGAATCAGTTCCGATATTATTCCTTTTGGCTCAAGTCCAATAAATACTCTTGACTGGGATACTCTTTTTAAGGAAGAATTTCATTCCATCGCTAAAAAATTAAAAAAACAAGCTATTAGAGTCTCCATGCATCCAGGTCAGTATACGGTTTTGAATTCACCGAATGAAGACATTGTTCAACGAGCAGTAGAAGACCTTGCTTACCATACCCGCTTTTTAACTGCACTAGAGACAGCTAAATCAAGTAAGATTATCCTTCATATTGGGGGTGTTTATGGGGACAAAGAAACGGCTATAGCGAGATTCGAAAAAAATTATGCCCTTTTAAGCCAGGATATAAAAGATCGATTAATTATTGAAAATGATGATAAATCCTATCATGTTGGTGATGTCTTAGCGATCGGACGAAACAATCGTATTCCAGTTGTCTACGATAACTTGCACAACCAAGTTCTTCCTTTTGATGTTTCTAAAGATGATCACTACTTTATTACTTTAGCCAATCAAACTTGGTCAGCTGAAGACGGTATCCAAAAAATCCACTACTCACAAGGTGCTACTTTAAAAAGAGCAGGAAGCCACTCTAAAACGATTGATTTAGCTGTTTTTGATGCTTTCTTAAAAAGTATTCCCGATGTAGATATTATGTTAGAAGTAAAAGATAAAAATCTATCCGCTATCAAAGCTGCTAATTTGATTTCTGAAAACAGAACAATCTCAAACTTAGAACAAGAATGGGCTAGATACAAATATACTGTTTTAGAACACAATCCAACTTTATATAAAGAGATTCAAGTTCTTTTGAAAGATAAAAAAGCTTATCCTATAATTGAATTTTATTCCTTAATCGATCGAGCTATCGCTACAGAGCCAAGTGAGGGTACACAACTAAATGCTCTTTCACATGTATGGGGATACTTTAAAGAAACTTCTACAGAAAAAGAGCGTAAAAAATATGACTCTTATCTTGAATCTTTCAAAAAAGGAACCTACTCTATTAATGCTGTTAAAGGCTTACTCTTAAAAATGGCTATCAAGTACAATAATGACTATTTATTAACGAGTTATTACCTTCATTTTTAAATAAAAGTTAGTATTAAACGTATCCTGTTAGTCTTCAATAAAATAAGAAAAATGGAGGAAGCAAAAATGGTAGAAATGTTAACGACTTTATCTTAGACGTTTATAGAGGAGTGCCCCATACAAAAAGATGTAGATGACTTGCTTATAATTGGAGAAGAGGCTATTGCAGCCTATAAAACGATTAGAGATAGTGCAACGTTTACTAACAAGCGTTTAATTATCAGAGATGCACAAGGACTCACTGGGAAAAAAATTGACATTTATTCCTTACCTTATTCGTCTATCACGATGTGGTCTACAGAAAATTCAGGAAAATCACTAGATTTTAATTCTGAAGTTGAACTATGGACTAAAGCCGGTCATATTAAAATTAATTTAAAAAAAGGCATAGATAGTCGTAAGTTTGACAAGCTAATTGCAAGTGTTATCTTGAACTAAAATAGCTGAATACCTTTTTAACAGAACCATTTCAGCTCAAATTTCAGCTTTGATTAGTGACGAATAAATTGAAAAGTTTTCTCACTAAAAAAACTCAAAAAAGCCATTAGATTTTCATTAAATCTAATGGCTTTTTTGAGTTTATTAAAACTTACGTTTAAATGGGAGATCTTGTATCCCTGCATAATCCGTTCCGCCTAAACGGGCTACTGGACGTAAGATTTCAGATAATACATAACCGTTTTTTGAATCATAAACTGTTTCATCTACAACCGAACCAATGACTCTTAAGATAACTAAGTCAGCTTCTTCTTTATTTTTATCGTAATCTTTCAAAGTCAAAGACTCTTCTAAAACAACTTCAAAACGTATTAGAGCCTCTTTTATGCCAGGCGTCTTAACTTTCATACTTGGACTTAAATTTAAATCTGTTAATTCTAATTCACTTTTATTTCTTTCTAGTGGTGTGGAAGAAATATCCATTGCACTAATAAGTGTTTCATCTACTACGTGAATCACTGCTTCTTTTTCTCTAAAAATATTCAGAAAAGTATCTTTTTGTTGTTCACCATTTCTTTGAAATGACACAATGACTAGTGTTGGTGAAATAACATTAAAGTAACTAAAAGGTGCTAAGTTAATACTGCCATTCTCATTTAAACTCGTTATCCAAGCAATTGGACGGGGAATAATACTGCCTTTAACAAGTTTCATTCTACTCGTTTCATCAATCGTATCAAAGTCTATCTTTAATTTAGCCATTAAAATCCTCCATTTTTTTCAAAAGAAAGCTCTTTGCTTGCTCTATTTCTTTTTGAATGAGTTGGTGTCCTTGATCATGAGTATATGTTTCTACATCTATTAGAGCAGCTAATAGACTTGTTTCAAGCTCTTTAAATTGGCTTTCACTACTATAAGAATCATTTTTTCCGGAAGTCATTAAAACGTTTACTCCTGATTGCCTCTTAAATTTCTTGTCAGAATTGATCGGAGAAGGATGAAATAAAAGAAAAGTCGAAACGGGCAAGTCACTAAAATTTTTCAACAGATTCTTTGCGAGATTTGCTCCATTAGAATAGCCGATAATAGTTATTTTTTTGTTCGCTGGACTAACTTTCCTAGCTATTTCAAGAATTGAATCGTAAAGATTTTGCGTTGCTTTATCTAAACCCAAAAGGTCAAAACTACCATCTGGATAGCGCGCAAAATAACGATTCATCCCATTTTCACTTACTTCTCCTTGAAAACCTATTTTTGTAGCTTTAGGATCAAGGATATGCGCTAACTCAAATAAGCTCGTAGCCGTACCCCCTGTTCCATGAAGCGAAATAATAATATGGTCATTTGTTCCTTCAGCGATTACCTGTTGCATCATCCTTTATCACCTGACTTTTTACCTATTTTTTTTAATAAATAATGTAGTTGCTGTTCTTCTTCTTTATCTAACACATCAAAAATTGAGCGCATATAAGAAAAATGCTTTTCATATATTTCTTCAAATACTTTTGTACCAAGTTCTGTCAACGCAATAATCTGAATTCTTTTATCTGACTCTTTTTTATTTTTTACAAGATAAGCTTTTTCATTTAATCGTTCTAGGACATAAGTCATACTGCTATTAGGGATTAAAACAGTATCTATAAGCTCTTGCGTTGTCAGGGAGCCTTTTACATATAGAGCTTCCATAGCTGTAAATTCATTTACATTGATTCCCGTATGAGCAAGTGAATGTTTTACCGCTTTTTCAACACTATGATACGCTTTAAATAAAATAATTAAACTTTTTAGCTCATTTTTCATTGATTGAAATATTCTTTTTCAAAATTTTTGGTACTTCTTACTGTATCAAAATGTGGCAATTGAGTTTCGATATATTCTCGTTTACTTCTCAAGTGAGGCGGCAATGTCAATGTTTCTCCTAGAACTTCATAAGATTCTTGATCATCAATAAATCCAGGACCTTCTGTTGATAATTCAAATAGTATATTGGGATATAAGCGAATATAAACTGCTTTAAAATAAAAACGATCAATATAGCCGGAGTTTGTCAGACCTAATTGATTAAATCGATTTTCAAAAGCATCAAGATGCTCTTTGTCTTCCACTCTAAACGCTACGTGATGGACTCCGCCATAGCCTTGTCTCGCATTTGGTGATGTATCATCTTTTTCCACAATAACTGAAGCACCATTTCCACCTTCACCCATTTCGTAGAGTGTGAAATTATGTTCACTTGTTACTTTTCGCATCTGCATAACATTGACTAAAGCATTTTCCATTCTCTCTTCAAATTGAACTTTCAAGAAAATCGGGCCTAATCCAGTAATCGCATACTCATTTGGTACTGGTCCTTTATACCAAGGTTCCCCGGAACCTATTCCTTTATTATTTTCATCTGAAAAAATAGCGTATTGTTGCTTATCAAAATCTTCAAAATAAAGAACTTGTTTACCAAAATGAGTGAGTATCTTGTCTTTTTTAACTGTATAATAGGCTAGTCTTTTTTCCCAATACTTTAACGCCTCGTCATTAGAAACTCTAAAACTCGTTCTAGAAATATCATTTGTCCCTTTTTGATGAGCAGCACTTCCATTGAAATCAAAGAAAGTCATATCCGTTCCTGCATTGCCACGATCATCAGCAAAAAATAAATGATAGGTTGAGAGATCATCTTGATTCACATTCTTTTTCACCAAACGTAACCCTAAGACTTCTGTATAGAATGTGTAGATTTTTTCTGCACTACTCGTTATGGCGGTCACATGGTGGATTCCTTTAAATTGTTTTACTTCATTCATTAGTTATTTACCCCCTATAGTTATATAAAAAAACTGGACACGTCCTCTATCGGCATCAATCATTTATTTACTGGTATTCATCTTGTTTTTGACTCTATGCCTATATTATTACTAATTCGTAATAATAACAACTCATTCGACTTCTTACTCATTAAAAATTAGGTTAAGTCTGGATTATTTTTCGTTGTTTTGTGTTTAAAAAATAGACTACCTATTACTAAAGTAAAAAAAATAAACCCCTAATGCTATCAGGATTTATTTTTATAACTAATTACTAATCAAACTTACTAGACTTAAGTTAAATAGATTCTCTATTTACTTCTAAATTTTTATACGCTTCTTTCATCATTCTACAATGAACCCCTAAGATACCATTGGAGACTTGTGTTACATGAAAATCACCTTTAACACTTAATGTTGAATACGCAAGTTCTCTAGAAATATTAAAACGATGGGTTAAGAAGTCGACAGCTTCCAAAGCTGCTTGTCTATTCGCTAAGTCCAAGGTATGACCGAAACCATGAGTCTCCCAGTGATCACCAGAATCTAAAATTGGATTTTCAAACAGTTTTTTACCTTTGTGAAGAATAATTTGAATGCGGCCATTCAGACTGCCTTCGATAGCTGTCCCACTAAGTTCGCCATCTCCTTGTGCAAAATGGCTATCTCCAACGTAAACACCCGCTCCATCTACTTGTACTTTGTAGTACATTGAAGTACCTTTAATAAAGTTTTTATTGTCCATATTTCCACCAAAGTCAAAAGGATGAAGCGAATGGACTCTGCCATTTCTTGCAGGCAGTACTCCGGCAACACCAAAAAATAGATTTAATGGGATGGTTAGCTTCTCAGTTATTGGCATTCTTTCAACTGAACCTACTGGTGTGATAAGTCCTGGCGCATTTATTGGTCTTGGATATGGAAAACTAAAAATGGGATAAGTTATTCCTTGTTCTAGATCAACTTCATAAATAAAGATAGATTCTTCACGATTAAAACTGTTGGATAAATTACCCCAATTGGCTATAACATTTGATCCATAATTCATTCTAGGTTTTGTTTCGATAATCTTCATTTCAATAATATCATCAGGTTCAGCATTTTTAACGTAAATTGGCCCCGTTATAATGTGATCTCCCATATCTCTAGGTATATCATCGTAAATTTCTTTGATAGCTTCATCAAATAGTAAATCTGGCGCATCGCCTGATTGGTGATTTAAGGCTTCAATATCAACAAAGTCCCCTGATTCAATCGTTAACACAGGCTCCCAAGAATTATCGTAATATCCCCATTTCACTGTCTCAACTGTCGCTTTTAATTCATGTATCTTAGTCATAACTGCCTCCTTATTAAAATTAGTCGTTTAACTTATTACTATCTCAATGTTTCAAAAAAGTATCCGCACACTATTGAGCAAACTACGTTTATCGTGTCGTTATGAGAGCGCTATCTTTTAAGGATATAGGTTAATAAACTAATAGATTACCTACCTCCTTGTAGTATAAGAGACGTTTTGATAATTTTATCAAATGTGTGGATAATGTCAAGAATTATTAACTTCACAAGGTTACCTCAACACTCCCATTTGTGATAGGTGAACAACATACATTTCTTTACTTATTCTTATAGTATACGTGCCGGCCTCTATCTCAGTATACTTTTATTCAGTAAAAATGAAAAGAATTTCGTTTTCGTTTATTGACAGAATTTCGTTCTCATTTATTGATAAGAGAAATCGAGTAGGTGATAGATGATTAATTCGCCTACCGATCTCTCACACCGCCGTGCGCACGGTTCCGTACACGGCGGTTCAATAATTTAAGTATCTCTGCTGGTAAAGTTGATTTAAATCTTTCAAACCCCACTTTGCCAGCTTTTTGTTGTCAATCGCTCGATGTAAGGTTTAACTTCTCGCCAATAGCCCTTTCGGGAATTAGACACCTTCCAAGCTTCTTCTTCCCTTACACCATACTTTCTTAGCATGCGAAATTTAGTAGACACTTTCTTCCATCGATTCCGTAATAGTTAATCCAGCCTTGAGCATAGAGGTTGATTTCTTTTATCTCTTCTTTAAATACACCTAGTCGTTTCCGACTACTTAATTTTCACTGTAGGAGATTTGTGCAGTATTGGACTTTACTTTGTTTAGCAAGCTCGTCCGTCTCCATTCAGCCTTATATCTTATATAAGATTTCTGTTCGTCAGTACGAGTATTTGCGTCTGACTTCCTTCAGATTCCACTTCAGAATGGACACCCTTGTCATTCGCTAACAGTTCCTACCGTAAAGTCTGCAATGGACTTTCACCACCGAGTTATCACCAATGCCAGGCGCACTAAAAAAAGAACTAGGATTATGATCCTAGCTCTTTTCAGTAGTTTACTTTTTATTTATAAATTTACCTTGAATAATTCGTAAATTTTTTATAAACTCTACGTGCCTGCTATTTTCAAAAATACTATGTATTGCTTCCTCTAAAATAATAGCATCAAATTTTCTGTAGTAGCTAAATAATATATATCATAATAATCCTTTATTCTACTGGATACTTTAATAAGATAGAGAATTTCATCTAGTTTTTCAGCTACTATTCTTTTCATAGGGTCATAGAATACAAATGGAAAGTAGATTGTTTAGAAAAACACCGAGATACTTTAAGGAAGGAAGAAAAAAACAAGATACCCTAATTCAAATTAGAGTATCTTGCTTTGTTTCCAATGATTTAAAAACAGCTGTAGGTGCCCATGGTACCCATCCCAAAAAAGTTAGATTATTTATTCTAGCTTTTTTAGGTCAGCACTTAAGCTTATTTTGATATTTTTTTTATCTTATTATTTTCCTTAGCTAATTTCTTTCTGGCTTCATTTTCTTTTTCCAATCTCTCTATAGTTACAATTTGTTTGTCTCTATCTGCTTTTAGGTCTTCTATCTTATCTTTTATTAATCCCTTTAAAGATTTCTCGTTTAATAATAAGTCTATAGCCTCTACTCTTAAACTTTCTTTATTTCGGTAATCTGAATAATGTGTCATCAACAGCAATGTATCATTATCATCTAAGTTATTTTTTAGTATGTTATATGCATCTTGCCCTAAAGCTATTATTCTAGGATTACCTCCTAGAATAGTCAGTTCTTTCTTTAATACTTTGATATTTTCTGTTGCTGTTTCAGGATGCTCTTCAACGTATTTTATTACTGCTGCTGAATTTTTATCAGGATGGTTTTTTATTACATCTGTAATATACTGTCCTTCAAATGGAGTATTTACTAATGCATATCTCAATTTAAAATCTCTTTGTGCTTTATTGTCATCCGAATGAAAATTAGCCCAACTTCCAGTATAAGAATCTTTTCTATCCTCATGTACGCTAGCATTTAATGCGACAAATACTAAATCATTTCTCAGTTTTTTGAATATTTCTCTTTCTAAGAATAATGACATATCTCCTGTATTTGAAGTAGGTGTTTCCCCCACCTCTGCCCACAATGACCAACTTGCAACTTTCCCATATTCTTTATTAAGATCTTCATACACTTTTTGGCTTATCATATTAAATCCCTCCTATTTTGTTTGAATTTTTATTAAAAGTATTCATGTCTCTTTTAAAGTTTTTGTTCGTATTTTAATAGTTACCATCTACTTCGCTAACCCTAGAACGGCTTCAAAAAGAACTTTAAATGATCATTACTAATGGACTTTTTCAAAAAGATTGATTGTCAAAAGAAATGGGTTTTAACGAAATTCACCAGGCTTTCCTATCGTCTGTTGCACACAAACGGAATAAAAATTCCAAGAAAGTCATTAAACTATCAAATGCCGTTGTGAGTTTTTCTGAGTTATATGAATGAAGATATTCTATACAACTTAATTTAACACATCAGATTAATTAAAAATTTCGTCAATCACTTCAACATATTTCCTATAAGGTTTTGTTTCCGCCAATTTTGATTTTTCAGCAATAACATCAGCGAATGATTTATAGTACCAGTATTGAGCAATTGGATCCGAATTGTTAAAGTTATTTAAAAATGACATTCCTTCAATTTTCTTAGCTTCAAGCATTTCTATTACATTTGCAAGCTTGTCCGATAATGCAATCATGAATACATCTGAATCTTTATCTAATGTATTTCGGAGTTCTTCAATTTGTTCTTCTTTTCTAATCTGCCAAGATTTTCGTACATTCATTTTAGGTCGTTTGTCTTCACTTTCAAGTTCTACAAATCTACCGACTCTATCTCCGAACAATTCGTATATTTCTTCTAATAGAGTATCTGTATCTTCAACTACATCATGCAACCATGCCGCTGCAATTATCTCTTCATCATTTGTTAAAGTTTGAATAATATTCGTTACTGCATCTAGATGAGATATGAATGGTTGATTATTTCCTTTTCTAGTTTGTCCCGCATGTCTTTCATGAGCAAATGCTTTTGCTCGTCTAATTAACTCTGTCATATGTGCCTCCTAATTAAAGTTATTCTTATTTTTCCGTCTATATCTTTCTGATATTTTCACCTTTTTTAATCTTTACTTCTTATACCAGGCATTCTTTTATTATAAAAAAATCCATTCATTTTATTTTATTTGCTCTATTTTATTAATTTCCCCTCTATTTTAATTGACCCTGTAGTAATTGTAATGTCCAAATTTGCCATTCTCAAGAAGATAATATAGTTCTACATCTATCTCTTCAGGCTCACCATATGGTTCAATAGGCCACAATAATTTGATATAATTATTTTTTATATCTACTATTTCTAATTCGCTTAGTCCTTTCTTTATAAATCTCATTATCTCTCTTTTATCCATGTTCCAAAAATTTATTTCAACTTCATATTTTATATCTATTGCAAATCCTTTTTCATTATAATATCCTTTAAATTCAGGATTTTTTATAAAATCATTTCCATCTATTTTTTTACTTATAGCCTTTATTTCTTGATTATTAGTGAGACTATTGAGCAAATTTTCATTGTTCATAAAATCACAACTCCTTGAATGATAAGTTTATATAGTATATTTCACCTTTTCTAACTTATTGAAACTACTTTAATTTTTTTGTTATCCTTATCTTATATGTTTTTTGATTCATCCATTCTTATTCATTCCTTTGATATTATATATATCATTATTCATAGTTGGAAATGAATTTGTGTAAAAATAGCTTTAACAATAGCTAAACTGCTATAAAATAGTCTAGCTATTCTATACTATCTCCTTTCTTTTTCTATATTTCCATTGTATCATAACCAATGTTCTATTTTTAGAACATCGTTGTATTTGTTTAGCTTTCTATTATCTTACCAAACCAATTTATCCTAGTCTTATTCATAATTTTTCATAGCTTTTTGGATATCTTCTTTAATCTCATCCACCAAATCTAGTGGGGATAAGACTCTTACATATAAGGCGTATCGTAAAGCCCACCTTCTCATTGCCATCTTATTGGTTTTAACCCTTACTATTATTTGCTCGTCTTTTTTTTCTTGAAAAGTTATATTATCAAGCCCAAACCAATCAATAAATTCATCTAGAAACTCTTCTTTAAAACTCAACTTAACATAGTCAGATTCTCCTCCAAACATGTATATATGCTCTGCCATATATTCGTTTAAATTGAAATTTTCTCCTAGACCTTCAATATCTCTCCTAGGCTTTCTTTTTTCTTCTACTATTTCAATATTTCTAATCCTATCAATTCTATAAGATGAAACATTTTTGAATGGTTCATTATTACAAATCAAGTAATATCGTCCATTTGAAGCCACCATATAATAAGGATTGATACTATATTTCCTTTCCTCACCTTGCGAATTTTCTCTAGCTACCAAGGAAGTGGCTTTTTCTCCAAACTTATGACTAACATAATTGAAAGATACTTTTTTTGAGTTAGTGATTGCTTTGTCTAATTCTTCAATATGTAAAAACAAATCTTTATTTCCTAAATTACTATTATCCAAAGCCTTTATATGGTTCATTCCAGATTTAAAGTACTTGCTAGCTAAACTTTCTAATTTCTCTATTAATTTCTTTCGATAGGAAAGATCTATGTGCTTTGAAAATAATATGCTGTCAATAATTAGACGAAGTTCTCCTTTTGTAAATTTATGAATATAGCTAAAATCAGTATAAATTACTGATTCCTTTTCTTCACCTGTTTTTTTATCTTTAACTTTACGTTCTATTTCGCCATTGCATTCAATCTCAAAATTTTTCATATCAAGCTTTCTAAGTTTTTCTAAGTTATCCTTAATTGTTTGTCTACGAACATCTTCATATCCATAATTTTTTTCTAATATCTCTATAATATTTTGCTGGGTCAAGTGATGGTCTTCATCTGTAGAGTTTTGTAAAATTTCTAATATATCCAATAACAATAGTCTATTATTATCCATCTTAATCCTATCTCCCTTAATCGTTTATACTATTTCTTTATTCAATCTTTGGTAAAAGTGTTTCTCACAATAGGGAATATCATCATTTTTTAAAGGACAACTTGCTGGGAAATCATCCTTCCCCTTTATCCTCCCATCCTCCAATAACTTAAAATTATACTCAGCAGGTACTTTGCATCCATCATTGCTACACCAGACAAATTCTTCAAAGCCACCCATACTATCCATATCCTCCTCTCTATATATTATAGTTGTGAATTCAAGTTTCAAATCTGAAGTCTCTATGATGGCAAATAATTTTCTAAGCTTCTCTCTGTCTTTTTCCTTGTAACCCATACTTATTATTAGGGGTTCCTTATACTCCAATATAAAATCCAGTAGATACTGTGCACTTTCAAATGACCAGCTATCCCCTTGACCCATTAAGGTTACTTCAGTATTTCCATCAAATTCATCCATTTTTTTAAAGATTTTTTCATTATTTATTTCACTTAAGTATGTCAGAGTATGTCCTGTCCTAGGATCTTCTATGTTGATTGTATTGTGTTTTAGAAGTTCTAAAAAGGCTTTAAATCCTTGTTCACTTTTCTTATCGTAGTTTTTAGATTTTATTTTCATCCATACCATTACTTCAGTTGACATTTTATTTCTCCTTTTTATTCTTGATTGTTATTTAGTAAAAAGTTCTATATATTCACTATATTCTCTAGTATCTTTTAGCTGTTTTATATTTTTTATATAGAGGAATAGTACCATTTATACTTTTTTTCTTTACACCAAACCTTTCCCACAATATATCTCTTAATATTTAATAATCTCTGTAAATTAATCTTAGGTTTGATAATTTGTCAGCTAAAGTGACTATTTAAAAATTGATATCCTCATTATTTTTCTTTAATTTGCTTATACGTTTCTTTATTTATTATTGCTACAAATTAATTCTCCCTAAGTTAAATTTTTTATTTTTATTCTGCTAATAAATCATTAGAGTTATAGATACGTATCTATAACTCTAATGATTTATTAATATTTTGATAAAACTAATTATCTAGGTTTTCATATATTTCTTATCAAATGATATCAGTGAGAAATTATTTTTTCACCAAAATAAAATTTAAAATCAATTTGTGACTCATTCATTGCTTTTTTCTCTTTCATCAATATTTTAAATTTATCTTTCTCAAATATAATACATTTAAAAGTATCCTTCATTTCAATGACAAAAATGTAGAATTTTATTTTTTCAATATCGTCATATGGTTTCCACGTAATTGAATGAAATCCCATCCAATTGAAATCTTCTCTTTCCCATTCTTTACTGATTTTAATTACACAATTATCAGAACTGATTTCACTAACATCCTTTTCTTCAATAAGTTTATCCAGAATAAATTTCTTTTGAGCTACCCTGGATTTCGAACTTATTTCATCGATTTTAGGAATATCATTTGTTTTTCGTTGATACATATATTTTTCTATTTCTATCTTATCTCTATCATCATAAATAACAGTGAGTTTTTCGTTATTTTTTGAATCCCTTATTACATCTTCATCGTTTCCATCATTATTTAAAGGTCTTTTAACTATACCAGAATTAGATAAACTAATTATCGTTGAGTTTGTTTTCAATTGAATACTGTTCATAAAATTATTGCTTCTAAAAAATTCAATTACTATTTCTATGTTTTCCTCCAAATATTCTATCATTTTTATTAATTGTTCACTTCCTTCATCACTATTTGATTTTAAGTGTCTTCTTATTTCGTCGATATCTTCTTTAAATTTTTTATAGCTTTCTTCTTCATTTTCAATAGGGTAGCATTCTTCTACAGAAATTTCCAATTCTTTTAATATTTTTTTTATTTCTCCATCTATATCTTCCTTATTTTTACTTTTTCTATAAAAAATATCTTCAAAATTTACTACACAAGAATAAAAATTACAATCATTAATTGTTGTATTTTTAATAAAATTCATAGAAAATTCGCATTCCCAAAATTCTTTATTCTTTAAATTTATACTATCGTCTTGTTTTGAGACTTTTATTTTTGCATTTTGCATAATATCGAATTTTGAATTCGCAAATACTTTGTAATAATCATATTCTAATGATTCCATTCTATTATTTTCACATAATTTTTTTATAATTCTGGGAACAATTTTCGAAGAGCTCGCTATCCATTCATTATCTTTTTCAGATAATTTTTTATTTATTTCTTTTTTTTCTGGAAATTTTTCTGGTGATTTTTGAATTTTTTCTATTTTTTCTTCTTCATAAATTTTAGAAAAATTGATATTAGGTTGAGCCGCATATACAACAGAAAGTAATCCTTC
Source organism: Carnobacterium sp. TMP28 (assembly GCF_047553015.1). Lineage (GTDB taxonomy): Bacteria > Bacillota > Bacilli > Lactobacillales > Carnobacteriaceae > Carnobacterium_A. Next base: position 1,696,321 of record NZ_CP180212.1, read on the forward strand.
ATAGTTTAAACTGATAGCCTCTTTTTTGTAGTTATCTTTTATAATTTTTTCAAAAGAATTCATAATATAATCTATTTTAGAAATATGAACTGTTGTAAGTTTATTACTCTCTTGAACATCTTTAATCAATCCGTTAATTTCTTGATCATAATGTTTAACGGTTTCTAGTAAGTTTTGCTCAGTATTACTCTTTATTGAAAAATACCAAGTGATTATAGTTGGAAAAGCGACAGCACTAGCAATTAACAATTCCGGACTACTTATTTTTCTTATTAGACGACTGTCAGGATAAATTTCAGTTAAAATTAGAACTACAATAAAAATTGATATTCCAGAATATATTGATATAAAAAATATTGTATGTATATTAAGACCTTTTAGTTTTCCCAATTATCTCTCTCCTCTTCCTTTAAAAAAATCCTAGCAAATTACATTATATCTGCTAGTTTTATACCATCGAATTCCCAATATTGGGCGCCTTGATAAGATCCTGATTTAGTAACTGTTCCTTTTCTTGTTTCAATTTCATTAGTTAGAGGTGAAAGAAACCACTTTTCTCCTTCAAACATAACTTTCCTATCATCTACAATTTTTACTTTAATAGATTTATCTGAGATATAGTCTATTTCTTCTCCTATTAAATTAAGTTCTAAAAATGATAGTTTTTTTCCCTTTTGCTCATAATTATTTTTATATCTTTTTTCATCTAGAATAGGAATAACCTTTTCAACTATAAACTGTGTTATCCATTTACTGCGATTTTGGATACTATTTTTATTCCATTTTGAACGATTAATTATTTCTTTTTTTGTAATCTGAAGTCCAGAATTTTCCTTATAAACTTCTTTTTTATTATCAAAAGATTTATTCCCTAATTCTTGATTATGACGGATTAAAGTTAAATTACCAAGATTATGAATATATTCTTGGTGAATACTCTCGTAATCTCCTTCTAGTTCTTCTATCCATATATTATTTAATGTCTGGGGCATTATATGTTCAATTTGAAGGTTTTTATCCATTCTATCAGGTCTTGATTTTGTAATTTGTTCTTCAATTAAAGTTAGAACAAACTTAGCTTGATTGAAATTATAAAAGTTCATAGTCCTCAACTCATTTACAATTTCATTATCATTAGGTAATCTTGTAAAGTTTTATAAACTAGATAAAATATTAAACATGCATGCCTTTTTATTAGATGATTTTATCAGAGTTTCAATTTCCTTAACTAAAGGTGGAAAACTTTTATTCTCTCCTTGTGTTAATTTAAAAATTCTTCTTCTTAAGAAATAAATAAAAAGAACGAAAAGACAGCAAGATAATTTCGAAATAAATAACAAAGCCCGAAATATACTAAACTTTTGAAAAGTATGAATCATTCAGGATTAGTACTATAGATAAAAATTTCATTTTCACACTTATTTCCTCTTTCGGTTTATTATTCCTATTTTCTTAATTATATCATTTATTTTCACCTTAATACTATTAAGTGTATGAATCTATTTCACTCCATCCCAGACAAATTTATCAAACTATTAGTATGCATCTTGCTTAATTACACAAGTAAATGGTTTCCTAACTTCTTTATTGATTTCATCACTTCGTCCCATTCAATGTTTTCTGCATAATCAAATTTTCTTTGATAGGCAGTCCACAGGAATCTCATTGAGCCATACTCTTCCACTTCGTTCAAGACCTGAGAATAATTTTTTATGAGATCATAAGAACCTCGCTTTTTACTCGTATTTTCTAATGCTAGTATAAATTGATCGTATTGAATATCGATATCCGTATTTACAATACTATAAACATCATAAAAATCTCTCATTCGAGTATTCGCAGTTCCTCGTGATATTATTGTTTCAAATTTCTCAGCTAATAAGGTTTCTATATTGTAGGCAAGTACAGAGATATGTCCTTGATCAAACATGAGTTCATAACTATATTCTATGGCACTAGGGGTTAAAACATCACCAGTCGAAAAATCCAGAATCAAAGGAGTTCTCATCCTGTTAATCTGAGCATTAAGTTTTACTCTAATACCTGGATAATCAAAATCCTCCATTATTGTTTCAATACTTGATATCCTAAATATTATATTGTCATTTGATTCGACACTTAAAATTTCTTTGAGCATCCTAGAAATTTGATTTTCATTCATTTCCAGATTGACTAAAGTAGTGTCAATATCCATCGTTGACCTCTTATCGATACTGATTATAGATGCAATTAAAGCTCCACCTTTCAATACTATATGGTTTCTATAATTTGAATTTGAAACTCTAACTAAAAATCTTCCCATAACGTAATTCCTAATTATTAATTATTAATTATTAATTGTACTTTAGTGCTGTCACCATCGGATTTATTTCTTACGAGTGCTTTCAGCTGTAAAGATGTGTTAATCATTATAAGAGTACCTCCATGTATTGGCTAATAATACTATCAACTGAAAATAATTTAGAATACTTCATTAATTTTGGAATATTTCTATCTTTTTTTCTTAAGTATGTTTTTAATGCCGACTGAATTTCTTGAATTTCAATACTACTGCGATTTCTGATTAGGTCACAAATAGTTCTTTCATCATTGTATGAACGAATTTTATGACCTGTAGGGGATTCCAATGATATTAAACCAACCTCGAATAATTTTTCTTTAATTTTATATACAGTTACTCCACTTTTAATCAAACTAGTTGAACTTTTTCCCGCTTTAAGTGTAAGTGACAATTCAAACGGTTCTCTATCTGTAAGTTGCAGTAAATAAGCAGCTGTTTCATGCGAAAAAATTGCTTCAGAATATCTGATTTGTGTTATGTACATATCATCTTGCCAAGTATCTTCAGTCATATAAATGCCATGAGCAACTCTAATTAAGTGTTTGGTTTCAACATATTTTAAAAAATGTGTTCTAGAAATATCATTCTTCGTTGCTTCAGAGGTTCTAATATACCCATCGTTTCTCTGAACAATTTTATCCATTATCTCAAACTTATCCATTATTCCACCTTACTTTCACGCCCTAATCATATATCAAAAGGGCATGAAAGTAAACTTTAGTCAATTTTAAATTTACCTAAATCACAATCAAGTGAGAGAGTTTAGTCGATTTTTTATAAATTTTCTTTCTAATTTTTGTTTTGACTTCTTTTTTACTTTTTTAAACAAGCAAAATGAGGCTAGTTATGTCCCAGCCTCATCCACTTTTTTTCTTTTATCAATTTTAATAGTTTGTTTTTTATTCTTTCTGGCACGGTATGAGAACCGCCATTTTTATAACAAACAACTCTTTCAATACTCTTAACTCTACCTAGATTGCTAACTTGATATAGTCCTTCGTAATCTTGAATGTCTTTCCAAACCTCAATATCTTTGTTATAATTTTCCATGTAATCAATCCTTTCTAATTGGTTACCAAGCTCCTAGATGTTAGCACATCGTAGAGGCACTTCTTATATCTGTTATACCATATATAAAATATAGAAACACAATGAAACGCTGATATTAAAGCTTTTCTCTATATTTCTTCTTTAAAATTTCCCACTCTTTTTCATCATTATATTTTATGTTTTGAAAATCATCCAAGGTACTAAGAATCTCATTTTCACTAAAAACTTTCTTATATTTAGCATATTGTTTCGAGTCTTCTTTCAGGCCTTTAACTTTCTTTCTTTGCAACTCTATATTTTCTTGACCATGCTTATCAAGCAACATCTTTTCCCACTGTTTGTATGTTGTAGAATGTTTAATAGTGATTACTTCACCTGTAACTCTGTCTATTGCTTTACGGTCACCACGTAGGGTGTTTTCTCCAAAATAAGCACGGGCGACCGTTCTACAAAAGGTCGGTATGGTGGATAGTTAACATTTACCTTAACTTCAGTTACTTTGTACTTCTTACAATCTTCTTCCTGGCATATCTTAGAAGTCCTTAAATCTAAAGTAGCAACAATAACGTAGTATTCTACGCCTTGAGCTACCCACCCCTTAAGTTTTCCTTGGCCAGACATGTAATTAGCTTCAGTTCTTATTAAACGTCTTGAAACGCCTCTAGATACATCAAATGTATTCTGTATTTCTCTAACCATGTCTGATTGAGACATACCGGTCATAGCTTCAGTTGTAAATAGTTCCTGTAGTTTCTCAGCTAATAAATTTGTATCATTCCAAATACGTTTAGAGTAGTTAGATCCTTTCCAGTTTCTGGATTGGCTAACTCAATAAACGTTTTATCTTTTTCAAATACATAAGTTGGATATTCTCCATCATCATACAATCTTAAAGCTGATTCAGATTTTCCAATAATAGCTTCAGCACTCGCTTGATTGTAAGCATCTTTGATTACATCAATATAATAGTCAGTAGACCGCCTTGGTTGAACGTCTACTACCTGTTTAGACCTAAGTAAGACTTAGCTTTCTAATCAACTAATACGACTCTTTATAGCCTTTCCAGTTAGATAATCTTGTGCTTGCTTCTTAATATCTGCATCCTTAACAGTCTTTGCTATTGTTTGTAACTCAACGATGCTAGTTGGACCAGCAGATGAATTAAGAACCTTATTAATATCTTCTTCAGATAAATCAGACTTAGAAAGGTAACGTCTATAAATTTTATTAACTTCATCAGTTAAATAGAATTATGCCTTTTGATAAGGGTTCATAATTTTATTCTTAATGGCATTCAATTAATTATGGACTTTGATATCTTCATTGATCGCTCTTCTGCCCCTATAAGAAAGCTTCTTCTTTTTAGCCATTCAATCACTCTCCTTTCTGGATAAAATAAAAAGACCTGGTTAAAGGTCTTTATAATCAGGATCTTTTATCGTTGTAGTTATTGAGTTCTTACAATGCGGACACCTTCCTATAAAATATTCATTCCAGCCATTGGCTTCCAAAATCATTCTTACTAATAAATTTTTGCTGTCCCAACAAGCAGAACAATACGGGCCTTCTTCCCATTTATAATATGCATTATCTTTGAATATCAACTCCGTAGTTAATCTTTGTGCATTTTTCAAATCTGAATTATCTTCTTTTAATCTTTTATTTTCTTCTTGTAAATCATAAACTGCACCTTGAATATCAAGCAATACTCCTTTTAGTTGTAAGTCATTAGCACCACTAGCAAGATTTTTCGCATCTGTTAATAATTCCTTTATATCTGAATACATAAATTGATTCACTCCTTTCCTAAATTATATCCTTTAAAGATATAAAAAGAAACGGAGGTTTTATTTAATCTCTATTACTGCCAAGTTATCAAGATATTCTTCTTGTATACCCTTCGATGAAAGAAGCATCGAATTTATAAGAACATTACTGTATGGCGTTGGTTTTTTAATATCCACTTTTATAAATCTATGACTCACTGCTGTATCAATAGTCGCATCAGTCAATCCTTCCGATCCATTGATTGTTCCAACAACCAAAGCAGAAACTGCAACACAAACGATGTCTCGACCAGAAGGGGCATAACCTGCATGTCCTTCTACTTTAAAAGAAGTAATCTCACCATCTTCATTCTTGCTAAATGTTGCTTGAATCATTATTCAATCACCTTCTCATATAGAGATTCAAATAACGAACCAATAACAATATTATAGCTTTCATTTGTTTTAACGATGTAATCTCCAACTAAAGCGTACTTAGTGCCTTCAGACGATTCTAAATAGATACCTTTAGATTCGATATCTCTTATAAAACTTTTGACATCTTCCTTGTGTAAAGGATCAGCACCTACAAAATAAAGTAGCTCTTCGGCATTTTCTTTATTGATTTGGATAGCTTCAACGATTTCTTTCTTAATCTTTTAGTACTTCATCGCCATCCTCCTCTGGTTTATCATCTAAATCATTATGGCTTGCATCTTGATCACCAAGTATATTAGCCATCTCGATATTTTGTTTCTTTTGTTCACTCAATTTGCTTATTTCTTCTTTAGAGTCATCAATATCCGGTAACCAAGATAATAAAGTTTCTAAAGGTAGGATGTCAATGGCCTTGACAATCTGATCTATAATATCGCTTGTATTGATTGGTAAGTTAGGTTTAATTTTAATCTTAGCACCACTTACATCGATATTCTCACCTTTTAAATTAATCATATTAGCAACTAACTGCAGCCTTTGACGCAAACCTTTAGTCATATATCTTTATTTGATTGACATCAGCTGTAAAAGACCAAATAATTTATATTTCATTGCTTTTCCACTAATATTTCCAGCAAAGTTTTCATCATTCATATTCGGTACATAAGTTACTTTATGAATATTATTTTCAATTGATTTAGATAATAATTGTATTTATGACTCGTCAAATGTCTTTGTTAGCCATTCAACTGCTGCACCATCGTCTCCTTTAGCAAGAGCTTCAATCATACCGTCACTAACATTACCTTCCGAGGAGAATCCATAGATGATAAGCAAGGCATCAATGAAGGCTTCTTTATCACTTATACGGTATTCAATAACTTGTATTCCACCAAAATATTGCTGTTTAGCTTTATTTATAGTCATGTCTTTCAATGTTAAGTCTTTAGCTTTATGAGAAATATTATTGTTAATTGTGTAGACGTTTATTAACTAACCTATAGACTTGCTATCCAAACCAAATTTTTCATAGTAATGAACTGCAAGCAACGAGCTATTTTCTATAGTGTCATCCGTTACAAGGAATGCTCCTCTTGGATCAATCACTTTAATTCTGATTTTTGTTTCCTTATCGTTACCTGGTACAGTTCTTAAATAAATAAGTTCTAAAGCAATACCGAATACAGATAAGTCTTTCTCTAATTCAGTATCATTAAAAACAACATCCATATCTTCATATGTGTCTAGCACCGGATCAATATTCTTATCCTTGCCAGCACTATATGAAATAGGATTATCCACTAAGAAACCAACTTTCTTATCTATTGTGTATTTAGCGTTATTCACCATAACTTTAACGTTCTTTGCGTTCTCATTCTCTAACTTACGCTCTAATACTTCGTGTTTACAATCATAATAATCAGATAACTTTTGAAGACGTACAAGTTCTTTTTGATGTTGCTCGATACAATACTTTAATACCTCTGCAGAAGGGTTATTGATATCTCCTGCTAATTCTCTATCAATTGCTATTGCCATGGTTTACCTCCTTATCTTATGCCATATTTAGACTTGCTACCTGTTTTAGCCGCTTTCTTAAAGATAAGTTTAAATACAAAATACCTTAATGCATCTGTAGCATGATCGTGTTCTTTAATTGGTTTGTCTGTTCCACTAAGAGCTACCTTTTCATCTCAAACATATGAAGCAAACTCTTTAAATAGATGCTTACAGTTGTTTGTAAACTTAATTGTGCCTTCGTTCATAGCCGTTTGAGTCGCTCTTATTCTGTCTAAGACATTATTCTTAGCTCTCTCTACCGTAAATCCATCCTTTCGTAATTGAGCAATAAAAGAAGCAGAAGAAGGGTCAACAATTATTGTTGGCTTTCTACTACCTACAAACTCTCTCAAATCATCACTATATTCTTTATCAGTTTTCTGACGACTGCTTTCTCGTCCACTATGATAATACTCATCTAAGCAATACCAAGTGCTTAGATACTTACCCCATAATAGAAATACAGTAGGGTTTTGAGTACCATAGTCAATTGATACATAATACTTATTACATACAGCATCCTTAGGTAAATCCTCTACCATTGTATTTTTATCAAAGTTATCCTAAATTATTCCTTCTGACATAACCCACAAACCCGAGATGAAACTCATATAAAAAACACCTGAATACATCCGTTTATATCTATCTTTAACTTTATCTGATAGAGAGGGATTATCATCCATAGTAAAATGGATATGCGAAGCGTTCTTTTCAATTAATTTATCTATCCATTCTAATTTGAACTAATGATACGGTCCTTCAGGGTTCATGTTAAACCAAAGCTTTGCGCCTTCAACCGAATAACGAACTGTTACTTGGTCAATAAAGGACTTAGGCATTAATGCCGCTTCATCAAAAAAGAACCCTGCAGCCATTAGTCCGAGGACTAACGGCTTGTGAGGATTCATCTTTACCGCCAAATAAGAAATAATGGTTAGTTTTACCATCTTTAGTAATCTCTAAAATATTGTCACTTCTTAAATCTTTAACCTTATAACCTCTAAAGAATAGAATAATCTTCAATAAGTTGATAACGTTACGTCTCAATGATCCGATAGTCTTGCCTGTAATCTCGAATTGTTGTCCATCAAATGAATACATAGACCAAATAATATAGGATAGTGATATGATAAGAGTTTTACCTGCACGAACAGAACCATCATATATTATCGCGTCTTCCTCTTTATGCTTTGGATGTTTCCACCAACTTAACACCTGCAGTTGTTTAGTAGAAAAGGGACTAAATATGAATGAAGCACGTTTTCTTTTAAACCTAGTCTTCATCTAGCCACACTTATTTATTCGTGACCATTCTATTTATTGCATCCATGAAACCATCATCTTCAATAATCTCATCATCAAAATCACCATTTTCAGCTTTTACTTTGAACGATTGAGCTTTTGTTAAATCTAGTCCAGCTTGCATTTGTTCTAACTTCAAACGTCTCTCATCCGCTTCATCAGAGAACGATACAAACTGTTTGTTTATAGAGCGTAACTCTCTTAGGGCTCTAGATTGAGCGTTCATAAAAGCAACTTGTTTATCCCAAGCAAATTGGACTGTAAAGCTTTCACCTGCGCTATGCTCTCCCCATATCTCTCCTGTTTTTTTCTTTTGTCATATTATCTTGATCTTTAACAAACATAATATTCTGCGCTCTTATAATTGCTGTATATTGGAATATTATGGAATCCAAAAGCATATCTGTTTGTCCTCTGTTTCCTAGAACTTCCATTATTTCTTTAGACTCTTCAGGAAGCCACTTAGCAAACAAGACATGAGTTACTGCGTTTTTGTTTCCTTTAGGAGCACTGCCACTTTTATTTCCTTTTGTATACTGATTGTTTTTGGGTGCACCTTTACTTTTTTGTATACACCCTTTTTCCTTACCATCTCTAGACCAACCATTTCGTTGTTTCCAAGATTTAATTGTATTGATTGATATGCCATATTTATCTGCAATATCTTTATATTTCATGCCATGCATATAGTCTTGCTCAGCTTGTTCAAGTTTATCCATCTTCCAGTTTCACCACCTTCACATACAAGTGTTTGTTTTGTAATTTTATGTATTAAAAAAGACCTGTTCAAAGGTCTTTAAGTGCTCTTCTTTCTTCTAAAAATTCAACAAAGGAATCAACGCAGTCCATAAATATCATGAGAATCACCAGAAGATAAAATCTTCCACCTCCAATAACTTCTCCAATTCCAACTGCTAAATACCATATGCTTTTTACGGCTTTAGTATAATGAATCTTCTTCCATACATACTGAGCGTAACTCAAAAATAAATACGATACAAATGAAAACGGGGTAATAAATAAACTTATTTCCGTTATATTATTTCCTACTGTGGTCAGAATTTCTTCGATTCGTTCCAAGTTTCCTCCACCTTTTTTCAATTCACATTATAACAACGTTTTAAACAAATTATCTTATGCTTTTTTTAGTAGCTTTTTTTAGTAGCTTTTCTTATTTGGTTGTTTACTTTATGAGTTTGACCAATAAGAGAACTTTACTTAGTATATTCATTTTCTATATCTTCAGCTTCTTGTTCTATTCTTTTTATAAAATTTTTATCATTATCGAACATGCAGTCTACTAACCGTTCGTCCTCCTCTTCTAAAAAGTTTATATGAGCACCAAGTCCATTATGTTCCATTTCAAAATTATAAGTACTCTTTACTCTATTGAATGATTTTATTAGGTCTACTGACATGTATCTTTTATTTCTTTCAATAATTTTTTCTAAATCATTTATATATATGCTTCGCAATCCGTTTCCAAGTATTTGAAAATCTATGAAGAAGGTATCTTTCTCTATTTCGTTTTTCTCATACAACTCTATAACTGGTATCAATATGTTATACAATCTTTCCAATTTATCTTCTCTTTTAAGATTTATTTTCTCGTGTTGCAAAGATTTTTCAAGTCTCAGTTCTTCTTTTTTATTATTGAAATAATTTGTTATGAAAGTAATCACCCCGCCGATGATAGTGCTTAAGAAAGTAATTAACCCGCCAATCACTACTCCCCATAAAGTTTCTGTCATTCTATCTCTCCTTTCTAGATAATTATACCAAAAACTCCTACAAATTAATGCAAGAGTTTCCGAAAGAATGATATCAATTCGTTCCTTTTTCTTGATAATAGCATTATATAACATAAATAGGTGCTTAAAGTCTCATGATAGTCTCATCATGCCATACCTAATCTTTTAGCAATAGACTCTATAATACTGTCTCTAACTCTAGAACAATGACTCCTTGAATATCCTACCTCTATCGCTATGCCTTCCCATGTTCTTGTCTGCGGTTTAATCCAGTACTTTAACTCAACTAGCATGTATGCATTGACATCCAATGTATCTAAAACCATTTCTATTATGTTCTTAGTTTCTTCTAGTTGGTTCAATTCCTTATCTGATTCAAGAGTTAATACTATGCGTTCCGTTAGATTAGATATACCTCCACCAGATGAGCCGCCTATGTTCTCGTTTATTTGACCAATAGGATACTTCAACTCTAATCTTCTTTGTCTAATATATTCATCCATCTTCGGATAATCTTCTAATTATTTTTCAATATATTGCTTTGTTATTCTATCCAATGAGTTACCTCCGATTGATAGCTCGAGGGGAAACCTCTGTTTCTAAATGTTCGACAGCTTCATTATTTTCATCTAAGGGTATAAATTTAAAATCACTTAGAAACTGACTGTTTTCACCGAATATAGATCAAGTGAAAGCATCGAATAAAGAAGTCTTTCTTGTTCTATTTTCTCCATAAATAACCAAATCATTTCCATCTGCTTCTAATTCGAACTCCTTAAACCCTTTGAAGTTTCTGATTTTCATATTGATCAATTCAATTTTTTTCATGGTTTCGCTCCTTTTGTGGTATAATTCATTCAAATATTATTTGTTTAGGTGCTAACTAGGACAGCCATCCTTGTTGGCTTTTTTTATTTTCTCGATTTCTCCTATCAAGTACTCACGTTCTTCTTGATAGTTTTCATCTAATTTTTCTAGTCGGTTATTGAAGTACTTAACCCGCGCTTTATCGTTTTCAGACATTTGATTTCTCCTTTAATTAAAATTCCTTACTGGTGTAATCAAATATTCATACTTATCTTCAGCTACTAATTTAAAAGGTTTAATGATTGATTGGAATTGTATCAGCGTGAATTTATTCGTTAAATCTCTTTTAATGACTTTTTCATCTTTGATAAAAGCTAATCCATTTATCAGATAGTCTGTTTGAAATGCTATTTTTATTTCTCCTTCACAATCATGAAGAGGTATTTCGATTTTAAAATCAGGTAATGATTGAGAGGTTAATGACATTATTTTATCTTTAATATCCATATCAATAACGTTGTTGAGTAAGGATTTATCATTGAAAGTTTTTAAAGCTTTTGTTAGCAAGTCTATATCTACTGCAATCTCCGTTGTAATGTCTTTGAATGTAACTAATCTTTCCCAATCAGGATAAAAATTCTCGTTAACTTCCATTGTTGATAAATTTAAATTAAATTCGGTACTGTGTTCGTGGAAATCAGCAACCTTGACTAACACGTGACTATCCGTTGCATAAAATGAACCGTTTTTGTTGTAATTGACACATTGCAATAAAGGTCTTGTTTTCATTTTGCTTACTACCTTTTTTAGATGACTAATTAATTTGTTTTTTCTCAAAACTACAACTCCTTTTCTATTTGCATGACAGCTGCTTGATATCCCAAACCTATTAGAAGGTTTCTAAAGACATACGCACGACTCATGCAAGCGAAGTAAGCTACTGTTGGTAGTTCTTTACTCGTTACATAAAACATTCAACTCCTCCATCGAATAACTTCATTTTTAATCGTGCTTTTATCAATGCGCTTAGATAGTATTTCTAATTTGTTGTTCATCATCAAAGCGATATGAGTACATCCATGTTCTAATGCCCCCATTTGTTTATCTTTCATTGCTCTATATTGTTTCAAATCACTCTCTAAGTCCATTCTTCCTCTCCCCAGTATTCATCTGGCTAAGCCTTACGCTCTAGACAAGTAGCCCAACCTATCTTAGCTGCGAACACTGCTCCAGTTGTAATTAATGCCAACATGAATATGACTGTTAACCAATAGTGAAATGGCATTTTATGTCCTCCTATTTTGTATAAACGTTTCTGCTAGAACAGATCAATTTTTTAATTGTTTCTACTGACATTGGATTATCTCCTAACTTCTAGTACATCCTTTCATCAAAGTATTTCTTGCTGACTCTTCCAGCAACGGTAAGTTTTCCTTTTTGCTTTAGTTCATCATTTAATTGACGCATAATCTGGTAGGCTTTGGTTTCTTTGATTTCTAATATTTCCATTACATCTTCAACACGGTAAAATGAACTACTAGCTGTTGTTAAGATGTTTAGACCTCCTTCCCTAATTCAAATTCGATTAAAGACTCCAATTTCCTTCCGATAATGTGTATTTCTTGAGCTATATCTAGTGTTTTCTTAGTTACCACTACATCACTATCTTGAACAGGTCCTTTTGGTAATACAGCATGCAAGTTATAAGAAGTAATGGTCTTGGTTAACTCTTCTGTTAACTCATCTAATCGTATATATCTTTCGTTTGTTTCTTTATCAAATCCTATGCTAAATCACCTCTATTATTTATTTTTATTTCATTTATTATGAAAGTCTTGTATAATTAAAAATGTTCAAAACCTTACACAAGGAGAGTGATGTCTTATGACAAAACTTTTGAATACTGCTGAATTTAACTACTAGAATTTTTCCTTCAAAGTACTTATGAACCTCCAATTCACAGTTACTTTGTTGTTTTTTTAAAACTAAACGTTATGATGAGAACTGCTATCATTGTTTGATGTTTTATCTGTGAGCTATCTGAGGGTGTAGATTGATCTTTTATCAATCCCAAATCAGGTCGGCAATAAAACCTTTAGATAGATGGAACCTTACTCAGCGTTTTTAAGAAAAAGCTAGTATCTAGCAACAGCATGTCTGGAAGCTAAACCAGATATTGTTAGAAGATTAGTCTGACTACTAATCTGTAAGATTTTAAAAATTCGTACTACTAGTGACACTTTAGTCAGTGAGCTAGTAGTTTTTTTATTTTAAAAAAACATTCATATCTATATTCTTAAATTCTTTTTTTAACTTAGATAAGAAATTAAAACTTGGTTTCATATGATTGGATTCAATTTTTGTATAAGCTGAAATTGATACACTTATCTATTTTGCCATTTCTTTTTGTGTTAAATTTTCTTTTTCTTTGACCATTCGCAATTCATTCATGTACTATATCTCCAGTTCAAGTTCCAATTGCTTAACAACCACTGAAGTTGCTTTTGACGGTTCCCAATCATCGATAAAGTCAATCACATCGTCAAAATATTTCTGTTTAAGTTGATTTCTGGTTCTTACTCCCGTTATTGCTGCACTCTCTCTATTCAAAGCTCTAAACAGTTCGACTTTTTGTTCTTTTTTCATATTATAAGAACGTTCTTTTCCAATTTGAAAAACTTTCTTAATGACTCTTGCCCCAACGTAGTTGTACTCTCCAGGACTTAGGCTGATATTCTCCTCTAAATCAAGAATGCGAGTCTTAACTTCTTCAACTTCCTCATCAATTTGTCCTGTTGCTGCGAACATCAATTTTAAAGCTGACATCGGACCAGTTGGTACTTCATAACTACCAGTGGAAGGGAGAACTTCGCCTGTTACCCAGCATTTGAATTTTTGGCGTTTTCTAATTTAGAACCAAAAACTAATGCGTACATACCAGATTCGTTAATAAACACAGGAAATTGTCTTCTCCCTAAAGAATCTGTGATAGATGGGGTCGTGTCCTGCACCCACATCTTCTTGTCTTCTTCTACATGTTGTTTAATAGCATTTTTTGTATCTTTGTATTCCAAGATCACTGCTATATCTTTCGCAACAAACCATGGTTCATCATCAATCAATTGTGTTCTTACTTCACTGCTTTAAAAATTAAATATTTATATATTAGTAATGTTATTTTTCCTTTTTTCTATTTTTATTTTTGAGTGAGATAATCTTTTTAAACGTGGTGAACATAAAATGAAAGAAAATTCTAATACGGCTGTAGATTTCGAATGGTAATCTATCCAGATTGCTAAAGAAATAATAATCGCTAAGCTTCAAACATCAGCTCCAGTTGCAAGTGATTCTGATTCTGGTAAAAGAATCGGGGAAATGTTTTTAGCGATTCATGAAGAAGTAAAAAAAGCTTTTAATAGTTCGGATAAATAATCCTAGCTAATACTTTTGCGACAACTGGTAGAACTTCAACCTCTACTGTTGTCGCTTTTTCACTTACTGATCGCTCTACAAATTGAATTAAGGATTCTTCTAAGCGTTCGTTCACATCTTTTTTCTGTGTTGTCATGTTATTTTTCTTTCTTTCTATTTAGAATTTTGAATGAGATAATATTCTTATCAGCACGTGTTACGCTGAAACAAATAATAAGGTGGCAAAAAAAATGCTTAATAATTCAATCTTCGAAAAATTTCCAATTCTAATCTCTTTATTCGCACTGCTGATCTCCTTTCTAGCGCTTTATAGACAAAGGAAACAAATAACTGTTACCTTTCAACCAAACATCTATCCTATAAGTAAAGAAGATGTAAGTATGACCAGTCTTAAAAGAGAAAGTATCTTGGATAGAGACGCCTATAAAACTTCTGTCGGTATTGTTAACTCCTCACCATTAGACATTGGTTTTTTTGACTTGAGAGTCTTTAACCCTGAGACGAATGTGAATTATTATCTAGCTACAAAAAAATCTTTAGCTGAAATAGGAAATAATGATTTATACCTCCACTATTCTGATGGCGTTACAAAACTCGAAATCCCAGATAAAAACCATGGAGTGTTAAAGGCCAATTCTTATACCACTTTGGATATTATTATTGTGACTAACGGTAAAGATTCAAATAAAATTGGGTTAGCTTTTAAAATTCCCAAAAGCGTCTTTTTTGGCAGAGACTTCTTTTCAGTTACAAATAGAAAAAAATTTAAAGCCTTTGGCATAATTTATGATCTCTCTAAGACTATATAAATCCATATGCAGAAATTCTCAATGCAACAATTGATATAATTAGTTCGATACTTGGATTCATAGTTAACGAAAGTAGAAAAATAAATAACACGAAAAGAATTACGGCAACAATAACAATCATTTTTATCAATGCTAATACCTTATACATCATTGAATAACCCCTTCTTTTATAAAAAAAGACTCTTAATTTTTTGGAAGAGTATTGTGATTGGTTAAAATATTAAAATCAGGCATCTTTGATAAATCATTTTTAAAAAATATTTCATCAAAAACTTCACTATCAATAGTTAATTTATTTGTCTGAATTGTTACCTACCCCTGGTTACTCACAATAATCTGGAGCAGTTTTTTTATTTCTTTTAATTCTTGAAGAATTTCTTCGTCCATTTGATTTACATCCCGTCTATTTATTAATTTTTTCAGAAAATAAAAATTTGATTTCATATTCTGGAAAGAACTTTTCTTGAATAACCAAAGCTTCGCTGAATTTAAAGTCGGATTTCCCATAAATCTTATCTGAAATAGTTTGATATCTAACTCCTAATAAATCAGCCATATCTACAAGAGTTACATTTTTCTTTTTTCTAACTTCTTCTAAATTGCTCAACATATACATCACCCTTTCTTTAATACGATTTTTCGCATGTTATAATAAGCTTATCAACAAAGGGAGGTCAACCATGTTTATTGAAGAAGAATTGAAAGCCTCGATAGAAAAATGATTTGGCAACGTAAAATCATTTTCCAACGAAATTAATTTACCTTCTACAACATTTCGTTTCATACTTCAGCGTGGCATTTTAAATTCTAATGTAGAAAACGTCATCAGCATGAGCGAAGGTTTAGGTTTTGAACCTGAAGATTTAATTACATTTAAATGAAAGAATTAAATGTAAATAGAAAAGTAAAAGTATATTCTTTCACCGAACGTCAACTAGAAAAGCAAAACGAAACTAAGATAGTTCATATCTACGGCAAAACGGCTGCTGATGAACCATTAACTTATGGAGACGATGTTATACGTTCCTAAGCAAGCCGAATGTACTTTAGTTGTGCAAGGCGATTCAATGGAACCTGAAATAAAAGATGGAAGTATTGTTTTCTACAAACAACAAGAAAATGTTGTGAATGGAGAAATTGCAATCGTTGAAGTTGACGGAGATGGCGGTACTCGTAAGAAAGTTAAATTTGATTATGATAATGACAAAATTATCCTGCAATCTTTAAATGATAAATACCAAGATATCATATTAAATGGTAGCCAAGTTAGGATTATAGGAAAAGTTGTTAAATAAAAAAATGAATAGCGTTATCAATAAATAAAGTTATAATTAAATTATCACTATCATTGCCAATTGTTAGGGATAATTTTTAAATATACATATATTATTAGGAGAAATTATATTATGCATGCATTTTCTACAAGTCTTTTAGTTTTTTTGGTTAAAGGAAAAATTTCAATAGATTCAAAATTTTTTAAAAGTAAAAGTACCAAATACGGTGATGGGAGTAATCCCGGTAGGTGCTAAAGAGGACATTATCCCTTTAAAAATAATTTCAAATATTCAGATTGGTATAAAATACAAATTAGCACCGTTAATCATCGGCGGTTTACTTGCACTATTATCTTTAGGAAACATTTTTAATTCAGGTTTAGGAGGACTTATATTCTTAGCTATCTACATAACTATTGCTGGTTCTGGAATCCGTACTACTTTAACCTTTGACAAATCTGGAACTAAACAAGTTATATCTGTTCCATTCTTTGAAGCAAAGTAATTATACGAAAGTAATTATACGCAATTAAAGAAGAAATATACGAAAAACTAATGGAACATGAAGATAGCAGAGATTTGAATATGGATTTCGATAAAAGGTAAGCATAAAAAAGAACACTCCCGTCCTCGCAAAAGATTAGGAGTGTAAATAAAAGTAATACTGACATTATGATAAATTATAAGAATATTTCATACAAAATTTCACTAGTGTTGCATAAACATAGCTTGATTAACCTCATTTCTTATTTTTCTGAAAAAAGGCAAAAAAAGGGAATGCTTACGCGAAAGATGACTATTTCCAGAAAATTTTGCTTATTCAACTGATTCCATTACCAACGGACACCCTTTCTTTAAGGATCTAAGTCGGTATCAAAAGATTAAACCATTCTTCTGCCGGTTGAAATAACAGATAACGAAAAAATCGTTTGATTTGGAAAACAGACTGGTTACTTTTTGTTTTTAACTTAATCAAATAGGTTAATAAACTGGCAATCATGGCTAAAATCAGCTGATTGACAACTCCTTTTTCACTTCTTGAAAAAAACTTTTTAATCGTCATATGTTGTTTAATATGCTTGAAGAACAGCTCTATTTGCCAACGTGCTTTATACATTTCTGCAATGTCAGTAGAGGAGCAGTCAAAACGATTGGTAATAAACTGGAGAGTTTTCCCCTTTTTATCTTGAACGGTTACTAAACGAAATCTGGACGTTAGATGGTTCTGAGCACCTAATGCGACCATTTGGTCGCTGATAACGGACTCACTCTTAGAAGCTACTAAGGGTTCTAAAACATGAACTTTTGTATTCTTTTTGATTCTTGTCACAAAGAAGTAGCCCTGCGAGTGCATCGTATCTAATCGTTCAAAATCAAGGTAACCGCGATCAAACACATAAGTCGCTTCAGGTTGATTAACCAATACTTCTAACTGATTTGTATCGTGCTCGACGGCGTTAGTTAGTGTAAATTCATCTGGGTAAAGATGGTCATTATCCATAAAGCAGAGCTTTAAGTGAAGCTTAACTCCTGATGTTGTTTTACGAAAATCAGCCCATTGATAAAGATTTTGGTTAAGTGAAAACGTCGAAGAATCAATTAGATAGAGACTATTTCGTTTCGTTACGGGCCTTTTATTTTTAGCCTGACTAACTAGCTGACTAAAAATAGCTAAAAGAATCTCTGAATCTATTTTTGATAGAGTTCTAGAAAGCTGGGAATAACTGATACTAGTCATGCCCATTTCTTTTTGAAGTTCTTTCGAAACAAAAGCCGCATTCATCTCTCTAAGACTTTCTTTTTCGTCATTGATTCCATGAAGAAAAAGTTGAAGAGCTTGAGAGAAACTAAGTTTCTTATGATATTTATCAAAGTCAACAATCTTTTTTTGAATAGAGCTTGGTAAAAAATCTAGCTTAATCGAAGAAAACCATTTATTAAAAGCAGAATTTGTTTTATACTTATCCATGAGTTTGGTCCTTTTTATTGGTCTTGGATGAGTCATCTGAGTTCAGTATAAAGGACTTTTTTGCATATTGGAATAATATAAACAAATTTGTGAAACATACAATGTTTCATGCAACACTAGTGACAAAATTTAAATTATTAATTTTATGAATCATAATCAGTAGAAATTTCTCTCTAATCAGTAGAAAATATAGCTAAACATTAACCTATCAATAATGCTTAACTATATTAATCGGTAGAAATAAAAAATAAAGGAGTTGTAGTATGTCTGCGAAAGAAGAATTTTCATTAAAAAAAGAGGGTAAACATATTGAATACAAAGAAGGTAAAAAAGCATTACCAAAAGATTTTTGGGAGACATACTCTTCTTTTGCAAATACAGATGGCGGTATCGTAGTTCTAGGTATAGCAGAAGGGGAAAAAGGTCATTTTGAGATAATAGGAGTAGATAATGAAGATAAAATTTTATCAGAACTGTTTACGAGTTTGAATAATAAACAAAAAGTAAATTACAATTGTATACAGGAGGATAGGGTTACAGTTCGAATATTTGATGGTAAAAAAGTAATTGAAATATTTGTTCCGCAAGCTCCTCAGAATAAAAAACCTATATACCTAAATCAAAATGTAAAGAAAACGTATATACGTGAATACGAAACCGATAGACATGCGTCTGAAGACGAATTAAAATATATGATACGTAATTCTAAGGATGACCTCGATAACGAGCTTCTTGAAAATTATGACATACAGGATTTAAGTAGAACTTCTATAGAAGATTATAGAAGGATGCTAATTGGTGAGGATGAAGATTCTAAGTTCATTGGAATGCCTATTGAAGATTTATTAATTGAAGTAGGTGCTTATAAAAAAGATAGAAATGCTTCATCAGGTGGTTACAAATTATCAACTGGCGGGTTATTATTTTTCGGTAAGTATAACTCCATAACGGATTTAATTCCTCATTTTCATTTAGATTACCAAAATAAAGCTATGTCCAGTGGCAGATGGATTGATAGAGTTGCTACTGGAGATCCTTCTTACCCTAATATAAACGTTTTTGATTTCTTTAGGATTGTACTTCAAAAATTGAAAATTACTCTTTCCGAAGAGTTTCAACTAGACGATGAATTATCAAGATCAAGCGTAACTAGTGATTTCGAAATAGCGCTACGAGAAGGTTTAGCTAATGCTTTAATACATGCTGATTACAATCATAATGAAGCTATAGTTTGTGTCAAGTTTTTCTCGGTCGTCCTATTACTAGGCTAGTTTGGCGTTCTATTTTTGTACACCTATCTGCTACCGCACGGCTTTGCCGTTTGCTGGCCCATCTGTTTGGAGAACGTTCCAAAAAAATGGAACCTTCCCCAAACAGACAGGAATTATCGAAAACTTTTAATTAACTGCCCCATTGCTGAAGAATGAGGGGCATAAAACGGAATCGTCCCTTTCTTTGCCCCAACTGACTGACGCGTCTTTTGATGCATTAAAGACGATACACGAACGGTTTGTTTCACCTTACGTTGTTGTCTTGTACTTCTAGTTTGCTGGTGAAGATAAGCTTCACGTAACGTTTGATTTAAGATCCCTTGTTTCACTTTTACCATGGCTTCACAACCGACTTCGCTCCAATGCATTCCACGTTTTTTCATCCGATAAGAAATATGACGTTGATTCGATTCCATTGCGCCTAAACCTCTGGCATCCTTCGGTACTTGTTCTACTTTTTCTCGCCAATCAAAAATCCGATCCCAATTTCTTAAAAGATAAGTTCGAAAACTAGTCAGTTTTTCTACTGCTTGTGTTTCTTCTAAGGTACTTTCATAAGTGTCCAACCAGATCGTTAGGGCCTCTAAATCATGTTTTTTAAGCGCTTGATGAATGTTCTGTTTAAAGAGATTACTTTGTACACCAAAAGCACGGTTCAGGCCTTGAAAGATGTGATAAGCGTCTAATTGATTCAACACGGGATAATTCGACTGCGAAAAAGTTTCTTGGAATTTATCTGCGGTATAGCCTGGTCCACCATCGCTATTGGTAATGATTTGAGCGTGTTGTAACGCGTAATGAGTCGCTGTAAAAGCCTGTACTTCTGCCCAAAAACCAGCCGTCTTTTTAGTCGTCATAATGGCTTTAGGCTCCTTCAAGGAGACTCTCTTTCCATTTTTCTGCCAGCCTTCATAAACAATTGCATGATGAACCTCTAAACTTTTTTTCTTTGTTGTCCCACGGACAAATACACCATCTGCTTCGGCATAGAAATAATCGACTTTTTTTCCTTCTGGTAACGCTGCTGACTCTTCTAGCTCGATCACCATTTCTTCGTCTTCATGCGCTTGTGCTTCTCCCACTCGTTTAAGGAGGCTGCCTACTGTTTGATGGCTCATCGTTACTGCTGTCCACTCTTTCAGTGTTTCAGCGGTGTCCCGATAGGTACACTTACTGGCTAACTCTGCTACTTTGACTTCTACGAGTGGACTGTGACGTTGGTATTTTCGAATCCCCAACCACTCATCTAATGGATAATGATTTTGATTCTCTTGATCTGCCATTAAAGTACGACGGTAACGGACAGACCCAAAAATAAATTGGACTGTTTTCCAATCTTCTCGCTTTACTTTCCATCCTTCTTGTTGCTTTTGTTCCTTAATCGTTTGGTTTATGTGTATAAATATATCTCCTAATAATTCCGTAAATACTTCATACATATAAAGCTGAATAGATTCTTCTGTAGCAATTAAATCGCTTGATTCCTTTATTATTTTGTATAATTTTGATATAATGTTATCCATAAGAAGGCCTCTTCCATTTATGTATTTGCCGCGTAAGCATACATTTATGATAGAACGCCTTCTTTATTTTTGCTAGTAAAAAGATAATATCCTCTCGAGAACTATTTTACACGTACGAAGCTATAAAAATTGAAACATATCAAGGTTTTTACTTGTTTTCTAATCCAGGAAATATGAAAATATCTATTGAAGAATTTGTAAGAGGTGGAGATTCAAAACCACGAAACAATACTATCGTTACTTTATTCAGAAGAGTTGGGTTGTGCGAGCGAGCTGGATCAGGGGGACCAAAAATATTTCAAGCAGCTCAAAAAAATAAACTAAAACTTCCAGATATAAAAATAGAACCCTATAAAACTACTATAAGACTATGGAAACTTGATATAGCAGATGCTCATCCTGATTTAGGCGAAAATGAAAAAAAGATATTGCGATTTGTGCTTAAGAACCTACTTCCTATTTCTAGCTCTGAAATACGAGAAAACTTAGATATTTCAAAACATTACTTTGACCAATCTATTAAAATATTAATTGAAAATGATTTAGTTCAACAAGAAGGAAAAGGTAGATCAACAAAATATTCACTTAAACAATCTACTTCAGAATATATAGCCCAACTACAACATGCCTATAAACAACTAGAAGAATATTATGTAAATAAATAAAGAACACCACTATCCCCTACGAAAGCGAAAGTGGTGTTCCAAGAAACAAATCAACCTTAAAATAGGTCTTTTTATTATATCCTATTTTGACAGATAATAGGAAGAAAAGAAATGCCAGCATACAAAGAAAACAATACATGGACTTCAAGATTTTACTATGAAACTAATTCTGGTGAAAGAAAGCAAAAAAAGAAGCGTGGTTTTATTAGAAAAGGCGATGCGATTAAGTACGAACAAGAGTTTTTATTAACTTTATAAGGCAGTCCTGAGATAACTTTTAAATCACTACTGGATGACTATATGGAAGATTGTAGTCACAGGCTTCGAGAAACGACTTTAGAAAACAAAAAATATGTAATTAATACAAAGATACTACCATTTTTTGAAGACTTACCTATTAATCAAATAGATTCCTTGAAAATAAGGAAATGGCAGAATTGGTTATTAAAGCAAGAAACTTCTCAAGGTAAAAAGTTAAGCCAAACTTATATCAAGACTATTAATAATCAAGTTTCAGCTATTTTAAACTATGCTGTTAAATTTTATAACTTACCATCTAGTCCTATTCATAAAACTGGAACGATTGGAAAAAAACATGCTGATACAATGCAATTTTGGACATTAGATGAATTTAATCAATTTATTAAAGCTGTATCAGATAAGCCAACAAGCAAATTAATTTTTAACCTGTTATTTTTGACCGATATTTGTTCCGGTGAACTACTGGCTCTTAATGGTAAAGCCTTTAATAGAGATGATTTAACTCTCGATATAAATAAGTCTTATGCTAGATTGAAAAGCAAAGATATCATATCTGATCCAAAGACAAAAAGTCTAAAAGAGTGATTTCATTATCGAATTTTTGTTTGAATACTTAGACGAATATATAGATAAAATATATGATTATAATCCAGATACGAGACTATTTTCTGTAAATAAATTTTATTTACAAAATGAAATATGGTTCTAGGATTGTAAACGTTAAAAAATTAGAATACATGATTTAAGACACTCTCATGCATCGCTGTTGGTTGAAATAGGTTACTCGCCTATTCTTATTCAGCAAAGAGTAAGTCATGAAGAGATAGAAACAACGCTTCGGACATATAGTCATCTCTACCCAAATAAGCAACAGGATATGGCCAAACAAATGAATGATTTAAAAATTAAGTTCAATTTAAGTACAAAGCAATAAAAAGCTGTTAGAACGTTGTTTTAACAACGTCTAACAGCTTTTCTATTTTTATTCCCACTCAATTGTTGATGGTGGTTTACTCGTTATGTCATACACGATACGGTTAACGTTTGCGACTTCGTTTACAATACGCACAGATATTTTTTGCAAGACATCCCAAGGGAGGCGAGCAAAATCACTTGTCATACCGTCAATTGAGGTCACTGCACGAATTCCAACAGTGTAATCATACGTACGGCCATCACCCATCACACCAACACTGCGAATACCAGGTAATACAGTAAAGTATTGCCATACATCACGGTCAAGTCCAGCTAATGCAATTTCTTCACGTAAAATAGCATCACTTTCACGCACAATTTCTATTTTTTCTTCTGTTAGTTCGCCAAGTACACGTATTCCTAAGCCAGGACCCGGGAAAGGTTGACGCCAAACTAAGCTTTCTGGCATACCTAATTCAATTCCTAATTCACGTACTTCATCTTTAAATAAGGTATTTAGTGGTTCAATTAATTTAAATTGCATATCATCAGGAAGTCCGCCTACATTATGGTGTGATTTAATCGTTTGAGCTGTGTCTGTTCCACTTTCAATCACATCTGTATAAAGGGTTCCTTGTGCTAAGAATTCAATCCCTTTTAATTTTGTCGCTTCATCATCAAAAACATAAATAAATTCATTTCCAATAATTTTACGCTTTTGTTCAGGATCACTTACGCCTACTAATTTGTCCATAAAGCGTTTTTTAGCATCTACTCTGATAACATTTAAGCCGAATTTACCTTCTAGACTATCCATAACTTGATCGCCTTCATTTTTACGCAATAGGCCGTGGTCAACAAAGATACACGTTAGTTGGTCACCAATAGCTTTTTGCAATAAGACACCAACAACACTTGAGTCTACTCCGCCTGATAACGCTAGCAAGACATTTTTAGTTCCAACTGTTTCACGAATCTTTGCAATTTCAATTTCAATAAAGTTACTGATGCTCCAATTCCCTTCGCAACCACAAACAGCGAAAGCAAAGTTTTTTAACATCTCATTGCCTCGTTCAGTATGGCGCACTTCTGGATGAAATTGGACTGCGTGGAAGTTTCTTTTCGAATCAATCATTGACGCAATTGGGCAGTGTTGGCTTGTTGCAGCAACTTCAAATCCTACAGGTACTTGAGTAACCAAGTCACCGTGACTCATCCAAACCGTTTCTGTTCGTGCTAAACCACCGAATAAAGGTGCAGAAGTATCTGTTAGGTTAATTTCTGCTTTACCGTATTCGCGGTTTGAGCTTGCTTCTACTTTTCCACCTAATGCCGTTGTCATCAATTGCATGCCATAACAAATACCTAAGATAGGAATGCCTAATGTAAAGATTGCAGGATCAACAGAATAAGCGCCATCATCATACACACTCATTGGTCCGCCTGAAAAAATAATTCCTTTAGCATTCATCTTGCTTATTTCTTCTGCTGTTACTTTATGAGAAATCAGTTCAGAAAACACGCCAAATTCTCTAATGCGTCGTGTTATTAGCTGATTGTATTGACTCCCAAAATCCAGTACAACAATCTTTTCAATCTCTGTCAAATCAGTCGTTATTGCCACACCATTCACCCCATCTATTTTTTTATTCATTCCAGTTCGTTATCTAATTTAGATTATACTTCTCTGTTACGCTTCATTGTATCGAGTATGGATGGACAAATCAATATGTCGAAAACGCTTTTTCATTTTTTTTTAATACTTTCGAAGCAATAAACGGTCAATAAAATGATTTTCACTTTTATGCAGAATTAAATCTGCTCGATTTCGGGTCGGCATAATGAATTCCGTTAAGTTTTTCAAGTTAACTTTTTTCCAAATGCCTCGTGCCATTAAAAAGGCATCTGCTCGATCACCTTGAGCATACGAGTAATAATAGTTACTTGGATCCATAAAGGCTGTATCCAATAATGTACCAAAGCGTTCTAGATACCATTTTTCAATCTGATCTGGTTCAGCATCCACATAAATGGAAAAATCAAAAAAATCACTAATATAAATTTGTTCATTTGTTGGCAACTGAAGAATATTAATGCCTTCTACTATTAGAATATCGGGTTGATCTAACACATGAAATTCATCTTCAATAATATCGTAAATTTGATGAGAGTAAACGGGAGAAACCACTCGTTCTTTCCCATTTTTTACATCTCCTAAGAAAGCAATCAATCTTGCCATATCGTAACTTTCAGGAAAGCCTTTTCGATCCATTAATTGTTCTTTTCTTAGAATCTCATTTGGATAAAGAAAGCCATCTGTCGTGATCATATCAACCGTTTTTTCCTTGTAGACACGAGAAAGAAGTGTCTGTAATAACCGTGCAACCGTGCTTTTACCTACAGCAACACTTCCTGCTATCCCAATAATATAAGGTTTTTTGACAATTTCTTGCCCTAGAAAAGCATTCTTTTTCGCTTGTAAATGTTCGTATTGGCGAATATAGACATCTAATAATTGGATAATTGGTACATAAACTTCTTCTACATCTAAGAGAGAAATACGGTCATTTAAACCCGTTAATTCTTCTAATTCTTGATGACTCAATGGAGCAACTGTCTTTATATTTAATTCTTTCCATTCATCCCGTTCGATAATATGAAATGTTGCTGATTCTTTCATGCAGCGGCCCTCCATGTTCTTTTAAACTTCTGTATGAGTATAACAAATAATTTGTTTTATTTGTAGTCTTCTATTCAATGTATTTAATTAGATGCGTTATCTTTAAAGAAACTTAACTAGTCAGGAATACGCTATTTAGTGTAGTATGAGTTTGTTAAGGATAGAGTGGATAGCTTCTTTTTTATTATTTTGTTGTATCATGTAATTGCTATTAATAGGAGGATGAATATGAAAGAAAATAAATTGGTTGAAATTTGGGGAGATGTTGTTGCTATCAGAAGTTTAGTTTTAGCCATCTCATTCTCAAGTTTCTCAACGATGGGGGCCTTTTTCTTAGCACCTGCTGATGATAAAACAAAACAACTTTTCTTTGGATTAGTTGGAGCCTTGATTGGCTTTATTGTTTCAAGTGTGGTTATTAAACCAAAACGTGTCATAACCGATGCCGTTGAAGCTAATGAGCAACACCTCACTCAACAAGGAGTGAATGACGAATGACAATTCTTTTGCTTTCTCAAATGATTCTTGCTTCTTTATCCGCTTTTTTATTGTATACCTTTATTGGGTTTATTCCAGGAACAGATGAAACATCTGTGCTTCTTCCCGTCACACTTGCACTTGTTCTAGCCGGAGCATCACCAATCATTATTTTAACTTTTTTTATTTCAGCTATCATAACACTGAATTTGACTAATGCAATGCCAACCGCACTTGTTGGTTTACCGGGCGGCGTCATGTCTAGTCCAATGATTGAGCACGCTCTTTTTTTGAAAAATAAAGGCCTGTCCGCTATAACTATTAAAAAGATGGCTGCTGGTTCATTAATCGGTACCGTTATTTCTATTCCTATTTCACTTATTGTGGCTAATTTACTTGCTCCTTATGGTACAATTATTCAGCCATATGCTCCACTATTGTTTGTTAGTGGAGCCGTGTTTTTATCCTTAATCGGAAAAAATAAAGTTTTAGCTTTATTAAGTATTATTCCTTTGGCGCTATTGTTTCAAAGTTTGCGGTACCTTTATTGGGGGATGGAAGTTGTTCCTAGAGAAACCACCATCACGACATCTTTCTTCTTAGGAATTACGATTGGGCCTTTAATTATCTCATTGTTTTCACTCTTAACAAAAGAAGGTCAACTAAGCATGTTAACAGATCAACCAAAAGCTATTACACTTTCTAATAAAATGAGTGGCAAACAAACGTTAAATCCATTAAACATTCTAACAAAATCAGAATTAAAATCGGCTTCTTTTGCGGCTATGTTAGCGAACTTTTTCTTTGTTTTAAGTCCAGTTGGCTTGATTATTTTAATTGGTGGAGCTGCAGGAAATCGTAAAAAAGATTTAATTGAAAAAGCTTCTACAAGCATCACAACTATGAGTGCTTTAGCACAATCAACCTACTTATCTGGTATTATTATCCCATTAATTGCCTTAGGTATTCCATTGTCTCCGACATCTATTGGACCAGGAAATGCCCTATTCAATGCTCCACCTGTTTTTACTGTTGATAATAATTTACACCATTTGCTAAGTCGAAGCGATTTTGTTTGGGCTATTTTAGTAGGGGCTTTAATTGCGAGCAGTCTATCTTATTTTGTTATTAATCGCTATGCTGAAGTCATTTCGCGCTTTGTATTAACTAAAATTCCACATGAAGCTGTTCTTGGATTGTTTATTTCTTTCATCTTGTTGCTAGCTTATATGGATGCAGGACTAATTAACATCTTTGGAGTCTTATTAATTGGAATTGTTTGTGGTTCATTAAATAAGATGGGTGTGAATTATGGTATTCAGTTTATGACACTATATGCTGCACCTTGGATTATTGAAAAATTAACTCTCTTATAAAAATAAACTAAAAAAGGAGATTTCTTATGAAAGCAACGGGTATATCAAACGGAAAAATTATCTTAATGGGCGAACATTCTGTTGTTTACAATGAACCCGCTATCGCAATTCCTTTTCTTGCTACTGCGATTGAAACGGTCATTGAAACAACGACTGGACCCGTTATATTAGATTGTTTTTTTTATAAAGGACCGTTATCTCAAGCTCCTAAACGGTTATTAAATTTAGCAACCGTTATTAAAGAAACCGTCAAAACCATGGCTAGGCCCTTAGAAAACTTTACTGTTACTATCACTAGTACCATTCCTGCTGAAAGAGGAATGGGTTCTAGCGCTGCTGTTGCTGTAGCTACTATTCGTGCTTTGTTTCGCTATTTTGATGAACCTTTATCTAACACTGTTCTGTTAGAATTAACCAATATCTCTGAAACGATTGCACACGGCAATCCGAGCGGTTTAGATGCAGCTATGACTAGTAGCAACTCCCCTCTTTACTATATTAAGAATCAAGAATTTGAATTCTTTCCACTTAATATGACTGCTTACTTGGTCGTGGCCGATACAGGTATCACAGGCCAAACAAAAGAGGCAGTCGAAAATATTGCACAATTGTATCACACTGCACCTGAACAAACCGATTACTTGATAAAACAATTAGGTCAATTAGCTAAAGACACTAAATTAGCTATTGAAAAAGATCAAGCTATTGCCTTAGGAACTAACATGACTCAAGCACACCACTTGCTTGACTCGTTAGGTGTCAGTAGTCATGAATTAAATGGGCTTGTTGATGCTGCGCTAGATTCAGGTGCATTAGGTGCGAAACTAACCGGCGGCGGACGTGGAGGCTGTATGATTGCCTTAGCAAAAAACGAAACTGCTGCTAAACGACTCTCTAAAGATTTATTAAGAGCAGGCGCTCAGCACACATGGCTTTACAACATGAGAAAGGGCGAATAAAATGACTGAAAAAATAGTACGAGCACATACCAATATTGCTTTAATAAAGTACTGGGGGAAAAGAGACGAATCGCTTATCTTACCAGCTAGTAGCAGTCTTTCTTTAACGTTGGATGCTTTCTATACAGATACTTCTGTTACTTTTGATGACTCTCTTGAATCTGATACTTTTTTCTTAAACGGCTGTTTACAAAATGAAACAGCTACACAAAAAGTCAGTACTTTCTTAAATTTATTTAGAGAACCTGCTGGCATTTCTTCTCCTGCGTTAATTAAAAGCACCAACTTTGTACCTACAGCAGCTGGCCTAGCTTCTTCTGCATCTGGAATGGCGGCTTTAGCAGGTGCTGCTAACTTAGCGTGTCATCTTCAGCTCTCTCAACGTGAATTGTCTCTCTATGCACGTAGAGGGTCTGGATCAGCTACACGTAGCATCTATGGTGGCTTTGTTGAATGGCAAATGGGCACTTGCGCTGCTGATTCTTATGCTGTGCCTATTGATGATGCTGATTGGGATATCGGAATGGTTGTCGTCGTTGTTAACAGCCGTAAAAAAGAAATGTCTAGTCGTGAAGGAATGAAAAACACAGTAAAGACTTCACCATTTTATGCCGGTTGGCTAGATAGTACAGCTAACGATTTAATCGAGATTAAAAAAGCTATTTCCTTACAAGATTTCCAAAAAATGGGTGAACTAACGGAAAGCAATGGAATGAAAATGCATGGTACCATGTTAGGCGCTAATCCTCCTCTTTCTTATTGGGAACCAGATAGTGTCGTCGCGATGCAACTGGTCCGACAATTGCGAAAAGAAGGTATTCCTTGTTATTTTACAATGGATGCTGGTCCAAACGTCAAAGTTCTTTGTCGCTTAACGGATAGTAAAAAAATAAAAGCGCGATTTGCAAAACAGTTTAACCCAGAGCAACTAATCATTGCTAAACCTGGTGAAGGTCTCAAAATTCTGACAGAGTAGAGAATTGGATTGAATCTCAAAGGAGGAAACAAGAAATGATAGAAGTTTCAGCACCTGGTAAGCTTTATATTGCAGGTGAATATGCCGTGGTCGAACCTGGCCATCCCGCTATTATTGTAGCCGTTGATCAGTTTATTACAGTATCACTTGAACAGACAAAACATGTTGGCAGCATTACTTCCTTCCAATATGGAAATTTACCGATTTTATGGCGAAGACATAATGATCAATTGGTCTTGGATAAACGAGAAAATCCTTTTCATTATATTTTAGCGGCGATTACCGTTACAGAAAAATACGCCAAAGAACTGAATAAAGAGCTATCATTTTTTAGTATAACAATAGACAGTGAGTTAGATAGCTCTAACGGTCGAAAGTATGGCTTAGGTTCTAGTGCTGCTGTTACTGTAGCTACTATCAAAGCTTTGTGCCAGTTTTATACCTTAGATTCTAATGATGAAGTAGTGTTTAAACTAGCTGCATTAGCTCATCTGTCTGTCAAAAGCAATGGGTCTTGTGGAGATGTAGCAGCGAGTGTTTATGGTGGCTGGATAGCCTTTACTACTTTTGATCGTGATTGGGTCGCTTCTCAACAAAAAAAGGAACAATACTCTATAAAAGAATTAATTGACACTGACTGGCCTCTGCTTTCTATTAAGCCTTTAACGCCACCTCGTGATTTGCGTTTAGTTATTGGTTGGACAGGTTCGCCTGCTTCTACTTCAGATTTAGTTGATGAAGTAACCAATCAAAGAAACCGTGATAAAAATGCGTACGACAACTTTTTAAAAGACAGCAAGCAATGTGTGAACCAAATGATTGAAGGATTTCAACACAACGACATCCAAATGATTCAACAACAGATTAGAAAAAATCGCGCGCTTTTAATAAAGATGAGTCAAGATACGGGTGTCATTATTGAAACTCCTGCCTTAACTCAATTGTGTAACGTAGCTGAACAGTATCACGGTGCAGCAAAATCATCTGGTGCTGGTGGTGGCGACTGCGGAATTGTCTTGTTTAATCGTAGAGAAGGCTTATTGCCTTTAATGACCGCTTGGGAAAAAGAAGGCATCACGAATTTGCCTCTACACGTTTATACAACTAAATAGCTCGTAAAAAGAAAGGATGATCTTCATGAACCCTGCAAATAACCGAAAAAATGAACATGTCTCTTTAGCGATGAATTTTTTTCAAGAATCTTCTAAATCTGATTTTGATGCACTCCATTATGTCCATCATTCTTTCCCTCAAATGTCTGTTGAAGAAGTTGACCTTTCAACCTCTTTTGCTTCATTTCAGTTAGATGTTCCTTTTTATATTAATGCAATGACCGGTGGCAGTGACTGGACAAAAAAAATCAATAAAAAGCTTGCTACCGTTGCTCACGAAACAGGTATCGCTATGTCAACTGGTTCAGTAAGTGCAGCTTTAAAAGATCCGAGTGTAAAAGACAGTTTTACCATTATAAGAGACGTGAATCCCACTGGTCTAGTCTTTGCTAATCTTGGAACAGGTCAAACGGTTGAAAATGCTAAAAAAGCTGTCGACTTATTAAAGGCTGATGCTTTACAAATTCATATCAATGCTCCTCAAGAGTTGATTATGCCCGAAGGAGATCGTGATTTTTCTAATTGGCTTGAACAATTAAGTGCTATCGCCGCTGCATTAGATGTTCCTGTTATTGCTAAGGAAGTTGGTTTCGGGATGAGTCGAGAAACAATCAAATCTATTCTAGCTACTGGCGTAAAAACGATTGATATTAGTGGAAAAGGCGGCACAAACTTTGCTCAAATTGAAAACTACCGGCGTAAAACCAATAAAATAGATTACTTAGAAAATTGGGGACAATCTTCTGTCATCTCTTTACTAGAAGCACAAGAATTCTTAACCACTGCTGACATCCTTGCTTCAGGTGGCATTCGTCACCCATTAGATATCGTAAAAGCTCTTTCTCTAGGAGCCAAGGCGGTTGGTATTTCTTCTTTAATTTTAAATATGATCATTAAAGATGGTGTCGATGAAACGATTAACCAAATCAATGATTGGAAAGAAAATTTGACGGCCATCATGACACTTGTCGGTAAAAAGACTGTTTCTGATTTACAACGAACGGACTTTATTCTTACTGGTGAAGTAAAAGAATGGTGTCTAGCACGCGGGATTGACTACACTCACTTTGCTGTTCGCTCGACAACAAACTAGTAAAAACGTGATACAATTTCAATTCTTTGTATCACGTTTTTTTATTTGACGGTTTTTATAAAAAATAGATAATCTGAAGAGTCTTAGTTGAGGTTCGCTACTCTACTATCAATTAGTACGCTTGTAAAAATAAAGTAGGAATACAAAAAAGATGCTAGGACACTATGTCCCAACATCTTTCTCTTTTTTAACTCATCCATTCTTGGAATATATTCTTTTTATCTTCTTCTTTTTTTTGATTTAACATGACCCAATTTTTATCTGTATCTTTAAAACCTAGTTGATGATAAATGCTTCCAGCTACTGGATTATGATAAAACAGACAAGCTATTTTATTTTTTTCTAGGCAGTCTTGAGTAAGAGAAGCTGCAATAGCTTTAGCGTATCCTTTGCCTTCCTCAGACTCTATTGTACCTATTCGGGTAATCATTGCTGCCATTGAACTCTGCGCTGATAATCTTCCTGAAGAAACAATTTCGTTCTTTTCATTTTTTATTACTTTTATATGAATATCGTCGTTTTCTATCAGTTCTGATAAGACTCTCTCTGTTTCTGATAAGGTTTCAAAACAGTCTTTTTGCCAGTCAATATAAGCAGGAATATCTTCTTTTTCCAACGTCTGTACAAGATTCATCTTTTGAGGAAGCACTAGTAAATCTTCACAGACAGAAATAACTGTTTCAGCTTTTTCTAGTTCAGGAAAATAATCGATATACTGATCGATCACTTTCTTTTCTCCACTAATTGCTTTAATTTCATCTAAACTTTGCAATAAAGGTAAAAACGTCTCTAAACCAGAAAATTCTTCTTCGTGTACCGGAATAGCGATATCTCTATACCGTAACAATACTCCTGTAACTTCATCAAGATCATTTGTGTATGCCCAAACATCTTGATCTAAAGAATCAAATCCATATCTTTCTATGTCTGCGATAACAAATGCATTTGTTAGTGGATCGATTGCTAAAAAATCTAGAACTAAGTCTTTCTGGTTATCGGTACATTTATATATCAAGATTGTTCCTCCTAATCTTTCCTGTTTTTCTTTCTTTTACTCTTCCCAAGCCGTTGAATAAGAAATAATAGCTGCAAATTTTTCATTAAATTCACGATTTAAAAGACGTTTTTCATGGCGCTTTTCATACCCACTACACACTAATTTTTCTTCTTGGGTTGTGGGTTCGATTAACGGCACAAGTACACTTAGATTGGTTTCACTTTTCATTGAGACAAACGTACTAAAACTTGTTGCTGCTAAGTACCGTTCCCCAGTCATTAGATTTTCTCCCATAATTTTACAAAAAACTTCCATAGATGATTTCCCTACTCCTGACACATAGCTTTCAATACAAACAGAATGATTGCTTGGTAAAGGGTGTAAAAAATCTAATGAATCAATGGAAGCTGTGACCGTTATCCCTCTTGAATGACGAGCCGCTGAAATAGACGCTATGTTATCAATCCAGCTCATTAAATTCCCACCAAATAAAGTCTGATGGTGATTTAAATCAGATGGCAATACACGATGTGTTTGAACTGCTTTTGATTCAATGCATTTTTTTGTTGCACGATTCGTTAAATCTGCCATATTTACCCTCCTATAAGTCTCTATTCGTTAACACCATCTAGCTTCTTTTCTATCTTATTATAGCACGGTTCTTTTCAAGATAGCTTATAGAAGAAGTCAATTTAAATAAATAAACAAAGAGAGACTAATCACTCCAACAACCATTGAAAACAATAAGCTTTTAGTATAATAAGCTACACCTGCTGTCAAAAGAGACGGGATTAACTTAAAATTAGTTAATGGATCAAGAGTTAAATCTCCACTCCAAAAAAAGATATCAGAAAAAATGAGCGCTGAAAAAATAGACACGGGAATAAAAGACATCCACTTAGCTAATTTTTCAGGAATTGTTCGTTTGCTCAACACTAACATTGGCAACATTCTAGGTAAATACGTTACTATCGCCATACCAAGAATCAACGTCCACGGATTTAATTTCATTTAGTGTAAAGCCTCCTTTGATTTTTTCTCCTCACCAGTCTTATCTACTACATAACCAAAAAGAGATGCTAGAATTGCTGCAATAACTAAGGCAATGTTGTGATGCAATAATTCCATCAAACCAACCGATAAAAGACCCGCTACTAAACCAACAACAACAAATAATTTAGAAACAAGTTGATTGATCAATAAAGCAATAAACATCGCAATTAATACATAATTCATGATGGTGATATCAATGGTCAACGCACTGCCAATAAATCCTCCAACTGTTGTACTAACGACCCAAGTTAAGTAAGCTAATACATTCGTAGCTAATGCTTGATAGTCTGTCCATTTGTGATTTTTGAACTGGTTGTAATTAATAGCATAAGCCTCATCTGCTAACGTATGGCTAAATAATAAGATAAATGGAATAGAGCTTTTTTTAAAAAAACCAGATAAACTAGAACTCATTAATAAGTGCCTAATATTCAAAAAGAAAACCATTAATATAATCGTCGGAGCCGTTGAACCAATAACAACCATCGAAGCAGCCATAAATTGAGCAGCGCCAGCAAAAACAATTAAACTCATCAATAAAATAGCTGGAATACTAAAGCCAGAATCATACAAAAGCATCCCACAAGCTAAACCTAATGGAATGTACCCTAACATTACCGGGAAAATAATTTTAAATCCTTCTTGCCAGTCTTTTCTTTTCATTTATTTTCCTCCTTAATACAAAAATAGTAAAGGCTAGTATATCATATTCTGTTCTCTTTTCCTCATCTGATTTTAATCAAATTCTATTTACTTTTATTTATCTTAAAGAGTGTATTGTACTCTCAAATCTATTTTGCTATGCTAAGTCTACTAACTAATGAAAAGAGGATAAAATAACATTATGCTAAAAAAAGTTCTGTTGCGTATTTTCTTTATTAGTTGCCTTTATTTTTTAGTCTACTTATTTTCATCAACCTTTCGCTTAATGGTAGCAAGCGGAGGATTTTGGGCTTACCTACACGTCTTTATGAGTAGTATCTTGTTTCTTGGTATTTTCCTAACCGCGGTTTCTATTCTGCATTACTTATTTGTTGAATAAAAAAAGCCGATTGCTGCAACCCAATGGTATAGGGATGAGCAATCGGTTTTTTATTTACTACTTCATTCAATGAAACGCGTTAATCAAGAATAACTTCGTGAATCAATTGAATAGGTTCTGCTTTTTCTGAAATCATAATGTTTTCTTGAATTTTATTTTCTACTGCTGTTACATCTAATTGATTGCTATGAATGGTTACAAGAGACTCACCTTTTTTAACGGTATCTCCAACTTTTTTACGCAGCATCAAACCAACAGCCAAATCAATAACACTTTCTTTGTTTGCTCTTCCAGCTCCTAACATCATCGCTGCTATTCCAATTTCATCTGCATTGATTTGAGAAAGAACGCCATCACGAGAAGCCAATACTTCTGTCTGGTAAGCCGCCTGCGGAAGACGTTCTGGATGATCAATAACCGATGCATCTCCACCTTGTGAAGCAACAAATTCTTTAAATTTCTCAAGAGCCTTACCGTTAGTTAAGTTTTCTTCTAGTAGTAATCTAGCTTCAGCTAAATTACTGCCTATTCCAGCTAGGTGAACCATTTGACTGCCTAATGTTAAACAAAGATCTACCAAGTCTTCTGGACCATGTCCTTCTAAGGTGTCGATAGCTTCTTTTATTTCTAAAGCATTGCCAATAGCATTACCTAAAGGTTGGCTCATATCGGAAATAACAGCCATTGTTTGACGTCCAACAAGATTTCCAATTTTAACCATAGCGTGTGCTAATTGTCTTGCATCCTCTTCTGTCTTCATAAATGCACCTGCACCTATTTTTACATCTAAAACGATCGCATCTGCTCCAGCAGCAATCTTTTTACTCATAATTGAGCTAGCAATTAAAGGAATCGATTCCACAGTACCTGTAACATCACGTAAAGCATATAACTTTTTATCTGCTGGTGTTAGATTTCCAGATTGGCCTACTACCGCTACTTTATTTTTATTAACCAACTCAATAAATTTCTCTTGTGTTAATTCAACAGTAAAACCTGGAATAGCTTCAAGTTTGTCAATCGTTCCGCCGGTATGACCCAACCCACGACCACTCATCTTAGCAATCGGAACTCCTAAACTAGCTACCAAAGGAGCTAGTACTATCGTAGTCGTATCGCCTACTCCACCGGTAGAATGCTTATCGACTTTTACTCCGTGGATAGCAGAAAGATCAATTGTTTCTCCTGAATTTACCATGCTCATTGTTAAATCACTGCGTTCATGATCATTCATTCCTTGGAAATAAATTGCCATTGCCATCGCACTCATTTGATAATCAGGAATCTCACCAGTTGTAAATCCTTCTATCATAAAATTAATTTCTTCCGTCGTTAATGATTTTCCATGTTGTTTCTTAGCAATCAAGTCTACTATCCGCATATAAGTCTGTCTCCTTTAATTCGTTTTATTACACAATTTTACCATACTTTGATGTGTTAACGGTTTCAATAGTATGAATTAGTAACTTTTTTTAGCATTTTATCATCAAATTCTTATTCTTTACCTAACATCAAGCACTTCTACAGCCGTTTCGTGTCCTACAATAACTGTGTTAACCATATCTAAAAATAGACCATGTTCCACAACACCAGTTAATCCATCTAACCAACTAGCTAACTCATGAGGGTCTTCTATTGCACCTAAATGTAGGTCAATAATATAATGTCCACCGTCGGTTA
Organism: Carnobacterium sp. TMP28; assembly: GCF_047553015.1. Classification (GTDB taxonomy): domain Bacteria; phylum Bacillota; class Bacilli; order Lactobacillales; family Carnobacteriaceae; genus Carnobacterium_A. The sequence goes on from NZ_CP180212.1 coordinate 1,732,900, forward strand.
CGTAAATTTCTTTTGACTCATCTAAACGCAACTCAGGGTGCAGATTCTTTGATTCAAATAATCTAAACAGTTGTTTGTAGCCAAAAGACACAATTTCAACCGGCAAAGGGAACGCACCAAGTGTTTTCACCATTTTACTATCATCAACAATCCAAATAACTTTATCACTTGCATTGGCTACTAATTTTTCAAATAATAAAGCACCGCCACCACCTTTGATTCCTTGATGATTTTCACTTACTTCATCCGATCCATCAATCGTTAAATCAATTTTCTTAACATCATTCAAATCTACTAACGGAATGTTCAGTGCCTCTGCTTGCTCTTTTGTACGAGTAGACGTTGTTACCCCTGTAATCTTTAAACCTTCTTTGACTCTTTTGCCAAGCGCTTCTACTAAATAATAAGCTGTCGAGCCTGTTCCTAATCCAACAGTCATACCTTCTTTGACATACTCTGCTGCTTTTTCTCCAACCATTTGTTTAACATTCATGCTATTTCCTCCTTATTTTCGTTCTACCTTTTTCACAAAAAAATGATGTAAACTAAAAATATGTAGAATTCTAAACACTTTTGGCTAAACTTATTTTCTTACTTTGCTTTGGCTGGTTAATTAATCCTCAGTCAAAGAAAAGTCTTACTTTTTTATTTTACCATTTATATCAGCTAGAAAGCAATAATCGAACGACTTATCTTCTTTTAAAAATAACAGTAAAACGTCTACACTAAAATAGAGTTCCTCACTCTTACTTTTGGTGTAGACGTTTTATTTCAAACTCTTATTGATCGTATTTAAACCTCTCTTACCCATCAGAATAAGAGAGGGCACGTTGCTCTCTTTTTATTTAGAAAAAGTTATTTCTTCTTTTCCATCTATTTCTACAACAGAACGTGCAGGGCTTGTTTGCGAAATGATCTGTCCATTTCGAATAGAATACAAGACAACAGCTTGTCTTCTGACAGCTTCATATCCACTCTCTGCATCTAAAACAATTACATTACCCGGCTTACCTATTTCAATCCCATATTGCTCTTGAACATGCATCACTTTAGCGCTATTGGTACTAATTAAGTGAAGTGACTGGTTGATTTCTTCATACCCCATCATCTGCCCAACATGCAATCCCATATGCAGAACTTGTAGCATATTGCCCGTTCCCAAAGGATACCAAGGATCAAAAATGTCATCGTGCCCAAAAGCTACGTTCATACCCGCTGCTATCAACTCTTTAACCCGTGTTAATCCCCTTCTTTTGGGATAGCTGTCAAATCGACCTTGCAAATGGATATTAACTAACGGATTCGAAACGAAGTGAATCCCAGATAGTTTCAAGATACGAAATAACTTTGATGTGTAAGCGTCATTATAAGAACCCATTGCTGTTGTGTGACTAGCTGTAACTTTATCTCCTATACCGTATTCATATGCTCTCGTGGCTAGTACTTCTAAAAAGCGTGATTGCTCATCATCAATTTCATCACAATGAACATCGATAAGCGCGTCATATTTTATGGCTAGTTCAACTAACTGATTAATTGATTCAACCCCATATTCACGTGTAAATTCATAATGTGGAATCCCTCCAACAACGTCTGCTCCTAACTTTAAAGCTTCTTCTAATAAGCTAAGTCCATTAGGGTAAGATAAAATACCTTCTTGTGGAAAAGCCACAAGTTGAATAGTCACATAATCTTTCATTTCTTCGCGTAATTCAATCAATGCTTTTAATGCGGTTAAAGAAGGGTCAGTGATATCTACATGTGTTCTAACAAATTGAATGCCGTTAGCTAGTTGCATCTTCAAGGCTTTGCGAGCTCTTGTTTTCACATCTTCAATAGTCAAAAATTGTTTTCTTTCTGACCAGGTTTCGATGCCTTCAAATAAGGTCCCACTTTCATTCCAACGTGGCTCACCGGCGGTTAAAACAGAGTCTAAGTGAATATGCGGTTCGATAAAAGGTGCTGTTACCAGTTTACCTTTCACATCTACTACTTGGTGTCCTTTTACTTGTTCTAATGCAATGCTATCTTCAATCCGTGTGATAAGGCCTTCTTCAATTAATATATCTTGTTTTTTGTTTTGATCATAAAGCCAACCGTTTTTTATTAACACTTTTTAATCCCCTTTATTTTTTAACTGATTTCATTGGTTAGGCTTTCCATTTTTAATGCTACTTGAGATGGCTTCATTACTTTAACCAAAACAGTATACGTTGCTATAGCTACAAGGATGCCATTAATAGCTGCGATTCCCGGTACATAAAGTGCAGCTAGTGAGCCTATCGCTGTAGCTAATAAAGCATGAACGTTTACACTTCTAAACTCTTGTGTATCAAAATGCTTGTATCTTTCTTTATCATGTAAGAAATAATCCGCAATCAAAATCCCGCCAACCGGTGGAATAAAGGTACCTAGCGACCCTAAGAATACTTGAAAATTATTGTATAAAAAGAGTGAAGATAATGTACCAAGAAGTCCTAAAATCAAGACAATTTTTTTCTTTGGTTGTTTTGTGATATTTGAAAAACCAAGTCCTGCTGTGTAGATTGCATTATCATTTGTTGTCCAGATATTTAATCCTAATACAACAATAGCTGGAATAATTAAGCCTTGCGAGAACATGACTTCTGAAACATCTGATAAGCCTGTGACCATTGCCCCAACAGCTCCAAATAAAAACATCAACGAATTTCCAACAAAGAAAGCTAAAACCGTTGTTACAACACTAATTTTTTGAGATTTTGCAAATCGAGTAAAGTCTGCTGTTGTTGAGCCTCCGCTAATGAACGAACCTATTGTTAAGGATATGGCTGTTCCCATTGTAATTGGATTAGTTGGTGTAAGAGACAAAATCTCTTTCATTCCACCTGCAGATTGAATTGCATCTATAACTGACTTACCTCCTAACAAGGCAATAGCTGGTACAGAAATGAAACTAATGATTGCAAGAGTTTTCATTCCAAAAAATGCCGAGGTTGTCATTGCTATTCCGGCAATAATAACTAGGACTGGGATACTGATACCTGTTACTTTATGAATGGGGAGTGCAATCATCGCAATTCCTACACCAAACCACCCAACTTGCGTTACCCCTAAGAGAAACGAAACCAAGTAAGAACCTTTTTCTCCAAAAGAATACTTTGCTAGTAGATGAGTTGATAATCCTGTACCTGAACTGATAAAAGCAAGAAAACCGGTGTAAATACCTAAGATTAAGTTTCCGATAAACACAGCTATCACAAAGTCTCTAAAAGATAGTCCAGCTCCAAGAGTTCCACCTGTTAGCATACTTGCAGAAAAAAATGTGAAGCCTAACATGATAAAGAGCATCGACCAAAATCCCTTTTTATCTTCCTTTTGCACTTTTGCTAATGAATAATCCTTGTCTTGCTGAGTGTTTTCCATTTTACTCCTCCTTATTATTCACCAGTACCTGCACATACAAAAAGACCCCTTGTCAAAAAACGACAAGGAGTCTGCGTATACATACAGCAGTACAACACTGCCTCTTTAGACAGTGCAAACCTTGTCAGCCTCTCTGGACTGATTTTAAAGGTACCGATATTTTATTAATGCCAATCTTATACGTTTAAGTACACTGTGTCAACTCAAATCTTTTTTGAAAAGAAGTTTAAGCAGCATAAACAAATTCAAATTGGATACAAACGACTTCTATCTTTGGAGAAAAATGCCAGTGTTCCTCTTTGCATTGTTTTTCAAAATAATCTTGGTATAACTCCTGCCAACCGGTTAAAGTACGGTCTCCTTCGCCTTCTTCATAAGCCAATTCAGCGGATACTTGATCAAATGGTAAGATAGACACTTTTAATAGTTGCACTATCCCGATAGCTTGATTGTTGCCATCTAGAATCATCGAATAGCTTCCTTCTTGAGGGACGGATTTTTCTTTCCTTTGATATTCTAGTAACAATGTTGTTTTTGCCGTCTTTAATCCTTCTAAAATTAATGCTGCAGAGTGATTGGCTCTATCTTTAGTATCCCCAAAAGTCATTAAGTCGTAATGATTTGGTAATGTAGAATTTTGAAGTTTGAAATTTTCCCATAACTCTTCTGCCGACTCATTTATCATTATTTCACTTTGCTCCTGTTCATTATTTTGAACAACTTTATCTCCTTATTCAAAATCTTTTTCATTCACTTGATGGATTTTAGTTCATTTAGTTAAGTAACGTCAACAGGAAGTGTACCATAATCCGAACAGTATTGTTTACTATTATCGCTATTTCTATCTTATTTCCGGTGCATTTTAAATTCTAAAAACAAATCGTTGTACACACCAATAGACTCTTTACCTAAATCATCATAGACTTCTAAATTTTCTAATGTCTGATTACTAGGATAAAATTGTTCATCCTCTGTTATCTCTAGTGGCAATTGTTTTTTTGCTGCTTCATTTGGTGTTGAATACCCAATGTATTCAGCATTTTGAGCAGCGTTTTCCGGCTCAAGCATAAAATTAATAAACGCATACGCCGCTTCTTTATTTTTTGCTGTTTTAGGGATAATGAAGTTATCAAACCAAAGATTGGAGCCCTCTTCTGGAATAACATAGTGCAAGTTTTCATTTTGGTCTAACATTTCAGCTGCTTCACCAGAAAAGGTTACAGCTACCGAGCTTTCTTCTTGAATCATATACATTTTGATTTCATCTGCGACAATAGCTTTGACATTAGGTGTCAAGGTCCTTAATTTTTCTGCTGCTGCTTTTAGTTCTTTTTTATCTTTTGTATTTAGTGAATAGCCCAAACTATTTAAAGATAAGCCCATTACTTCTCTGGCTCCATCAATTAACATAACGTCGTTTTTTAATGTGGGGCTCCAAAGGTCATCCCAATGCTTTATCTCTTCTTCATCTATAAATTTATCATTGTAAATAATACCTAGTGTCCCCCAGAAATACGGAATTGAATACGTATTTTTAGGATCAAAAGATTGATTTAAAAATAAGTCATTTATATTTTCTAATCCCTTAATTTTATTGTGATCTAATTTGATTACCATCTTTTCTTTAATCATCCGCTGAATCATGTATTCACTCGGAACAGCTAAGTCATAAGCTGTTCCTCCCTGTTCAATCTTAGTATACATGGCTTCGTTCGAATCAAACGTTTCATAAGATACGCGGTAACCTGTTTCTTCTTCAAATGAAGTGATCAATTCTGGGTCAAGATAGTCTCCCCAGTTGTAAAAGTTCAGCGTATTATCTGACGTAATGCCTTGTGATTTACTCAATTGATCAATAGAAACATACAATCCCGCACTGACAGCTAAAATTGAAACAATTATCATTAGTAATCTTTTCATCTAATTGGCACCGCCCCAACTGCTAGTCGCTTTTTATTTTTTTGTTTTTTCGATAGATTGTGTTGTTGGATAAAATAATAACCTACAACTAGTAAAAGAGAGAACAAGAACATCAATGCGCTTAATGCGTTGATTTCTAAACTTACTCCTTGTCTTGCTCTAGAGTAAATCTCGACAGCTAGTGTTGTAAAGCCATTTCCTGTTACAAAAAAAGTTACTGCGAAATCATCTAGTGAATAAGTAAAAGCCATAAAGAACCCTGCTAAGATACCTGGAGTAATGCTTGGTAAAATAACTTTACTTAAAACCTGCCAATTATTCGCACCTAAATCACGGGCGGCCATAATCATCGTGTCATTCATTTCTTTTAACTTAGGTAAGACCATTAAAACGACAATTGGAATACTAAAGGCAATATGCGACAATAAAACCGATGCAAATCCCAAACTGAAACCAATAAACGTAAATAAAATCAGAAAACTGGCACCAATAATGACATCTGGCGAGACCATTAAAACATTATTTAAACTAAGCAATGTCGTACGTGTTTGTCTTTTTTTTGTATAATAAATAGCTAAAGCTCCAAAGGTCCCAATGACTGTCGCAGCTAACGAGGAGAGCAAAGCCACAAGCAGTGTGTTTAGGACAATTGTAATTAAGCGTTTGTCTTCAAAAACAGCCACATAATTGTCCCAAGTAAATCCCTCAAAACTAGTCATCGTTCCTCCTGAGTTAAAGGAATAGAAAATCAGATAAAAAATAGGAGCATAAAGAACACTGAAAACAGCTATCAAATAAAGATTAGACCACTTAATTGATTTTTTTTTCATTTATGTCCCCTCTCTTTCTTTTTCTTTTCACCAGTTAAAAGCATGATTAAAAGCATGGCTGCAATTAAAACAACACCGATTGTTGAACCCATACCCCAGTCTTGTGTAACAAGAAAGTGTTGTTCGATAGCTGTACCTAATGTAATCACTCGGTTTCCGCCAATCAACCGCGTTAACATGAATAAAGATAACGACGGGATAAACACAGCTTGTATCCCACTTTTAACACCGTTTAATGTCAAAGGAAAGACTACCCTTCTAAACGTATCTAGTCCATTTGCTCCTAAATCACGACTAGCTCGCTCATATGATGGATTTAACTCTTCTAATGCATTAAAGATAGGTAGAATCATAAAAGGAATTTCAATATACGTTGCCACTAATAAGAAACTAACATCAGTAAACAAAATTTGTTGCCTACCAATTCCAATAAACAACAAAAAGTCATTTACTGAACCATTAATACTAAAAATCCCGATAAATGCATACGCTTTTAGCAATAAATTTATCCAAGTAGGTAAAATAATTAGCAATAACCACAATTGCTTGTGTTTGGTTTTGTTTAATAAATACGCTGTTGGATAGCTAATCAGTAAGGTTGATACCGTTATTAAGAAAGCATACCAAACTGAATTTACGGTCATTCTTAAATAAGTGCCTGATTCAAAATACGTTTGATAATTTGCTAGCGTAAACTGTCCTTCAACGGTAAAAAAAGATTGGTAAAAAATCAATAGTAAAGGAGCTGCGACAAAAAATATCAGCCATAAACTATACGGTATAAAATAAAATAATTTTGATTGTTTCGTCAATTTTTTGTCCTCCCTACTCCTCTTCGTAGCTTTCAAGACGTGCATCGAATTCTTGCTCTGACTCTCCAAAGCGCATCACGTGTATATCCTCAGGTTCAAAATAAAGCCCAACTTCGCTCCCAACAATGGCTTTTTTAGTGGAATGAACCATCCATTCATTGTTTTCACGGTCACGTCCAATAATTTCATAATGGACACCTCTAAAGAGCTGTGTGTTGACTTTAATAGTGATCTTTCCTTTTTCTACAGTCGTCAACCCTAAATCCTCTGGGCGTAAAACGACTTCAACCTTTTCATGAGGCTTCATTCCAGCATCTACGCATTCAAGTGAATGCCCTACAATAGAAACAAGGTAATCTTCAATCATATGTCCTTTGACAATATTGCTTTCTCCAATAAAATCAGCAACATATCGGTTAATAGGCTCATCGTATACATCAACAGGTGTTCCACTTTGTACGATTTCTCCGTCTTTCATTACAAAAATCTCATCACTCATCGCTAATGCTTCTTCTTGGTCATGTGTCACAAATACAAATGTGATACCCAAGCGACGTTGCAACTCACGCAACTCGTATTGCATATCTGTTCGTAATTTCAAGTCTAATGCAGATAAGGGTTCATCTAACAATAAGACTTCAGGTTCATTAACTAGTGCACGCGCAATCGCTACACGTTGACGTTGACCACCGGACATTTCACTGATATCACGATCTTCATAACCTGACAAGCGAACCATCTTCAACACATTTTCAACTTTTTCTTTAATTGTTTTATTGTTCATCTTTTTGATTCGCAATCCAAAAGCAATATTTTCATAAACGGTCATATGTGGAAACAAAGCATAATCTTGAAAAACAGTGTTTACTTTGCGCTTATTAGCTGGTAAATCATTAACAACTTTTCCATCTAAAGTAATCGTTCCTTCATTTGCGTCAGTAAATCCTGCAATTAATCGTAAAATAGTTGTTTTCCCGCAACCCGATGGCCCGAGTAATGTATAGAATTTACCTTGTTCAATTTCAAAATTAATATCTTTTAATACAGGCTCGTCGTCATCGTATTGCTTTTTCACGTGTTCAAAACGAATAATGGTATTTTCTGTCATGTTTAGTACTCCTTTTATGCACATAGCTTTATTTTTCATCCTATTATTTAAAGTATCTGTTTCTTATTTTTCCTCATAAAATATGAGGAGTACTGTTCTTTTCTTATTATTTGGCCTTTTAGTCAATCAGTACGCACAAATGCGTTTACTCATCCCTTCTAATTATAGTTTTTATCAAACTAAAATCAATAAAAAAATCAAAACCAGAAAATAAATTCTGTTTTTGATTTTTTCAGCTATTCGTTTATTGTGATAAGATATTTTCACCGATGATACGAACTTCTGGTACAAGTTCGACCCCTGTACTTTCTAAAATAATCTTTTGTACATGCGCAATTAAGTCAATATAATCTGTTGCTGTAGCATGATTAATATTCACAATAAAACCAGCATGTTTCTCTGAGATTTGAGCGCCTCCGAATATTTTACCTTGTAACCCAGCTTCTTGGATTAATTTACCTGTGAAATATCCCGTTGGTCGCTTAAATACACTCCCACAAGAAGGGTATTCCAAAGGTTGCTTAGATTCACGTAAAAGAGTTAATTCTTCTATCCGCTCTTTTATTTCGCTTGTTTTACCTTTTTCTAAGTGAAACTCTACTTCCAAAACAATATCTCGTGTTTCTTGTATTGCGCTGTGACGGTAACGAAATTCAAGATCTTTATTTTTTAATTCCTTTACTTCACCCGAACGAGTTAAAATCGTTACCGTGTCAATCACTTCACTAACTTCGCCTCCGTAGGCACCAGCATTCATAAAGACTGCTCCACCAATACTACCGGGTATCCCGCAGGCAAATTCTAAACCTGTCAACTCCGCGTCTAGGGCTGCGTAAGAGGTATCAATTAAGCGTGCTCCACTTTGTGCAGTAATACGTGTTTTTGAAATAGAAATGTTATTCATTTCAGTCAAAACCATTACCACACCATGTATGCCACCATCTTTTACAATCAAATTACTGGCGTTGCCTAAAACGGTTAAAGACAAGTTATTCTCATTGATCCATTCTACTAACTCAACTACCTCAGATTTTTCTTGAGGCAATACTAATATATCTGCCGGTCCGCCTGTTTTTGTGTAAGTGTAAAGGGACAAAGGTTCTTTTTCTTTTATGATTGAATTAGGAAATTTTTCTTTCATTTTTGTTATTAGCATTGCATAATGACCCCTCAAAATTAATTTACTAATTAACATTCTAACATGCTAAGCCAGTACTTGAACAGTTTTTACCCTTTTTCTCATACCACTCTTAGACTTTGAAATAAGGAGAATTAAATAACTCTAGCTTTTTTCTTCCGTCTACTTTTCAATCCACTATTTTAATTTATTCAGGTAATCGTATTGTTCGAATATTTCAGATTCTGCTATCCCTACTATGATATCGTCGTTTTGAATAACGTAGTCCGGCCCAAACGAAACATCCAATTTTCTGATTGTTTTTTTTCTGATACCAATAATATTCATCTCGTATCGCTTTCGTAAATCTAATTCTTCCAAGGAACGACCAACCCATTTTATAGGTGGATAAAACTCAATTACAGCGTATTGCTCATCTAAGTCAACAATATCTGTAATGTTTCGTCTTAGCAAGCTTTTAGCTACTCTTTCGCCCATTTCTTTTTCCGGACGAACAACGGTTGTTGCTCCTACAGCAGTTAAAACTTCCATAAACATTTTGTTTTTAGCTTTGGCAATAATTTTATCAATATTTAACTTTTTACAATTCATCACTGCTAGAACACTAGATTCAAGACTCGTTCCAGTAGCAACGACTACAACGTCACAATTTTCAAGTCCGATATTTTTTAAAAAATCTAAATCAGTAATGTCTCCTTGTATCGCTTCTGTAACAAAAGGTTCTATTCTATTCACATTGCAAACATCTATGTCGACGGCTATCACTTCGCAGTCAAATTCGCTTAATTCTTTAGCAATGGACGATCCAAATATACCTAATCCTAATACACCAATTGTTTTTGTAGGCATGCATTTTTTCTCCTATCCAATTAAAATATTTGTTTTAGCATAAACACGTTCTTTTCTTTTTCCTTTTCTTCTAACAAGACTTAGGAAAATTGTAATTGGCCCTATTCGCCCAATAAACATTAAGAACATCAAAACAGTTTGACCAATTCTGGATAGTTCTGGCGTTAAATTAACACTCACCCCAACTGTACCAAGTGCTGAAACTGCTTCGAACAATAAAACGACGAACGGTTGATCTTCAACAATTAGCAAGATACTAAAGCCTGTCATCAAGCAGGCAAAAAAAGTAAAGACGACTACAATTGCTCTACGGATTGTTTCTACAGGAATCGAGTGGCTTGCGTAGTTAACATTATTTTGACCTCTTATTTCATTTATGACTAATAAGATAACCAATGCAAAAGTGGTTGTTTTGATTCCTCCGGCTGCACCACCGGGAGACCCGCCAATAAACATTAAAAAAATAAAAAATAGTAGTGAGAATGGTAACACGTTTGCATAGTCAATTGTCGCAAAACCAGCCGTTCTCATTGTTACAGATTGGAAAAAGGATACCATTATTTTTTGAGAAACAGTGTAATTTCCAATTGAAGAAGCATTATTCCATTCTACGACCATAAACATCATGGTTCCTGCAGCTAATAAAATAGCAGACATATTGATGGCTAAACGTGTATGGGGTCTTAGTAAACGATACATCTTTTTGAATCCTAATTTCTTTTTGTTTTTAATAATAGAATACACGTTAAATGTTACGTCGAACCAAACAGAAAATCCAATTCCGCCTAAGATGATCAATGTTGCGATAACTAAAGTTACCAGTGGATCATGGACATAATTTTGGAGACTACTTGCTCCCATGTTATCAAAGCCAGCATTACAAAAACCTGAAACAGCTAAAAATAAAGAGGTAAATAGACCTTTAGCCCACCCAAAATCAGGAACAAATCGCAGTGCTAAAAAAAACATACCGATTCCTTCAATGATTAAGGTGTATCTAAATATAGATAAGACATACGTTTTAAAATCGCCTAGTTTTTCTCGATTTAAAGCTTCTTTGACTGCCAGTGTATCCGTATAACTCATCCTTTTACCCATTCTCATTAAGATAGTTGCAATGATTGTCATTAGCCCAAGTCCACCTATTTGCATCAAAATAATGCAGATAACTTGTCCAAAAATCGTATAGGATTCAGATACTGGAGTAGTCGACAATCCTGTAACACAAGTTAAAGAAACAGCTGTAAATAAGTTATCGAAGTACGTATTTTGCGAAGTAACCGCTGTACTAATAGGTAAACTCAATAATAATGAACCAATAAAAATAACAAAAGCAAAACTGAAAGCTATCCGAGTCGATATCGATAGTTTTCTAAATTTATCTGATAACATGAAGGCAACCTCTTTCTTGTAAATCTTAGACGCATAAATGTATTATAGACTCATCGATAGAAAAGTAAAGCCTATTAGTAAATTACTCTAATAACAGAGAATCATTGCGAACAAATCTAGTTCTTTTATTTTCTTTCCTGCTTGCTACGACTGATTTTTATTGCTTAGTATGAACAATCTTATCACACAATTGATGGGATAATAAAGTCGTTTGGGTTGAGACAGGATTAATACCTGACTCAACTGCTGCTAAAAATAAGCGGATTAAAGGGGCGAACCCTCTTTTTTCTAGTGTTGGTTCCCAGTCGCCAACTTGTTGTGTGGTCTGTACACCATTCACATCACTAGAATAGTCTGTTAGGTTGATCACACGATGCATTCCAGTAGGAGAATGAATCTCAGCAGATTCGTAATTCGCACCAGAAACATAATTCATCGATGCAATACAACTAGTTTTTTCTGTTGTTAAATGGACTACACAGTTTTTTAATTCTCCATCTTTTTCTTTCACACTAAAAGATACATCTAAAATAGGTCCATCTAATAGGAATAAAGCCGTATCCAATACATGAATAAACATATCGTAAATAGCAAATTTAACAGATCCCGTACTATTTGGCTTTGTTTTTTGAATAAAAATCATATTTTTATCTGGAACATCTTTTAATTTTTGAATCATTGGAGCAAATCGTCGATTAAAGCCAGCTGTAAGTAAAACTTGCTTTTGCTCAGCTAGTTGAATCAATTCTTCCACTTCTTTTAAGTCTTCACTAATTGGCTTATCTACATAAACATGGATACCATTTTCGATTAATTGCTTAACAATTTTAGCATGTGTATGAGTAGCTGTATGAACAAAAGCCGCTTCTACACCACTTTCAATAAGGGATTCTATAGAAGAATGGAGATTCGCATGATTGTATTGGTTGCCAATTGCTTGAAGTTTTTTCTGGTTACGAGTGTAAAGATGCCATTCTACTTTATTTTGCATCATCATATCGACAGGTAAATAAGCTTTTTGTGCAATACCACCTAGTCCAATTATACCAACTTTTAACATCTTTATTCCTCATCTCTATTTATTATTTTTTCGTTTTTTCTATTCCCTAAATGTACTATTTTTATTCCTTCCTGTACAATAAAACTAAGACGTTTAGACGAAAGGGGTTTGTTTCTGATGAAATTTATTTCATGGAATGTAAATGGTTTACGTGCTGTTGTAAAAAAAGGATTTATTGATATTTTCGATGAACTTGATGCAGATTTTTTTTGTTTACAAGAAACGAAATTACAAGAAGGTCAAATTGACTTAGACTTACCTGGTTACCATAGTTACTGGAATTACGCAGAAAAAAAAGGGTATGCTGGAACAGCTATTTTTACTAAACATAAACCAAGTAGTGTTTCTTATGGCCTCAATAAAGAAGAACACGATAATGAGGGACGAGTTATCACTCTTAGCTATCCTGAATACTATGTTGTCACTTGTTACACACCTAACTCAAAAAATGATCTAGCTCGTTTAGACTACCGAATGAAATGGGATCAAGACTTTTCTGATTACCTAGCTAAATTAGATCAAGAAAAACCTGTTATCTTTTGTGGAGATTTAAATGTTGCTCATAAAAATATTGATTTAAAAAATTGGAAAACCAATCATAAGAGCCCAGGATTTACGAATAAGGAACGAGCTAATTTTACTGCTTTACTTGACAGAGGGTTCATAGACACATTTCGTTATTTTTATCCTAGTGAAGAAGGTGCTTTTTCATGGTGGAACTACCGGTTCTATGCTCGTAAAACTAATGCTGGTTGGAGAATTGATTATTTTTGCATTTCTAATCGGCTTGAAAACCAGTTATCCGATGTAAAAATCCACTCAGATATTATGGGTTCTGATCATTGTCCTATAGAGTTGATTCTGAAATAAAATAGAAGAGATAAAGCATCTTAATCCTATTAAACATAGGTTAGGATGCTTTTCATTATTAGTTGCTTCTATTAATATCTGAGATAGTGTAGCTTCGTGTATCGTACCGATGACGACTTCGAGAATATTCAAATGGGCGCCCATCTTTCAAATAAACAACTTGTTCTACTTCTAATATTGGATCGTCTGCTTTACAATTCAGGTACTCTTGATCATAATGAGAAGATTTATCTGCATGAATCTTTCTAAATGCACCACCAAAATGTAAATCTAGTTCTTCATGAATGTAACGATAAATAGATTGTTCTAAAATTTCTTCTGTTAATCCTACTACTAAATCAATTGGCATGTACGTATGCTCTAAAACATAGGGCTCACCATCTACTACTCGTAATCTAATCAATTTATAAACAGGTTGATTTTTTTTAACCATTAACTGTTTCATTATCTCTTCTGAGGGAAATTCTACATTAAATTCAATCACTTTACTCGTAACTTTTTTTCCACTCAACTGTTTGGTTAGTCCTTCATATTCATTCACAGCTGAATCTTGTTGATTTAACAGCGCAGTTTTCATTACAAATGTCCCCGAGCCACGCTGGCGGTAAATGAGTCCCTCCATTGCGAGAATATCTAAGGCTTTTTTCATTGTCATACGGCTGACTTCAAACTCTTTGGCTAAACTAATTTGATCCGGAATAAGGGATTCAATAGGGTACGTACCTGTTACTATTCGTCGTCTCATCTCATTAGCGATGGCTTCATATTTTACCATTTTCGTACCTCCTCTTACATTACGCTTATCATACCGTATACTACTTGGAAAGACTAGTCTTTTAAAAGTGAACTTCCACTTTTTTAGCGGTCTTATTCACTAGTATCTTTTTTTTGCTAATCATCCATTAAAAAACAAATAAACAGTTGAGGCTCATTCTACAAAAAGGGATGTCTTTTATTAGATTGTGTAAAAAACCAAAAAAAGGACTAATCGTTTTGATTAGTCCTTTTTTCACTACTTTCTAATTATCCTTTTTCAGGTTCACTCATTTTTATCTGATTCAAGTTAGCACGGTCAATTAATTTCAAGAATGGGAACCAAATTAACCCAATAAGAGCCATATCTATGACTTGGAGTACTCCACCCATGAATGAACTTGTAGCCATAATACCATTAATAACAACAGGTATTGTCCATGGTACTATTACTCCCGTTGGAATTGGAAATATTCCTGCAACCATTACAGCATAGTTAAATGCAGTCGCTACTAATGGTGCTAAAATCCAAGGAATAAAGATTGATGCATTTAGTACTAAAGGCATACCGAAAATGAGTGGTTCATTTACGTTAAAGATTGCAGGTCCTAAAGCTAAGCGACCGATGTCTTTGTTTTGCCTACTCTTCATAACAAATGCTAATAATAACACAACAATCAAGGTACTTCCGGATCCACCCATACCAACAGTATAAATTTCCATAAATGGTTTGGTTACAATATGTGGTAAAGCTTCACCAGCTCTGTAAGCATCAAGATTTTCTAAAGCTAACGTATTCCAGATAGGATCCATTACTGAGTTAACAATAATTTGACCATGTAATCCGAAGAACCATAGGAATTGAACTAAGAATACAGCAATCAATGTAGCAGGTAAACCACTACCAAGAGCTGTAAGAGGCTGTTGAATAGCAGAATAAACAACATCATGTAAGTTTGTATCAAAGAATCCAATGACGGCTCCATTAAGTAATAAGAAAGTCGTTAAAGTAATAAGAGCAGGTAACAAAGCTGCAAATGAATTAGCAACTGCTGGTGGAACACCTTCAGGCATTTTAATGACGAAGCCTTTTTTAACCATTCTTGTATAAATTTCTCCAGCAACAAATGCTGCAATCATGCCGATAAACATCCCTTTTGCACCTAAACGATCTAATGTTAGTACACCAAGCACTACTTCTCCTGATTCACTTAACATTGAGAACGGTGTCAAAATCAAGTAAGAAGCCAGTGAAACAGCTCCACCAAAGATACCCTCAACCTCGTATGATTTACTTAAATAATACCCAATACCAAACGTGACAAATATAGTCATAATTGACATCGTTGCATTTTGTCCGTTCCCAAACAAGTTTCCTAAAGTACCTTTTGTTGCGTCACTGAAAAATGGCAAATTATTTAATACAACTACAATAGATCCAAACATGGTAATAGGAAAAGCAAGCATAAATGCATCCCGCAAAACTGTAAGGTAACGATTTTCTCCAAGCTTTCCGGCAATTGGAAGTAATTTATCACCTAACTTATCAATAAACTCATTCATTGATAGTTCCTCTTTTCTTTAATTTTTTTGCTGACTGATAACCGGCCTAGTTTGAGTCAGTCTTTTTTTGAAATCGATTACAATAAAAGAATACCATTTTATTTTTTATATGTCTAGTCTTTTATTTAAAAAAGCTTTTCATTAATGTTAATCAATTTAGTCATACTGTTGTATGCACCATCTGAAAAGTATGTATGTTTAGTCGAATCAATCAAAAAAAATCCGATTGAGAATAAACTCAATCAGAATTTTTGTCTGTTTATTAAGGAGTTGAATTAAAATCCATTTTGACTTGTCATTTCTTTAAACCAATGACCACTTTTTTTAATCGTCCTCTTTCCTTCTTGATCTAAATCAACTGCAATAAAACCATAACGGTTTTTATAAGCGTTCATCCATGACCAGTTATCCATACACGTCCACATATGGTAACCTTTTACATTGCTTCCTTCTTGAATTGCTTGATGAACATAAGCTAAGTGGTCCTTAACAAACTCAATTCGATAATCATCTTCTATTACGCCTTCTTCATTGATATAGCGTTCTTCATTTTCAACACCCATCCCATTTTCAGAGATGAAGCATCGAATATTCCCATAATTTTCTCTTAGATTTGTTAAAATATCGTAAATACCTTTTTCATAAATTTCCCAACCACGGTAAGGATTCATTTTACGTCCAGGCATAATGTAGTTATCAAAATAGTCATCTGGCATTGGTCCTTGCGCTAATTTTTCACGAGATTCTTTTGCCTTAATTCTTCTTGGTTGATAATAGTTTATGCCTAATAAATCAACCGTATTTTCTTTAATAATCGTTAAATCGCTTGGTTCTGTATTTGGTAAATGATCAATTGTACGCAATAAATCTACTAAATCTTTTGGAAATTCTCCTTTTACTGCAGAATCAAGAAAAGAACGATTAAAAAATGCATCCGCAATGGAAGCAGCTTTTACATCTTCGGGATTTGTCTCATCACGTGGATAACTTGGCGTCAGATTCAAAATAATTCCAATCTCGCCGTCGAGTTTCATTTCATGGTAAGCTTGTATCGCTTTCGCACTTGCAAGAACCTCATGATAAGCTACTTGAACGGCATCTTTCATATTGACTTCATTTGGATAATGAAATTGGTAAAGGTAGCCTCCTTCAACGGGAACAATCGGTTCATTATGTGTAAACCACTTTTTCACTCGATCTCCAAATAACTCAAAACAGGTTTTAGCAAATAATGTATACGCCTCTACTGTATCACGATTTAACCAACCACCTTTTTCTTGTAACCACATAGGCATATCAAAGTGATACAAGTTTATAAATGGTTCGATATCATTTTTAATCAGCTCATCAATAACAGTATTATAGAAGTCTACGCCTATTTGATTTACCTTTCCTGTATGATCCGGAAAAAGTCGACTCCACTGGATAGAAGTTCTAAAACTATTGTGTCCAGTCTGTTTCATTAACTGAATGTCTTCTTGGTATTTTTTATAAAAACGAGATGTTTTTTCTGGCCCTACTTGGTTAAAAAATTTTTCAGGTTCTTCTTTATACCAGTAGTCCCAGATGCTTTCTCCTTTTTTGTCTCCGTCATAACGACCTTCTGTTTGAGGGCCACTTGCTGCTGACCCCCACCAAAAATCTTTAGGAAATTGATAGTCCATTTTTTATTCTCTCCTTTTAGTTTTTATTTTTTATTTGTCTATACATTAACCATAAAACAATTATACATTTAAACGAAAGCGAATACAAGAATTTCTTATCTTTAGTCTGTATTATTTACACAATAAAGAGAAGAAATTATTTTAATTGCTTTATTAAAATAAAAATTATATACTATAAAAGAAGAAAAACGATAAACTACCTATTTTCATACATAAGGGAGTAACCGGCAGCAATGGCTGTGGCAACATCACCAACAAGTAAATTCGCAAAATTTACTGGTGTTGTCTTAAACGGTGAGACTTATGCACATTGTTTCTGTAAAGAAATAATTCTGCATAAGTCTCTTTTTTTATCGTTTTTCTCAAAAGAACCTTAAGGAGGTATTCTCATACCGGTTAACAAAGACCATTTGTTGGACTGTTTTCTAGTGTCCAGCCGATAAGCCAATATCTATTTCACTTTAAAAAAATAATAAGGAGTGTTCTACTTGAAGTATTACCAAAAAGAACAAAAAGATATTTTATCAGAATTAAATACGACAACCAATGGATTAAGGGATGAAGAAGTAACGAGTCGCCTTGAAGAATTTGGAACGAATGAACTAAAGTCAGTAAAAAAAGATTCAGTCCTAAAACTTTTTATAGAAACATTTAAAGATGCGATGGTTGTCGTTTTACTAATCGTAGCCGTTGTCCAAATTTTAATGGGTTCGGTCGTTGAATCATTGATTATTTTTGCCGTTTTAATGATTAATTCAGTTGTCAGTGTCGTTCAAACTAAAAAAGCTGAGGGCTCTTTGGATGCTTTAAAAAATATGTCTGCTCCAATAGCTAAAGTCATGCGAAATGGAGAAAAAATATCCTTAGCAGCTAATCAATTAGTGCCTGGTGATATTGTTATCTTAGATGCAGGAGATTATGTACCTGCAGATGGTCGGTTGATTGAAGCAGGTTCTTTAAAAATTGACGAAGGTATGCTGACTGGCGAATCTGTTCCAGCCGATAAAGACACCGCAACTCTTTCAGCTGTTGTTCCAGTTGGAGATCGTTCTAACATGGTCCATAGTGGAACGTTGGTTGTCTATGGTCGTGGTGTGTTTGTCATCACTGCAACAGGAAACCAAACTGAAATTGGACAAGTTGCTAACTTACTAGAAAATGCTATGACAAAACAAACGCCTTTACAGAAAAAATTAGATCAGTTTAGTAAACAACTTGGGATTGGGATTTTAATTCTTTCTATTCTTATTTTTGTTATTGAAGCTATTCGTATTTACTTTGGCGGTACAGCTAATCTTAGTGTCGATTTATTAAATGCCTTTATGTTTGCTGTTGCCGTTGCTGTTGCAGCGATTCCTGAAGCTTTACAGTCGATTGTTACGATTGTTCTTTCTATGGGGACCAACAAAATGGCAAAACGTCATGCGATTATTCGTAAGTTACCCGCTGTAGAAACATTAGGTGCAACGAGCGTTATTTGTACCGATAAAACAGGAACGTTAACACAAAATAAAATGACGATTGTTGATTACTTCTTATTGAATGGTCAATCTGCTCCTTTTAACGATAAACCAGAAACATGGACCTTTGATGAAAAACGTCTTATGCAGATTGCTGTTTTAGCTAACGATTCAACCATTAGTGAAACTGGACAAGAGTTAGGTGATCCTACTGAAGTTGCCATGGTTTCTTTCAGCAATAAAGTAAACCAGCCTTATGATGAACTACGTACAAAATACCCTCGTGTCGCTGAATTGCCTTTTGATTCTGATCGTAAATTGATGTCGACGGTTCATCAGATAGACGGTGAATCTTTAATGTTAACCAAAGGTGGGCCCGATGTTATTTTTAATCGCAGTACGAAAGTTTTAATTGATGGAGAAATTGTTCCACTAACTAAAGAGCGATTAAAAGTAATTGAAGATAAAAACGAAGCTTTTTCAGACCGTGCATTGCGCGTATTAGCATTTGCTTATAAACCTGTCACTGAAAATCAGACTATCCAATTTGATGATGAGAATGACTTAATTCTTGTTGGTATTATGGCTATGATTGACCCTCCTCGTGAGGCAGTTTATGGAGCCGTTGAACAAGCGAAAAAAGCCGGTATCAAAACGGTTATGATTACTGGTGATCACAAAACAACTGCTCAAGCTATTGCGCGTGATATTGGTATCTCACAAGAAGGCGATATTGCTTTAACTGGTCAAGAATTGGATGCATTAACAGAAGACGAACTAAATGAACAATTAGAGAAAATTTCTGTTTATGCTCGTGTTTCTCCTGAAAATAAAATTAGAATTGTACGAGCTTGGCAAAACAAAGACAAAGTCTCTGCTATGACGGGAGACGGTGTTAACGATGCTCCTGCTTTAAAACAAGCGGATATTGGTATCGCAATGGGAAGTGGAACAGATGTAGCTAAAGATGCTGCTGCTATGGTCTTGACTGATGATAACTTTGTTTCTATTATCAGTGCAGTTGAAGTTGGGCGTAATGTCTACGACAATATAAAAAAAGCCATTGCTTACTTATTTGCTGGTAACTTAGGAGCGATTATCGCTGTTGTTGCTGCATTATTAATGGACTGGGTAAATCCCTTCACTGCTTTACAACTCTTATTCATCAATCTTGTTAACGACTCTGTTCCAGCGATTGCTTTAGGTATGGAAAAAGGCGAGCCAAATGTTATGTTGCGTAAACCTAGAGATCCAAATGAAGGCATCTTTGCTGGTGAAACCTTAGTCTCTGTTCTTTATCGTGGAGCACTAATTGGTATTGCCGTTATTATTTCTCAATTTATCGGATTAGGTTATTCAAATGAAATGAGTGTTGCAATGGCCTTTACCACTTTAATATTAGCAAGAACCTTACAAACTTTCCCTGCTCGTTCTAATTCTCAAACAGCTATAGGAGCAGGATTCTTTTCAAATATCTATGTCATCCTTGCCGTTATTTTCTGTTTCTCTTTATATGGCTTAACTGTTATTCCAGGTATTCGTGAATTCTTTGCTATCCCTGCTGATTTTGGTTGGGTACAATGGAGAATTGCTGCTGGGTTAGCCTTTGGATCTGTTGTTTTAATGGAACTAACTAAATTAGTCGTTCGTAAAAAAGCTTAAAACCAAAAAGAAGCCTTGTCAGAATTGAGAAAACATCAACTGTTTTTCTCAATTCGCTTGGACTTCTTTTTTATTCTACTATCATTAGCCTTTCTGACTAAAAGCGACTATACTATTAAATGACTATCTTTTCGAGGAGGTAAACTATGAATTTTGTTGCATTAGATTTTGAAACTGCCAGTCATCAACGTCATAGCGCTTGCTCTGTTGCTTTGACGATTGTTAAAAATAGCCGCATTGTCGACCACTACTATACTTTAATTAAACCAGAGACAGAGTTCTCATGGCGAAATATCCAAGTACACGGTATTCACCCAGAAGATGTCCGATATGCACCGAGATTCGATCGTGTTTGGGAAGATATTAAGCCTTGCTTCAAAGAAAACAAATTAATTGTTGCTCATAACGTTCCCTTTGACAGAGGTGTTTTACAAGGGACTCTCGACTATTACCATATTGAACAACCTCATTTCCAGACGCTTTGTACCGTTCAATCTAGTCGTAAGCTGATCACTGGGATTCCTAACTATAAACTAAATACCGTTTCAGCTCATTTAGGTATCCAATTAGACAATCACCACCACGCCTTAGATGACAGCAATGCAAGCGCTGAAATTTTATTGTATTTAGAAAATCATTTTGGTACAGACCCTCTTAAGAAATTGGTTAAGCACGTTTAACTACCTAATTGTCACTTTAAAGAACCCACACTTTTTTTCGTGTCGGTTCTTTTTTTATTTATCTTCAAAAAAAAGATTCAATAATTGAGCGTACCTTTCTCCAACAGCATGAAAGAGGATTTCTCTTTCCATTAAGTCCTGTCCAGCTGGCTGAAGTTTGATTTGTAAATAGTCTGTTGGCAAATCTTCTGGAATGAATTTAGCCCATTCAACGATTGAAACGCCTTCCCCTTCAAAGTACTCTTCTAATCCTAAATCTGTTCCACCTGTTTCTTCTAGACGATAGACGTCCATATGATAGAGCGGCAATCTACCATCCAAGTATTCACGAATAATCGTGTAGGTCGGACTTTTGATAACTTTCTTAATTCCTAATCCAATGGCTAATCCTTTGGTAAAAGTTGTTTTTCCAGCACCTAGATTTCCTTCTAATAAAATTAAATCACCAGGTTCTAGAAATTTTGCTAGTTCTTGTGCAACTTGCTTTGTTTCTGATTCATCGTTTGCATAAAGTCGATTCAATTTCATCCCTCTTATCTCTGTTCCTATTTTGCTACGTGCTTTCCCCTTATGATTATAAGGGATGAAACCTAAAAAAGCGAAACCATTCCATCAATAAACCAGTATTCTTTAGCCCTTAACGGAATAGTTTGTTTGATTTTTTGTTCTTCCTATTTACTACAAAAAGTTATTCTTCTATTTTCAAAAGCTTTATTCTCAATCTCATCCACTAAGGCAAGAGCATAATCTGCGTAACTAATCTCACTTTGTCCCAAGTGGTTAGTCAAAAGAAAATCAGTGCCCAATTGATAGCTGCCAATTCGATTTCCGTCTGGGATAAAATAGTTTGAAGGACTTATATATGTCCAGTTCAGATTTTTAGCAGCCAGTAATTTTTCTAACGATTTTTCCATATGATAAGCAGCAGGCTTTGAGCTGTGAGGAAAATCTTCCATCTCAGATAGGCGCATACCTGTTTGTCTGTCTACGATCAAACTACCTGAACCACCTACTATAATTAATCTTGGCTTATCGTGACCTTCTAATAAAGAAATTAAGTGATTGATACTTTTTTGATGTAGCTCTTCTTTTCCTTGAGATGGCTTAAAGGCATCTACTACAACATCCAATCCTGCAAGATCTTTATAAGATAAATCAAACAAATCTTTTTCTACAACTTCCCAGTTTTGTTCTTTTAATTTGCGCGCATTTCGGACTAGTGGAACGACTAGATGGCCTCTAATAAGGGCTTCCGCAGCAATACGAGAACCTGATTTCCCCGTAGCTCCTATGATTCCTATTCTCATGATTTTTTCCCCCTTCATTTCTTCTCTTCTTCTATTATAATGAGTTCCTATCTGTAAGCGCAAACATTCCCTCTTAAGTATCTGTAAATCTAAGATAGATTGAAAAAATAATCAATATAAAAAAGCAAGGCCTAATGAGAAGCTTTGCTTTTTTAACTGTTCTTTATTCGTTCATTAAACTCTGTGTAGCTGTAATAATCGCTAATTTATAAACATCTTCTTCGTTACATCCACGTGAAAGGTCAGAAATAGGTTTATTTAAACCTTGTAAAATAGGCCCAATTGCTTCAAAGTTACCAAAACGTTGCGCAATTTTATAACCAATATTTCCTGATTGCAATTCCGGGAAAACAAAGACTGTTGCTTGACCTGCGACAGTAGAGTCTGGTGATTTTTGTTGTCCAACAGATGCGACGTATGCAGCATCAAATTGTAACTCGCCATCAATTTCGTAATGAGGAGCTAATTCTTGAGCAATTCTAGTAGCTTCTGCTACTTTAGTTGCTTCTTCTGTTCTAGCTGATCCTTTAGTTGAAAAACTTAACATCGCTACTTTAGGCTCAATACCAAATAGCTCAGCTGTTTTTGCACTTTCAACAGCAATTTCTGCTAATTCTTGAGCATTTGGATTAACATTGATTGCACAATCTGAGAATAAGTATTTTTCATTATCACGACCACGTAGCATAATAAACGCACCACTCGTGCGACTCACACCAGGTTTCGTTTTAATGATTTGCAATGCTGGACGTACTGTATCACCAGTAGAATGGATGGCTCCACTAACTAGTCCATCAACTTTACCCATATATGTTAGCATTGTGCCGAAATAATTCTCATCTTTAATCATTTCTGCTGCTTGCTCAGTTGTTACTTTCCCTTTACGACGGTCTACAAGAGATTCAATCATTTCTTGAGCGGCTTCATAATTATTTGGATCAACAATTTCAATATTGTCTACATTAAATCCACGTTTTTTAGCAACTTCTTTGATTTCTTCTGGATTACCAAGTAAAACTGGTTGGATAAGTTCTTCTGCTTGTAAGCGGACAACTGCTCCAATAATACGAGGTTCTGTTCCTTCTGGAAAAACAATACGAATATTCTTCCTTACAATATTAAATTTTAAACCGTCAAATAATTCCACGTTAATTCCCTCCACATTGTGTGTTTTTTCACTTCTCCTCTATCATACTCGTTCTTAACAAGAAATAACAGTTATTTCTCTCTGTTTTTTTAAAATATACCTTATTTGATTGATTTCCTTACAATTTGTCTATATAAACTAGTACAGTTTTATTCCATATCCTTTATCTGTACTAAAACTAGACTTTTTCAGGGAGTTGCCAATTAATTGGCACATGATTTAATTTTTTTAATGCTGCATTTGTATTTGAAAAAGGCTTTGAACCAAAAAAACCACGGTACGCTGAAAGTGGACTTGGATGTGGTGAAGTCAAAACAATATGCTTTTCCTCATTAATCAGGTTTCTCTTATTAATAGAAGCATTGCCCCATAAAATGAAAACGATTGGCTCTTCTCGATTGCTCAATGCCTTCATCACATGATCTGTTAGTTCTTCCCATCCCTTTTTACGATGTGAATGAGCTTCTCCTTTTCGTACCGTTAATACGGTGTTTAATAATAATACCCCTTGATCAGCCCAAGTCTTTAAATACCCATGGTTAACTCGCTTGTACCCAAGGTCTGTCTCTAGTTCTTTGTAAATATTTACTAAAGAAGGAGGAATCTTTACACCGGGATTAACAGAAAAACTTAATCCATTAGCTTGCCCAGGACCATGATAGGGATCTTGTCCTAATAGAACAACTCGAACATTTTGATAGGGTGTCCATTCAAAAGCTTGCCATATTTGTTCTTTTTCTGGATAAATCGTGTTGCTTTGGTATTCGTCTGTTAAAAATAAGGATAGTTTTTGATAGGTTGCATCTAAACTGGATTGATTTAAAATCGGAAGCCAGTCATTTTTAATCGGTATTTCCATAGTTAGCCTTCTCTCTATTTTGACCTCGTCTGTATCGTACTAAAGTTTATCTTTTCACACAAGTATTTTAGTTCCTCTATTTAGCTATTTTTTGCTTTAAAATAAAAGGTATAGGTACTTTTCCGATTAAATAAATGGTAGACTGAATAAGGATAAAACGGAAATTAGGAGGAAATACAGTCATGATTAAACTAATTGCATCAGATATGGACGGAACGCTACTTAATGAAAAGATGGTTATCTCAGAAATAAACGCTAAAGCAATTTTAGCTGCTCAAAAAAAAGGTGTCCACTTTATGATTGCTACAGGCCGAGGGTATTCAGAAGCTAAACCTCTGATTGAAGAGGTTGGTATTTCTTGTCCACTGATCACGCTTAATGGCGCACAAGTATACAATGAAGAAGGTGAGATTATTGAAAATATTGGCTTGAGTAAAGAAACAGTTCAAGCGATTTTAGAAAAAACTAAAGCACTAGGTTTGTATTGTGAGATGACAACTTCTTTAGGCGTTTATTCAGACAATAAAGCCAAGCGTATTGAAGCTGTTGCTTCATTAATCTATCGAACAAATCCAGATACCACTTTTAAGATGGCTGTTGTTCTAGCTGCTGCACGTTTAGAAATTATGAATATCAATTATGTTACAGACTATCAAGAGTTAATAGACGATGATTCTATTGAGATTTTAAAAATTATTGTCTTTAGTGAAGATGGACCAAAAGTTCTTCAACCACTTGCCGAGGAATTAGAGGAAACGGGTGATTTAGCTATTACTGCTTCTTTTGTAAACAATATTGAAATCAATCATGCTAAAGCACAAAAAGGGTTAGCTTTAGCTCGAGCAGCCCAAGCATTAGGTATTCATACAGACAATGTTATGGCTCTTGGAGACAACTACAACGATGTGTCTATGTTAAACGTTGCCGGCTACAGTGTAGCTGTTGCAAACGCTGAAGAGGGTGTTAAAGCCCATGCTAAATACCTCACTTCTACAAACAGTGAAAATGGTGTAGCTGAGTCTATTTTGTTAGCACTAAATGATGAAATGATGAAACAACTTGCTCGATAAATAGAGAGTTGAATTCCCTACAAAAAACAGTATAATAGGATTACTTATCATGACTTTTTATGAGAGAGTGATTAAATTTTAGGAGGAAGAAGAATGGCAGATATTAAAAGAACACTAACAATTGCAGGAAGTGACTCAAGTGGCGGTGCTGGAATACAAGCAGATCTTAAGACATTTGCTGAATACGGCACTTATGGCCTATCTGCCTTAACCGCAATTGCTACGATGGATCCTGATAACAACTGGAGCCATGGTGTAACAACGATTGATATCCCAGTTATAGAAGCTCAATTAAAAACAATTTTTGCAAGTGATGAAAAAATTGCAGCTATGAAAACAGGGATGTTACCAAACGTAGAAATCATTACTGTTGTTGCCAAAGCAATCAAAGACAATCAGTTAGAAAACATCGTGATTGATCCAGTAATGGTTTGCAAAGGGGAAGATGAAGTTTTAAATCCTGAAAATGCTACTGCATTGCGTGATATCTTAACGCCTCTAGCAACTGTTGTAACCCCTAATTTATTTGAAGCCGGTGTCCTTTCTGGTCTTGGAAAATTAACAACTCTAGAAGATATGAAAAAAGCCGCTGTAAAAATCCATGAATTAGGTGCAAAAAATGTCGTAATTAAAGGTGGAAAAGCTTTTACTAGCGATAAAGCAACTGACTTATTTTATGATGGCTCAACCTTCACAGTCTTAGAAACCGATAAACTTATTCCTGCCTATAATCATGGAGCTGGCTGTACGTTTGCTGCAGCTATTACAGCTGGATTAGCTCAAGGATTAAGCGTTGAAGAAGCTATCATGAAAGCAAAAGATTTTGTAACAGAAGCTATTCGTAGCGGATTCAAATACAATCAGTACATTGGTTCTGTTTACCACAGTGGTTACCGCTTGTCTAAACAAGAGACAATTTAGTCAACTTATTTCTTAAGTAGCCAATCTTTGTTCTAAAAATCTAGGTCTTACTTTTGATGATGATAGCAGAATTCATTCTAGTTCATTTTATGCTAGAATGGATTTTTTGTTTTATTTTTCCTTATCGCATTCAATTAAATGGTTACACCTTTATTTTATCTTTCGTTATCGCTTAGAACGATTCATTTTAGAAAGGAGCATTTATTTGGAAACAAACCCAGAATGGCTATCGGTTATCGGAGAAGTAATTGGCAATCTTGGCTTCCCTATTTTTGTCGCTTGGTTTCTTTTACAACGAATGGAAAACAAGTTAGATGAGCTAGTTAAAGCTATCCAAGATTTGAACCATGTTTTCAACAATACCAGTAGATAATCGTTAAAGAGGGCAATCAATTTTCTTTGTTTTTTTAGCAAAGACTGCATTGATTAAACTCTTTTTTATTTTTAATTGTATTCTTGTTCGCTAGACTCTTCGTTTTTCCCTGTTTTTTTGTTATAATAAAAAGAAATAGAAGCGTTAAAAATTAAATTGAGGTGAGTAAAAATGATTCATCTTCAGATAAAACAAGACTATGCATCTACAAAAAATAATCTAATTGTTTCGGACAAAAAAGGTAGAGAGTGTTACCTCATTGTCGGAAAATGGGGTCGAATTGGCGATGGATTTTCTCTTTTTGGCATTGGTGGTGACTTAATTATCGAAGTAAAACAGACTACCTTATCTCTATTTCCCAAGTTTAATTTAATGGTTGCTGGTAAAAAAATAGCAACAATAAAAAAATATCGAGGTCTAAAAGGGCCTTATTTCAAAGTTAGGCCGCTAGCCTGGAGTATAAAAGGTGACTTTGATACTAAGCATTACTGGGTTAAAAAAGGTAGGAAAACGATTATGGAAATGGAAAAAACTTATGTATCTTTTGGTGACTCCTATACTGTATCTATTGACCAGCAAACAAATGTGCCCATTTGTTTGTGTCTTGCCGTTATTGTTGACAATCTAGCCGTAACGAGAGAACCTACTAAAATAAAACAACTAAAAAAGCAGGCTATTCAACTCACTTAGTCTCAGTAAAATAGGAATG
Source organism: Carnobacterium sp. TMP28 (assembly GCF_047553015.1). Lineage (GTDB taxonomy): Bacteria > Bacillota > Bacilli > Lactobacillales > Carnobacteriaceae > Carnobacterium_A. The sequence goes on from NZ_CP180212.1 coordinate 1,760,452, forward strand.
AAGAGCGAGACTTTTGTCTCCTCCTCATTCCTATTTTACTGTCGTATACTAAAGCTAAGCTCGTTTTTATTATTTTTTATCTTATCGTATATTGCATATGATCGTAACGATGGCCGCTAATCATGCGCTCACCGACTTTTCGATAACCCATCTTTTCATATAACTGTTTAGCAGAGTCATTATCTTGATCACAATTCAAGCCAATGATAGCCTCTCCTTGCTTTTTAACAACTTCAGGAAGAGCTGATAGCAGTCTTAACGCAACGCCTTGTCTACGAAAATTTGGTGCCGTTACAAGAGTGTCTAAATACCATTCCCCTGGTTGAGTTTCTTCATCCGTAAATAATGATCGGTTTTTAACGTTTAGCTGTTCCATGATTTTGGTCATAGGCTGGTCAATAATAGGCTCTAACTCCCCTTTATATCCAAAGCAAACTCCTGCTACTTGATTGTCACGAACACAGACTACCCCATTGCGGTAGCTATAGCGATAATTTTCATCCAACATGGCTTCTTGCATCAACGTCTTCAATGATGCTTCAGGAAATTCAGTTAATATAGGCAGTTCCATATCTTTTAACACAATCCAAATGAAGTCACATAATTCTTTTATTTCTTCTTTTTTAGCCATTCTTATCATCTTCTATTTCACTCCTTACTTTCATTTACAACTATAACCAAGAGTAAGATACATTTCAACTGAATAGTTTTCAACAAAACTATGTCAGAAGTTCTTACATCACTAGATGATATAGTGGTTGCAATCTGCTTAAATTTAAATTAGACTATAAAAATATGATAAAGGAGGAAACTTATGACTATTCACAAGCGCTCGTTATTTTTAACAGCAATAATACTACTACTAGGACTTTTTTCAACAGCCCTTAATCCGCAAGAAATCTCCGCACAAGCAAAAGATGGTAAATACATTATCGGAACGGACGTAACTTTTGCTCCCTTCGAGTATCAGGATACTGATGGAAACTACGTTGGAATTGATATGGATCTTCTAAAAGCTATCGCCCAAGACCAAGGTTTTGAATACGAAGTGAAACCACTTGGCTTTAGCGCCTCTTTACAAGCTTTAGAAACCAATCAAGTCGATGGAATGATTGCCGGAATGAGTATCACAGACGAACGTAAAGCAACGTTTGATTTTTCAGAGCCTTACTTTGAAAGTGGTGTCGTTATGGCTATCGCTGAATCTGATGATACAATTAAAAACTATGAAGACTTAGCTGGTAAAACGGTTGCTGTTAAAACAGGGACGACAGGTTCTGCTTTTGCCGAAACGCTCCAAAAAGAGATCGATTTCACTATCAATACTTTTGAAGATTCAGCAAACATGTACGAAGATGTTCAAGCAGGTAATTCAGATGCTGCTTTTGAAGATTATCCAGTTATGGCGTATGCTTTAAAAAATGATCGTTTAAAATTAAAAACACCTTTAGATCCTGAACCAGGTGATAAATATGGATTTGCTGTCAATAAAGACACGAACCCTGAATTACTCGAAATGTTTGATGCAGGATTAATTAATATAAGAGCAAATGGAAAATACCAAGAAATTTTAGATACGTACATTGGTGACGATGCTGTATCCGAGGCATCAGATATTGGCTTCTTTGGTTTAATCACAGAAAATAGTAGAGAATTATTAAAAGGATTAGGGCGGACCTTACTTTTAACTTTTGTCGCATTCTTTATCGCAACAATTGTCGGACTTATCTTAGGACTCTTTAGTGCTTCACCTAACAAAGCACTAAATATTATCGCTTCTCTTTATGTTGATTTGTTCCGTGGTATCCCTTTACTTGTTTTAGCTTTTTTTGTTTACTTCTCAATTCCACAATTGCTTGACTTACGCCTTTCAGCAGCAGTAGGGGGAGTCATTGCTTTAAGTTTGAATACGTCCGCTTATATAGCCGAACTAGTTCGTGGGGGAATTCAAGCTGTTGATAGTGGCCAATTAGAAGCAGCTAGAAGTTTAGGCCTTCCGTATAATACGGCTATGCGTAAGATTGTTCTTCCGCAGGCAATTAAGCTTATGATTCCTTCTTTTATTAACCAATTTGTTATCACTTTAAAAGATACCTCTATCTTATCTGTTATCGGAATAGTAGAATTAACTCAAACAGGAAAAATCATTATTTCTCGTACCTTCTCTTCAGGAAATATGTGGTTAGTTGTCGCTTTAATGTATCTTATTGTCATTACTATTCTTACTAAAATTTCAAATTATTTAGAACGGAGACTAAACAATGACTAAATTAAAAGTAGAAAATCTTAAAAAAAGCTTTGGCTCATTAGAGGTCTTAAAAGATCTGAACGTAGAGATACAAGAAGGCGAAGTTGTCTGCATTATTGGACCTTCTGGATCAGGTAAGAGTACCTTTTTACGTTGCCTTAACCAACTAGAAGATATTACTGGTGGAAAAGTTATTATAGATAATACTAACCTAAGCGATCATTCAAAAAACATTAATAAAATTAGAGAAAATATTGGAATGGTTTTTCAACATTTCAATCTATTTCCTCACTTGACCGTATTAGAGAATATTACTTTAGCACCAAAAGAACTGAAAAATCAAAAAGAAGAAGAAATTAATACACGTGCATTAGAGTTACTAGAAACAGTTGGTTTATCTGAAAAAGCTAACGATTACCCGAATTCTTTATCTGGTGGCCAAAAACAACGTGTAGCTATTGCTAGAGCTTTAGCCATGCAACCTGATATTATGCTCTTTGATGAACCAACTAGTGCGCTAGATCCTGAGATGGTTGGAGATGTATTAGAAGTTATGCAACTCTTAGCTCGTCAAGGCATGACTATGGTCGTCGTTACTCATGAGATGGGCTTCGCTAAAGAAGTAGCTGATCGCGTTATTTTCATGGATGCTGGCTACATTGTTGAAGAAGGGACTCCTGAAGAGTTATTCAATTCTCCTAAGAATGAACGCACAAAAGACTTTTTGAATAAAATTTTAGTATAAATAAACAACGTTGTCCATTAAACTGGACAACGTTGTTTATTTTTTAAAAAGAAGCACATGGAGAGATAACTATCGTTTTTAGCACTAATGAACTTAGCGTAATCATTTATCTATTCAATAATAAAATCTAGAATTTTTAGTTAATAATTTAAAACGTGACTTTAATCAAAAAAACTACTTTAATTTTATATAGTGAGAAAAGAAGAAAACCATTAACAAGTTTTCTTCTTTTTATTAGTCTAATTCATTTTTTATTCTTTCTGCTACCTTAGCTGGAATACCTAAGCCTATAATTTCTTCGATAGCTGCTTCCTTAGCTTTTTTTAGAGATTTAAACTGTTTTAATATTTTCGTTCTTGTTTTAGGTCCTACGCCATCTATTTGGTCTAATTTGGAAGAGAGACTATTCTTGTTACGCAATTGGCGATGAAACGTAATTGCAAAACGGTGTACTTCATCTTGAATTCGTTGGACTAGATAAAAAGCTTGGCTTGTTGGCTTTAAACTAATTTCCTCAAAATTTTCTCCATAAATTAAAGAAGATGTCCGGTGTTTGTTGTCTTTAACCATACCTGCTACTGGAATAGACAATCCTAACTCATTTTCTAAAATATTGATAGCGCCATTTACTTGTATTTTCCCACCATCCATTAAAATCAAATCTGGAAGAGGCTTGCCTTCTTTTAACAAACGTTCATACCGCCGTCTTATCACTTCTTCAGTCGTTGCTAATTCATTGCTTCCATGAACTGTTTTAATTTTATATTTGCGGTAATTGCTTTTATTTGGTTGTCCATCTTCAAAAGAAACCATTGCAGAAACTGGATTAGTTCCTTGAATATTAGAATGGTCAAAAGCTTCGATTCGAGTAATGTAAGGCAAGTTCATTGCAGCAGATAATTCTTTTATTGCACCAATTGTTTTTCGATCATCCATTTCAATCAATTTAAACTTTTCATTTAATGTAATCTCACTATTTTTAGTCGCAAGATCTAGCATATCCTTTTTACGTCCTTTAACAGGAATCCTTACAGATACGCCTAAAACTTCTGCTAGTATAGCCGTATCCATTTCTGCAGGAACTAAAATTTCTTTTGGCAAAATATGATTTTCTTCCTGATAAAATTGAACAATATAGGAAGACAATTCTTCCTGTGGAGTATCGTAACAGGGAAAAATCGCTGCTTCTCGTTTGATTAGAGTTGCTTGTCGAATGAAAAAGACTTGAATAGAAATCCACCCTTTATTCATATAGAAACTGAATACATCTCGATTTGTATAATCATTTGTAATAATATTCTGCCTTTCGACAGTCGTTTCTATATACTGAATTTGATCACGGTATTCAGCTGCTCTTTCGTATTGTTGTTCGCTAGCTGCTCCAATCATCTTAGTCCGTAGATCTTTTTTTACAGCCTTAACTTCTCCATTTAAAAATCGCTTAATATTTTCTATTTGAGCTTTGTATTCTTCTACCGGAACTTCATGATCACAAGAGCCCATGCACTGTCCCATATGGTAGTAAAGACAAGCTCGTTTTTGGAAGCCGTTGCATCGTCTTAGCGGATAGATTTTTTGAATAAAATGTTGTGTTTCACTTGCTGCGTAAACGTTAGGATACGGCCCAAAGTAAATTCCACCATTTTTTTTTACTTCAGAAGAAATAATCAATTGGGGATCACGCTCATTTGTAATGTTTAAATAAGGGTAGCTTGTTCCTTGTTTTAATTTTATATTGTATTTAGGCTGGTGTTTTTTTATTAATGTAATTTCTAATAATAAGGATTCTTTATCTGTTCCTGTAATAATCGTTTCAAAGTCAACGATTTCTTTTACAAGTAACTCCGTTTTTCCTTCATGTGTTCCTTTAAAATAAGAACGAACGCGGTTTCGCAAATTTTTAGCTTTTCCAATATAAATGATTTCATCATCGCTGTTTTTCATAATGTAGCATCCAGGTAAGTCAGGAAGCAATTGCAGTTTATTATTAATGTGTTCTCTCGTCATTTTTATGCCTCCTATTGCTTTTAGACAACTCAAACGTTATTAGCTTACAACTCTCTTTATTATTTGTAAAGACTTATGCTTTACCCTAAGAGAAAGCAAAAAACGACAAAATTTATTTTGTCGTTTTACTGATTGATTTCTATTTTTTTGTTTGTCCAAAAAGAAACAAATTATTAGCCGTGCTATAATCACAGTAACCAACTAGAACTTCTTGATAAACGTATTTTTTTCCTAGCTTAACTTGTTCAGTTTGAACTTTTTCTTGAATATCTAAAGCAATTTTTTGATATAATTCTTCTATACCTTCATTCGTAATTGGACCGAACTTTTCTTCCCAAGCCTCTAAAAAAGCTGCTTCATCATTATCCTGATAAAAATCAATATCTACTTCTTCAGTCAACTTATCCACCTATTCTTTCATTTTATACTTAATTTAAAACTCTAATTGTAATGGTTCTTCTACCCCATGATAGTGCTTGTCCTACTGTTGAAAAATGAATATCAATTTTATTCCCTTTTATAGCTCCGCCAGTGTCTCCTGCGATAGCAACACCGTAACCTGGTATTTCAAGCATCGTTCCTAATGGAATAACGCGTGGATCTACTGCAATAACCATCGGATTTTGCAATAAATTAATCCCTGTTGCAGTATGTGTGCTAAGACCTGGTTGCGCTGTAGAGTAGCCTGTTGCTGACACAACCATCGTTCTACCTGAAGATGTTGCTGAAATTTCTTGCTTGTTCTCCGTTTTTGGTTGTGTTGTATTTGTACTCACTGAAGCACTTGACTCTTTTTGAACGTTCACTTTTACAGCTAATTGTGAAGATTCAGCTTTTTTAGCTGCTTCTTGTGCTAGTCTTGTTTCTTCTGCTCTTTTTTCTGCATCTAATTTGTTTAAACTTTCTTGATTGGCATCCATCGTTTGTTGTAAACCAGCAACTTGATTATCTAATGCAGCTTTTTGCTTTTTCGAAGTCTCTGTTTGCTCTTCTAACACTAAGGCTTCTGTGTTTAATTTTTCTTGAAGAACGACTAACTTTTCTTGCTCTTCTTTTGCGATATCCATTTGATCATTTCCAGCAGATTGTAATGTCGCTAAAACGTAAGCACGATTAAATAAATCTGTTACACTTTCTGATTCAAATAATGACACAATTACATTTTGGTTCATTTCAGAAGTTTGCATTGTTTGCAAGCGATTCTTTGCTTGTTCTAGACGAGCAGCAACAACCTCTTTTTGCTTTTCAATTTCTGCTGTTGTTTGTCCGATCGTTTCTTTTTTTGCTTCTATTTCAACTTGCAGGCTTTCAAGTTCACTATTCTTTTCGTTTACTTTTACTAATGTTTGACTAATTTCGTCATCTAATTTTACCATTTCTTCTTTTTCTAACAACGACTGTACCTCTATTTTTTCTAACTTCGTTGCTGCAAAAACGGTAGTAGGAACTGTTCCTAGTAATAAAAATACCATCATTGAACTTATGAATAATTTACTGAATTTCATAGATTCACAATCCTTTCATCTCATCTTTTTTCATATCCGCTCGTTTTTCTACTTCTATTAGTATAACGGATATAATCCGCAAATATGTTTCGAGATAATTACTTTTTGTTACAAATCAGATTTAAGGTATACTGTTTTTGTAACAAACGTATTAGGAGGAGTGAAAAAATGACAAAAAAAGCTTATTTTGCAAGTCCATTATTTTCAGAAATGGAGTTAATGTACAATCAATATTTAGTGAGAAAGATAAGAGAACTATACCCTGAATTAGAGCTTTATGTTCCACAAGAACAAATGGAAATCAATGATAAAAGTGCTTATGCAGACTCTATCATGATTGCTAAAATGGACACTGAGCAACTGGTAAGCAGTCAATTAATGATTGCTGTTTTAGACGGTGTATCTATTGATGTAGGCGTTGCGACAGAGATTGGCGTTGCTTATCAAGCTGGCATTCCCATCATCGGTCTATATACAGACTCTAGACAACAAGGAGCGACAAATCAAAAGAAACTTGACGCACTACAAACAATTGCAGAATCACAATTTTCTTATGTTAATCTTTATACAGTTGGTATCATAAAATCAAATGGTAGCATCGTCAACTCTACTGAAGATCTTTTAGAGTCCATGAAATCTTATTGTTAAATAAGAACCACTTATTTATAAAAGAAAGCGTTCTTGTCTTTATTTGTAGCGTAATTTAATCTAAATTTTTCTTTTTTTTAGATTTAATTACAATTGTGTTACGTTATTTCATTAGTCAGTATCCTTTTTATATCTCTTATTCCTTTTTTATGGCAAACTAAAAAAACAAAAACTCCTTATGAAAGGCAGTTTTTGTTTTTTAGTTTTTATTTTGGATTCGGTTTCGTGAGTAAGCTGATTATCCAGCCAGTCATTAATCCAATCATTGCTGGTAATAGCCACCCCATACCATTTTCAAAGAATGGCAAGTATGTTTTGTAAAACACTAATATATTTTGACTACTCTCTCTATCACGAATCGTATTTGGTAAGGCATTTAACATATCTGCAAGACTAACAAAAAGCGTTAAAACAGTTGTTGTGACATAAACTACTTGACGATTTTTAAATAATGGCGAGAGTAAGGCTAATAAAATCAATGTGATAGCTAAAGGATATAAAAACATTAATACAGGAATAGAATAACTAATAATTTTTGTTAATCCGACATTTCCCACTAAGCAAGCTATGATACTAAAGATAAAGACATAAGTCTTGTAGCTAAACGTCTTAGGAAACATCTCTTGAAAGGTCTCTGAACAAGCTGTAATTAGTCCAATAGCCGTCTTTAGACAAGCTACGGTAACAATAATGGCTAATAGGATACTGCCTAGTGAACCAAAATAATAGTGAGAAATTTGCGTCAAGGCAATACCGCCATTTTCAGAAACTGGAAAACGCCCAACACTCATTGTGCCAAGATAAGCCAAGCCTGCGTAAATTAGGCCCATTAAAATCATACTAATTAAGCCCGATTTAATCGTATCTTTGGCTATGGATGCAGGTTTTGTCACACCTAATCCTTTAATCGTTTGCACGACAATAATACCAAATGCCAACGAAGCTAAAGCATCCATTGTATTGTAGCCTTCGGTAAATCCACTAGCAAAGGGAGCTGTTACGTAATCTCCAGTAATCGGTGCTTTCAGAATACCCCCTAATGGCTTAATAAAAGCTGTAAGCATTAAAACACTTAAAAAGACTAAAAATAAAGGATTCAATACTTTACCAACGTAAACTAGTATTTTGGTAGGTTTTAATGATAACAATAAAGCTGAGCCAAAGAAGGCTAGTGTAAAGAGCGCCAGGCCTAAAGTCTGGTACTCTTCTCCAATGTAAGGAGCTAGCCCAATCTCATAAGAAACGGTTCCCGTTCTTGGTAAAGCAAAAAATGGTCCAATCGTTAAATATAAGGCCGTAGTCATAAAATAACCGTAATAAGGATGAATGCGACTAGATAATTCAAATAAGCCACTACTATTGGAAACTCCGATAGCAACGACTCCTAAAAAAGGCAATCCAATACCAGTAATTAAGAATCCTAGTGTTGCCCAACTAACGTTCGAACCTGCAAGTTGGCCCATATGTACTGGGAAGATTAAGTTGCCTGCACCGAAAAATAAACCGAACAACATTGAGCCAATGTAAAGATAAGAAGAAAAAGTTAACTTTTTTTCATTTGTTTCTATCATAAGATACTCCTCTTTAAGATACTTTTTTAGTTCTTATGACTATATCCTTTTTTGACAATGACTACAAGAAAAAAATTATCAAAGGCTTGGTTAGTAGCCCCTACTAAAAAAACGAACAAAAATAGCCTTAAACTCACTAAGGCTACTTTTATCTATTAAAACATCCTTTTAATTTGTATAAACGGCCATTCTTTTTTCAAGAACATTTTGAAAGAGCGCAAAGACGCTACAAATTGCCCAATAGACTAAAGCGACTAAGATATACATCGTCATGTAATCGAATTCTCGTCCGCCAACAATCTTGGCTTGTTGAAATAGTTCTGGAACAGTAATCATGGCTGCTAAAGCTGTGCCTTTAATTAGATCCAATAAGACATTGCTCAGGGGTGGCACAGCTATTCGCATTGCTTGAGGGACAATTATTTTTCGCATCACTACTGGCCACTTTAAACCGAGAGCATAAGCCGCTTCCCATTGTCCTTTATCAACGGATAGCAACGCTGATCGTAAAATTTCAGCAATATATGCACTTGAACTCAAGCTAAATCCAATAATAGCTGCATGAACGGCTGAAAATTGAATCCCTATAAATGGAAAACCAAAATAAAGAATAAACAATAAAACAAGTAGTGGCGTACCTCTCATAAAAGAAATATAAATTCTTGCACTTATACTGGCCAATTTATTCTCTGACATACGCATGATCGCCAATAAAAATCCAATGGCCAAACCGATAGCCATACTTGTTACTGAAATCCCTAAGGTATATCCTAGTCCTTTTAAAACATAAGGCAAACTATCCAAAGCTAAAACAGGATCAAAAATATATTGCCATTGGATATCATTCATCCTCACTCACCGTCTTTCTACTCCTTTAAGTCAATTTCAGGAAAATCATAATCAATTTGTTGGGTTACATCTTCACCTGCATAGAATTCTTTAGATAAATCTGACAATGTGCCATCAGAAATCATTCCCTCTAATATTGCATTGATTTTTTTTGTTAATTCATCGTTGCCTTTTTTCATGGAATAATTTGTTTCAGAAGGATTGTAAAAAATATCATGTACTTTTACTGGAATCTCTGGCAATGCTGCTACAGCCAATTTTTGAGAATAGTAATCATTCAAAATCACGTCTGTTCGACCATTCGCTACATCGCTCAAGTACTGGTCATTTGTTGCATTGTCATAAATAACCTCTTCTGCTTCAAAATGACGAGCTACCTTCATATAAGAAGTTGTCGCTGCACCAGCTGCTTTTTTTCCTTTTAAATCTTCTAACGTATTGATACCTGAGTTATCTGATTTTCTGACAACCATTGCACCGTAAGAATATTTATAAGGAATGGTATAATTGTATTTATCTGCGTCTTCTCCATCGCGATCAATTCCCATTGCTGCTACATCAATGGCACCACTATTAACGGAAGTTAACATACCATCTACTCCCATTTCAGTAAACGCTATTTCTAACTCTAATCGATCAGCAACTTCACGAATAATCTCGACTTCATATCCTGTTAATTTATCTGTATCTTTTTCATGGAATGAACTAGGGTAAAGAGTTCCTGACGTTGCGACTTTTAAAATGCCGCTCTCTTGTATTTCTTCCCATGCTGTTTGCTCACTTTGATTGTCATTTTTTTCATTCGAACTACAAGCTCCCAGTGTTAAACTCACTGCTGCAACGAATCCTAAAATTAGTTTCTTTTTCATGTTTGTCTCGCTCCTCAAAAATTCTCTTTTTATTCTTGTTCCTATCTAGATTAACAACCCTTCTTAGAGTAGTCAAAGAAATAAGAAGCAAAACAACGATAATTGATTTTTTAAAAAAACAGGCTTTGTAAAACCTAATTAAATAGGCTTTACTAGCACTTCTTAAAAAACAATATTGTTTTTTAAGAAGTGCTAGTCTAATTAAAACGAGAATTTTACTACTTAAAAACATTTTCAGCAGCCTAATCTTGAATCCATTTCAACTGATTGGTTTGATTAGCTAAGAACTCATTGCTTTTTTTACCTTTCCACCCGTAACTAATTTCACTATTCTCTAATGAAAATCTAGCTCTTCTTTTTTATTGCATCTTTTAATGAGTTGGTTAACTGTATTGTCTATTTTTCACTAGAATGACCAATTATCTTACCCTACTTCACTATTTTTTGTTTATTCTCATTCCGCAACTTCATCTAAAAATGATACAATAGGTGAAAGAGACTCTTGGAGTGAAAGGGGGGAATAAAATGGATTTTGAACACGTTTTAACTACCAAAATTACCATTAATGGTGTCTTTCAAGATTTTCAGCTATACAGTGGCAAATTCTACCTGTGGCTATCAACAAATGAGTTAGTCGTTTACGATTGGAACAAGTGGATGAAACACCTAGCTTTCGTAAACCGAACCATTTATTTTGAACCTCAACCTACTGAACAGTTAGCGCTAAACATTGAAGCATTAGAACCATTTAAAGAAAAAGCTATCTTTTTTTCAGAACCGATTTATGACAGCGCCATTTTCAATCATGTTTTATACTATTCTGACGCTTCTGGATTTTATCGGTATTCATTAATTGCTAAAGAGGCAAAAAAAGAACGCCTTTCTTCTATTCCAATGCACCAAATTAATCTTTCTAAGAGTGGAAGAATGGCTCTAGCAGCTGGTGAAAAAGGCTTATTTGAGTACTTAGTTTCGTCTTATTATTTATTTAATGAGCCCGTCTACCAATTGACGCCTAGATTGGTTCAGTTAAGTGAACGTTACACAAGTAAATCAGAATGGCAAAACCATGATTTAATTCACTATGGCGCGAATCCTCAAGTAGAGGCTTATTTATTGAAAATGAATGAAAAAAAGGGGTTATTGCAACTAGTAAGCGATGAACTCAGTTATTCAACTACAAAGAATCACATGGCATCTATTCAAGAACTGCCTCTTTCTTTGTCATTGGACAAACCTTCTATGGATAGTGGTGTGCTGTTTTCTTTTGAAACAGATAAAGTTACTTTAAAAAAAGATCCGCTTTATCGATCTAAACACATCCAAATTTTAACAAGATTAGAAACAGAATCAAAAGAAGAATTTGATTCTTTAGATGACTTAGTTATTCATGAAACAAACTCTTTACTAACTATCTCCTTGCAAAACATCCATTTATTGTCTTTACATTCACTTCCTATAATAAACTGGCGTATTTATAGTCGGACTCGTAATTACCGCAATCAAGTGCATCTGCTTTATGAAAATAAAGTTGTCTTATACTTATTTACTGAAGTTAAGCGCTAAGTTTATTAATAGTATCTAATGTAAATAAACTAGTAAATGAATTTAAACGTCGTTTTTATTTAGAATTGCTCTTCTTTACTTGTAAACCAAGCTTTCTCATCATGTTTTATCAAATTAATGAAAATAACTTTTTAGCATAGATTTCAGTCCCTATCCATGTTAAAATAGACTAGATATACTATAGAATAGAGGTAAATAAAATAAATGATTACAGTATCTAATGTTAGTTTAGAATTTTCCGACCGCAAATTATTCGATGAAGTAAATATTAAATTCATCCCTGGCAACTGCTATGGCTTAATTGGTGCAAATGGTGCAGGAAAATCAACTTTTTTAAAAATTTTATCTGGTGAAATTGCACCTTCAACTGGAAATATCGCACTTGGCCCTGATGAGCGTCTAACAACCTTAAAACAAGATCATTATGGTTATGAAGAGTATACTGTTTTAGAAACAGTTATTATGGGACACGATCGTCTTTATGAAATTATGAAAGAAAAAGACGCTGTTTATATGAAAGAAGATTTCACAGATGAAGATGGCATCCGTGCCGCTGAATTAGAAGGCGAATTTGCTGAGTTAGATGGTTGGGAAGCTGAACCTCAAGCGGCTGTTTTGCTGCAAGGTTTAGGTATTCTAGATAATCTGCATGACACTAAAATGAGCGAATTATCTGGAGGACAAAAAGTTAAAGTTCTTTTAGCTCAAGCTCTTTTTGGTAAACCTGACGTTCTTCTACTCGATGAGCCTACAAACGGTCTAGACAAGTTATCCATTGAATGGTTAGAGGAATTTTTAATTAACTTCCCAAATACCGTTATTGTTGTTTCCCATGACCGTCATTTCTTAAATAAAGTTTGTACTCATATGGCTGACGTTGACTTTGGTAAAATTAAAGTTTTTGTTGGAAACTATGACTTTTGGTTAGAATCAAGTCAATTAGCTAGTAAATTAGCTGGCGATGCAAATGCTAAAAAAGAAGACCAAATCAAAGAATTACAAGACTTTATCGCTCGATTTAGTGCAAATGCTTCTAAATCTAAACAAGCGACTTCACGTAAAAAAACGTTGGAAAAAATTACTTTAGATGATATCCAACCTTCTTCACGTCGCTACCCATTTGTTGGTTTTTCTCCTGATAGAGAAATCGGAAACGATTTAATCCGTGTAGAAAATATTTCAAAAACAATTGATGGTAAAAAAATATTGAGTAACATTAGTTTTGCTTTAAATAAAGATGATAAAGTGGCTTTCACTAGTATGAATGAAGCAGCTATTACCGTTCTTTTCAAAATTATTATGGGTGAAATGGAGCCTGATTCAGGAACCTTTAAATGGGGTGTGACGACTTCTCAGACCTACTTGCCTAAAGATACTACTTCCGAATTCGAACAGTCTGACATGATGATCGTCGATTGGCTACGTCAATTTGCTTCACAAGAAGAAAGCGACAATACCTTCTTGCGTAGTTTCTTGGGCCGTATGCTTTTCTCTGGCGAAGATGTTTTGAAAAAAATTGGTGTGCTTTCTGGTGGCGAAAAAGTTCGTTGCATGTTATCTAAAATGATGTTGAGTAAAGCAAACGTATTAGTATTAGATGACCCAACAAATCACTTAGACTTAGAATCTATTACTGCTTTAAACGATGGATTGATGACATTCAAAGGTGCCATGCTATTCGCTTCACATGACTACCAATTTGTTCAAACAATTGCCAATCGTATTATCGAGATTACTCCTAACGGGGTTGTTGACCGTGCAGATACAACTTACGAAGCATTCTTAGAAAATAAAACGGTTCAAGAACAAATCAAAGAACTTTACGCTAAATAATACTAATGTAGTATAAAAAGAAGACCACAGACAAACGTTAGTTTGTCTGTGGTCTTCTTTTTTTTATTTATTTGCATTTGCTTTATGGACTTTTAGTTGTTTACCTTTTATGGTTCTTTCTTTCATTTCTTCAATCACTCTTGGGCCTTTGCCATTTAGCACTTCTACATACGTGACATTTTCTTGAATCGTAATAATCCCAATGTCATCGGCTTTGATTCCCGGAATATTTGTTAAGGTTCCAACGAAATCAACCGCTCTTAATTTTTTCTTTTTGCCGCCATTAAAATAAATTTTAGTAATGCCACGGTTCAATTCTTTGTTACGAGCTGTTTTGACTACCAACCGTTCTTGCATTTTCTTTTCAAATGCAAACTTGTGTGATTGGACAAACCGATTATTTGGAGGTGTAATTTCTGTGATTTCTTGTTGGGCATAGGTTCTAACTTCTTGCCACCAAGGTCTTTCTTTAGGTGTTACTAAAGTTAATGCTGTTCCTGTTTTCCCAGCACGTCCGGTTCTACCTGTCCGGTGAACAAAACTTTCTTTTTCTACAGGGACATCGTAGTTAATGACATGCGTGACGTTATCAATATCAATTCCACGAGCGGCTACATCCGTTGCGACTAAATAACGGAATTTCCCTTTTCTGAAATCGTCCATTACACTAAAGCGATCTTCTTGTACCATGCCACCATGGATTTTATCAATCGTTAAACCTGCTTTGTTCAAGAAAAGATACAACTGATTAACGGCTTCTTGTGTATTACAAAAAATCATACAACTGTCTGGATTTTCGATTGTCACTAAATCTAATAGTTGCTCTGGTTTCTTATCAGGATCAACTTTTAGATAAGATTGAACAATTTGTGGTTTCGATTCTTCTGTTGCTTCAATTTTAACCGATACTTTGTCAGCCTTCATATAGAAGCTAGCTAGTCGTTCAACTTCTGCTGGCATTGTTGCGGAGAATAAGAGTGTCTGGCGTTCTTCTGGTAGAAATTCAATAATGGCCGCCATTTGATCGATAAAGCCCATGTTTAACATCTCATCTGCTTCATCAATCACTAGATAACGCAATTTATCGACTTTGAAGGTCCCTTTTTGTAAATGGTCCAACACTCGTCCAGGGGTTCCCACAACAATATGACTTTTTTGTTTTAATTCTGATTTTTGTGTTTCAAAAGAAGATTTCCCAAAAACAGCTGTCGCTTTTATTCGTTTCAACCGACCGATATTTGTGATATCTTCTTTTACTTGCAACGCAAGTTCTCTTGTTGGAACTAAAACGAGTGCTTGCGGATGGTTTTCTTCCCATAAAACATTTTCACATAATGGAACACCATAACTAACTGTTTTCCCACTACCTGTTTGTGATTCAACGATAACATCTTTTTGTGCTAATGCTAAAGGCAATACTTCTTCTTGGACAGCCGTTGGCTTAAAATAACGCAAACTTTCTAGTGCATCAATTAGTTCTTGTCCAATCTTAAATTCTTCAAACCTATTTCTTTTCATAATAACCTCACTCATTTGTTTTATTTTTATAAGTATAACAGGATTTACATTTAAATATAGCTTTTTATTTACTAACTTAGGTGTCTCTCACAATTCAGAGCATGAAACCCTTCTCATTACATAAATAAAGACAAATAAGAGTCCTTTCTTTTCAGAAAATCGAACTCATTTTCATCTCATTAGATTAAATTATAGCATTCATTTAAAGAAAACTAAATAACGAATCCTTACTGTTACGTTTTACAGACCTGTTGATTTACGTTTTTTTCAAGTATACTAGATGTAAATGGATACGAAAGGGGTCATATATATGACTGAAATTAAACAAGTGGTTACAGGAACAATTGAAGAAAATTGTTACATTATTTATCAAGATAAAACGGCTTTAATTGTTGATCCGGGAGCGGATTTCAAAAAAATCATGCACGTCATTGAAGAATTACAAGTTGTACCTGTCGCTATCTTATTAACTCATTGTCATTTCGATCATATTGGAGCATTAGAACAAACTCGTTCAACGTATAACATCCCTGTTTACGTTAGCTCATTAGAAAAGACTTGGCTAATGGACCCTGCATTAAATCTTTCAAACTCACTTTTGCAACCTATTCGTACTCAACCAGCTGAATTTGAGTTTGACAAGAGGAAAGAATATACCTTTGATAAAATGACATTTCGTGTTGTTCCTACTCCAGGGCATTCTCCTGGTGGAGTTAGTTTTATTTTCTCTGATTTCGTTGTTACAGGTGATGCTTTATTTAAAAACAGCATCGGTCGTTCTGATTTACCTTTTAGTTGTTTAGAAGATTTAATAACAGGCATCAAAGAACAACTATTTGTATTAGCTGACGATATGCGTGTTTATCCTGGACATGGGCTACAGACAACCATTGGTCAAGAAAAACAAAACAATCCCTTCTTTATTTAACTCTTAGCTTTCAACTTTACCGACAAGGAGGACAATTTATTTGAAAACAATCTTAGTTTTGCATACAGGAGGAACTATCGCCATGAGCGAGGACCAAACTACTGGTAAAGTTCGCCCAAATGCAGAAAATCCCTTACAAAAACACAGTCATTTATTTGATAAAGAAGCTCACTTAATAGTAGAAGATTTTTTCCAGCTGCCTTCTCCTCACATCACTCCTAAAGAAATGCTTCTCTTAAAAAACCGTATCGAACAGGCTATTCTATTAAAAGAAGCTGACGGTGTCGTGATTACTCATGGGACAGATACATTAGAAGAGACAGCTTACTTTTTAGATTTGACATTAAGTCATGCCTTACCTATTGTTATTACTGGTGCTATGCGTTCAAGTAATGAAATTGGTTCAGATGGTTTATATAATTTCCAAAGTGCTGTTTGGGTAGCTTTGTCTGAAGAGGCGAAAAATAAAGGCGTTCTAGTTGTTATGAATGATGAAATTCATACTGCTCGTTACGTAACAAAAACACATACCTCAAATGTCGCTACCTTTCAGACTCCTACATTTGGGCCAATTGGTTTAATTTCTAAAAATGAGGTTTTATTTTACCAAAAACTTATCACAGAAGAGCAATTTTCTATTTCTTCAGTCGATAAGAACGTATACGTGCTAAAAGCCTATGCTGGAATGGATGGCACTCTTTTTGAAGCTCTAAATAAACCTGAAACAGATGGATTAGTTATTGAAGCTTTGGGTGCAGGTAATCTACCACCTGCTGTCTTGCCAGCTCTCTATCGGTTGCTAGATAAAAAAATTCCTGTTGTCTTAGTTTCTCGTTCTTTTAATGGAATTGCACAAGATGTTTATGATTATTTAGGCGGTGGAAAACAACTACATGAGGCAGGAGTTATTTTTACCAATGGTCTAACGGGTCCTAAAGCACGAATCAAATTAATGGTCGCTTTAGATACCACTAAAGACCCAGCTGAAATTGCTCAGTATTTTTAGGACTGTTGTCTTAACTAACATAAATAGGAAAACTCAAGATAACTTTTCTTGAGTTTTTTTGTTTACCATCACTGCTTCGTTCAATAAAAAGAGTGGCATTAAGATAATAGCCCTTGTCCTTTAGCAAATTCTCGATACAACACATGCGAGGCAAGTAATTCTTGATGGGTACCCATCCCAGTGATCTGACCTTTTTCTAAGAAAACAAGTTGATCCGCTTCAACAATTGTCGATAATCGATGCGCAATAATCAAGGTGGTTCGTCCTTCCATTAATCGTTGTAGTGCTTCTTGCACATGCGTTTGAGAGCCACTATCCAGATTAGAGGTTGCTTCATCCAATAACAAAATTTCAGGATTATTTAATAAAGCTCGTGCAATAGCAATTCGTTGGCGTTGCCCACCAGAAAGTTTCATCCCTCTCTCACCAACAAGTGTTTCAAATCCATTTGACATTTCTTCGATGAACTCTAATGCATTGGCTGATTGTGCCGCACTTTTCACTTCTTCTATCGACGGTCGATTCGTTAATCCAAAGACAATATTATCCATAATCGTTCCGCTTAACAAGGGACTCTCTTGAGAAACATACCCGATTCGCTTTCGCCAATTAGCTAATGCAAGATCAGCGATTGGTGTCCCTCCTAAACGTATTTCTCCAGCTGTCGGCAGATAAAATCGTTCAAGCAGTGAAAATATAGTTGTCTTTCCTCCACCACTTGGTCCTACAAATGCTGTAATTGTACCTGGTTGTACTTGGAATGAAATATCTTTTAATACTTGGGTACCTGATTCATAAGAAAAATAAACCTTTTCGAAACACAGTGCTCCTTCAGAAATAACTGTTATTCCTTCCGCTTTTTCACTAGCCATATCAAGAATTTGCTGGATTCGTTCTGTTGCTCCAACGGCTTTTTGAAAAATAGTGAAAATTTGAGTCATTTGTGCAAACGGTACAATAATCTGGAATAATAAAAAGATAATGGCAACCAAAGTTCCTGCACTCAAAAGACCATTTGAAACTTGCGCTCCACCGTAACCTAAGATCACAACAACAATACTCATCATGACCAGCGTCATAACTGGTGAGATAATGGATTGAATTTTTGCTTCTTTTAAGCCAAATAAAAATAACGAGTGAATAGCTTTTTCACCTTTTTCACCTTCTTTAGGTTCTGCTTGATAAGCCTTTACTAAACGAATATCACCTAATACTCTACTAAGGTGTCCAGATAAAGTAGCCATCTCGGTTTGTGTTGCTCGAGCAATTTTATACATGATCGTTCCAAGCGGTAAAATAATGGCTAAACTAATCGGGATACTCGTTAACATCAAAAGAGTGATTTTCCAATCCAAATACAAAAGGATACCTATCGCACCAACAATCGAAATCATTCCGGTAATAAATGAGACGAGGTGCTCTGAGACGAGCTGTTTTAACCGCGAGGTATCTTGTGTAATGCGACTCATTGTTTCTCCCGTTTCATTGTCATCGTAATAAGAAACAGGTAACCTAAGGACTTTGTTCCATAATTTAATTCGTAAATCTGCAACAATCGTTTCGCCTATATATGCTAACAAATAAAGTGACAGTCCACCCAACAAGCCTTGTAAGACGAAAACGGCAAATAGAAAGAAACCCGTTTGCCAATTAAAAGAAGCTGTTGTTAAGGAATCAACTAGCTCTTTTGTCACTAATGGAATAGCTAAACTAGCGCCTGTTGAAAATAAAGACAATAAAAAAGCAAGTGCCATTCTCCCTTTTGGCCAATTGAGTTGATTCATTAAAGAAAGAAATTTTTTGATTGATCCTTTAGTTTTTCCTTTATTTTCCATAACTTATCCTTCTTTCTCAAGTATTTTTAAGTTGCTTTCATTTTTTAAAACTGCTCTCATTCAGTCATTTCTATTCATCCAATATACCTTAACTTGAAGTGAAAAACTAGAACAGAAAAAAGCTGGAACAGCTAGTCCCAGCTTTTTTATTTAGTGTTTTAAAGAATAAAGGGTTATCTCTGGCTCTTTACCGGTTTCGCAAAAAGAAACCGTCACTGTCTTCACTTCTTGACTTTGAAAATAACGCAAAGAAAATACTTCTTCTCCATCATTAATAAAGAGTTCCAGCGTAGAACTTTCAAGAAAACCTTGCATTTGAGTTAATGGATGCTTAAGTGTTACTGCGCGTGACTCTCTTTTTTTAGTCAGCCAATTTGTACGCGTTAGTTGGATACGACGAGAATCCTGATCGTATTCAATTAGCACTTCATTTCTGATTTGAAAAGCAAATGATCCAGCTGCTTCTTTCCAATTGAATAAGAGTTCATTTTGTAGCGTAGATAGCTGCAACGATTCTTTCGTTTTGCCTATGAAAACTTGAGGCTGATTTTGTCTTAATTTTTTCAATTCTGCTACTGGTCGCTGAATCAATTGTCCCTTTTTGTAGTCTACTTCTCTTGGAATGGTTAAGTTATGAATCCAACCATCTTGAACAGTCGGAACAGCTGCTTCAACTTCTGGTTCCATTACACCCATCCAACCAAATAAAATATATCTACCTTTAGAATCTTGGAACGTTTGAGGAGCATAAAATTCAAACCCTCTATCTAATTCTTTAAAAGGCTGATCATCTGGAAGAAACTTTCCTGCTTTTGAAAAATCTCCTGTTAAATAACCAGATTGATAAATATTCTTAAATTCATCCCCTCTGGCAGTCAGTCCTTGGGGAGAAAAAATAAAAGCAAATTTTTCTTCGAATTGAATCAAGTCTGGACATTCCCACATAAAGCCCATATCCTCAATTTGATCCATTAATGATCCTTTAAAAGTCCAATCCATTAAATCTTTTGAATGGTAAATCAATGTGTCACCTGTTAAGTCCTTTTTTTGAGCACCCAATACCATCCACCAGGTATTGTCTTCATTCTGCCATACTTTTGGATCTCTTACATGTGCTGTATAGCCACTTGGCTGAGCTATAATCGGTCCTTTTTTCTCAAAATGTAGGCCGTCTTTTGAAACGGCTAAACATTGGTAACTTTCGCGTTCATTCTTTTCATTACGGACATTACCGGTATAGAATAAATAAAGTTTATCTTCAAACGCTACAGCACTGCCTGAGTAGCAACCATCTTTATCAAACCATTCATCCGGTTCTAACGCCACTGGTTGATCCACCCAATGAATCAAATCATCAGAAATAACATGGCCCCAGCTTTTAGTGGTATGAGTTGTTCCGCTTTGATTCCATTGATAAAAGACGTGATATACCCCGTTAAACTGAATCAATCCGTTGGGATCATTTAATAATCCCTTAGCAGGGGTAATGTGATACCCCAACTCATATTTCCCCATTGTTTTATTCTGTGCCATTTTTTAAACTTCCTTTCACGCTTCTAGTTCATCTTTCATTTTATCGCTGTAGCCAAAGAAATAAGTTAGTACAAACGCCACAGAAATCGCAATGATATTTGTTAATAAATACCAAATGATTTGACCATCTAGGTACAATAATGTCCCTGGAATAACCGTTACAGCCATACCTGATGCTTCTAATCCCATGATATTTCCAAAGAATCCTCCAGCTGCTCCACCAACTAAGCCAAAAATAAATGGTTTGACGTATCTTAAGTTTACACCAAATACAGCAGGTTCAGTAATGCCTAAAAAAGCAGATAAAGTAGATGGATAAGCTAATGCTTTCAACTTTTTAGATTTTGTTTTCATTGCTACAGCTAATGAAGCACCACCTTGTGCAGCGATACTAGCTGTGATAATACCATTAAAAGGATTGACTCCAGTATTTGCTAACAATTGAATTTCTAAAAAATTAAATAGATGATGAATACCTGTTACAACAACAAGTTGATTTAGTCCACCAATAATCAATCCGGCTAAGCCAAATGGTAAGCCTAATGTCCAAACAGTTGCATTTAATACGACTTCTTCTAAAGAATGAAAGACAGGTCCAATTAAAAATAGCGATAAAATACTCATAATAAGCAATGTCAAAAATGGTGTAAGCAATAAATCTAAATATTCTGGAACACGCTTGCGTATCCATCGCTCTAATTTAGCCCCTACAAAACCAGCAATAAAGGCTGGTAAAACTGTTCCTTGGTAACCAACTACAGGAATAAAGCCAAACATCGTAATAGGATCAGCAGTGCCTCCAGCAACAGCATAAGCATTAGGAAGAGCCGGATTGACTAACATCAAACCTAGCACAATCCCAATAACAGGCGATCCACCAAATACTTTGAATGAAGACCATGCGATTAAAGCTGGTAAAAAAGCAAAAGCTGTATCAGTCAATACTTGTGTATACAATAAAAAGTTCGCACTAATATCTGCTGGCACTAAACCAAAAACTGCCAACACTTGCTCTTGTGTCAATAAACCACGCAAACCCATAAATAATCCGGTTGCAACTAATACTGGGATAATAGGAACAAACACATCTCCAAAGGTACGAATTATGCGTTGAAAAACATTTCCCTGTTTCTTAAATTCTTGTTTCATTTCACTTTTTGAACTTTCAGTCACACCTAGTGCAGCTACTTCTTCATAAATTTTGTTGACGGTACCGGTTCCGAAAATGATTTGAAATTGTCCTGAATTATAGAAGGCTCCCTTTACTTTATCAATATTTTCTATTGCTTCTTTATCAATACTTTCTTCTTTATTTACCATAATTCTCAAACGTGTCGCACAATGAGTGACCGATTGAATGTTTTCTTTCCCACCTACTGCCTCAATGACTTCTTTAGCAATTCTTTGATTCTCCGTCATAGTTATTTCCTCCTTTTAATGTTTCGTTGCTTTTTGGAACCGGTTCTTTTTTATTGTAACCGTTTTTATTTGTTTTGTCTAGTCTAAAACAGATAAAAATAAAATACCTCAATTTTTTACTACCATTGCATCGTCAGACACAATCAGTAGAGAAATCGAGGATTTAGTAGAACTTACTTAATTCAGTCTTTTAGTTGATTCATTTTCTATTAATTTATTTTTCAAGATTGTTTTTTTAGGAACAGGTAAACCTTCTAACAACAAAAGCAAGTTTTCAACCGCTATTTCGCCTAATTCTTGGTAAGCATATTTTACCGTCGTAATTGTTGGCGAAACAACGGTCGTAATTTGGTAGCCACCAAAACCAGATACTGAAAATACGTTTGGAATACTTATTTTTAATTGATGTGCTGCTTTTAATACAGCTAAAGCAATATTGTCTGTCGCACAAATGATGTAAGAAGCTGTTACGTCTGGTAACAAATGGATAATCTGTTGATACGCTTCTTCAAAAGTAAAACTTGTCTCAATTAGTTCAATAGTCGTCTCTTTGCTTTCACTTAATGCGTCTAATACTCCTTTTTTACGCATTTGCCCTACTGCTACATCTGCTTTTAAGACCGTTAAATAAAGAAAGTTTTTATGCCCTAGATCTGTCGCATATTTTCCTATTTTAAATCCTGCATCGTATTCATCGTGAACAATGGAGTAAAGACCGTCAGCTTGTTGACCTAATAAAATAACTGGGATTGCTACGTCAGCAATTGCTTTTTTATGGGCTTCAGTGATCACTGTTGCAAATAAAAGAATACCAGCAACTTTTTGACTTGCTAATGAATAGATACTTTCTATTTCTCTTTTGGCATCTTGATTTGTATTGGTAATAAGCAATTGAAAATTCTTCTCTCTCAACCCTTTATCAATAGAAATTAAAGCTTCATTTGCAGAATAAGAATCTAATCGTGGAATAATCGTTCCAATAATCGTTGTTTTCTTTGCTTTAAGACTCTGTGCAAAAGTATTGGGTCTATAACCTGTTTCCGCTACAAGGGTATCTAATTTATCTTTTGTTTTTTGGCTTACGGATCCACCATTTAGATATCTGGATACAGTACTTTTAGCCACTCCTGCTTGCTGAGCAATATCGTTAATGGTTACCATCTTTTCACCTATTGGATTCCTTTTCGATTTTTTCCCACGTCATACTTGCTTCGCTATTTACAACATCTCCAGTCATAATGCGATGAGCAGAAATGAATTGACCCGTTTCATTTTCTAAGAGACTCATCTGACTTTTTATCTGATGCCCATAATAAACTTCTTTTTCAAATTTAATGGTGAGATGGGTTAATTTATGTGTTGTTAAAAATTCATAATCCAATGTATCTATCGACCAATCTAAGTATTTCGAGTTGTTTACATGCAGATTTGTATCAATATCTAAGTAACGAACACGGTACTCACTTTCTGTCGATTGCTCTTCCTTTACTTTTTCTGGTTTAGGTGTCCGTATCAGTCTTTTTGAAAACGGCGCTTTAAAAGGCGCAACAACTTCGTCTTGAATACGAACCATTTTTCTTTTTTCGATATCTAATAACGCAAACGTACTTTTAGCTGTTACACATAATTGTCCTGTTTCATCGTATACGTTGAATTCACGGTAACAAAATAACTTATTATAAGATAAAGCTTGTGTGGTGATTGTTATTTTTTGATGAGCAGTTGGAATCTGCTTAATATCAACCGTATATTGCAAGACAATCCAAGCTAATCCTTTTTCAGCTAGCGCTTCATCCCCAACACCTAACTCATGACTCTGTTCACCTGATGCTTGCATCATAATATTGACCAACATGGAAATAGTCAATTGTTGACTAGCATCACACTCGTAATAATTGATTTGATGTTCACTTTCAAAAATCTTGGCTTCCATTTTTCATCCTCTTTTCATTTCTTTCATCCTCATTTAAGTCCATCATACACCTTTTTTAGCCACTAGCAAAACAATGAAGCTAAGAAAAGTATCGCCGATTTATAAAAAAGTACACGACAAGTCTTTTGGCTGGTCGTTCACTCTTTTCCTTCATTTTTACTCTCTTATTTTTATGCATTTTACAGCAATTATAGTACGGTCCCTTTTGAACCATCACCCAATTCCATTATAGCTGCTTGATTCTCAAATATCAGTCCTGTCTACTAAGATTTTCTTCCTCGTTTACTTTGTAAAATCGACTAATTAGATCCTTACTCGTTGATTTATCTACTCCAGTTAGACCAACTCTTTCGCTCTTTAAAAAGGAGCCTATTTATTCATTAACTATGCATATATGACAAATTTTCACTAGTTTTATTAATAAATAAGGGCCTTATATTAAAGAAGCCTAGTAAAAAACTATGGATAGTGTATACTTAAAAAGACTGTATCGTTTCTAACAGACAACAGACTATTTTGATTTCGCTATTATTTTACAGTATAAAGATAAAGACAAAATGACCTGACTAATTTATAAAAAGAAGGTAATTCTATGAAAATATATCTCGTTTTAACCGATACAAATACGATTCTTTCCAAAACTATTAAATTTTATACTAAAGCGGAATATAACCATGCTTCACTTGCTTTAGATTCTTCTTTAACAGATATGTACAGCTTTGGTAGAAAAAGACCAAATAATCCTTTTATTGCAGGATTTATTCAAGAAGATTTAACTAGAGAGTATTTTATACGCGCGCAATGCAAGATTCTTTCTTGTGATGTCACACCAGATCAATATACTTTGTTGACAAATTTAATTGGCTATTATGAACAAACAAAGAATTTGTACCACTATAATTTAATGGGACTAGTAACCCTGGCTTTAAATATTGACTTTGTAAGAGACGATGTCTTTTTCTGTTCTCAATTTGTTGCTACCTTGCTATCAGATAGTAAGATTTATGATTTTCAAAAAGAAATGCATTTTATTACACCACAAGATTTAGAAGTATTGCCTATTTTTGAATCTATCTATACGGGTTCACTTTACGGTTATCTCGCAACGACTCAAAGTCAGCCATTAAAACCAAGTTTGTTGGCCCTTTAAAAAGTCAACTTTTGCTTATTTTTTTAACGTGAGGAGTTTTTTTATGGATAGTGAATTAACACACTACGAACACAAAGCTCAATACTATGAGACCGATCAAATGGGAATTATTCATCATTCTAATTACATTCGCTGGTTTGAAGAAGCCCGAACAAATTTATTAGATTCTATCGGATTTGGCTATGATCAAATGGAAAAATCAGGAATTATCATTCCTGTGTTAGCTATTCAGTGCGATTATAAATCAATGGTCTATTACAATCAAACCGTCTACATCATCCCTACGGTTGACTTTTTTAATGGAATTAAGCTAACCATATCCTATCAAGTCATCGACAAACTATCCGGTCAATTAAGAGCTACCGGAATAAGTAACCATTGCTTTTTAAATACTCAACACCGTCCAGTTTCTTTGAAAAAAGTAAATAAACCTATTTATGATTTATTTGAAAATCTTTTAGAAAAAGACGGCGGTACTCATTAAAAAAAGATTGCTTATTCTTATTTAGACAAATTAAAAAAGTAAGCCTCCATTTTAGTACACACTAAAATGGAGGCTTACTTTTTTTATTCCGCTAGTTATTTACTCTTCTAGCGAGAGTACACCGTCTTCAATTCGATAAATATGATCACAATATTTCAACATACGCTCGTCGTGAGTAACCATAATTGCTGCTTTGCCTCTAGATTTCACTTCTTTAGCAATGAGCTGGACGACTTCATTTGCTCTTTTTGTATCTAAATTAGCCGTTGGTTCATCTGCTAAAATCAAGTCCGGATCATTCATAAACGAGCGCGCTATAGCAACTCGTTGACGTTCTCCACCAGATAACTCATTTGGATATTTTTTTATCTTACTAGTCATCCCTAAATCTGCCAATAAATGAAGCGCATATTCTTTTGCCTGTGCAGTAACTTTGCCACCCATTCTTTTGACAATTAATAATTGATCTAAGACAGTTAAATAAGGAATCAAATTCGATGTTTGTAAGATAAATCCTATTTGTTCTAATCGAACCTTGGATAGTTCTTTTTCTTTCAATGTAGAAATCGCTACGTCGTTGATTGACACTTCACCTTTTGATGGTTGAAGCAACGCTCCTGAAACAGATAAAAACGTGCTTTTGCCTGAGCCTGAAGGTCCAATAATGGCTATAAATTCGCCTGGCTCGACGGCTAATGTGACATCATTTAAAGCAATTGTTTCAAACTCGCCTTCTTGATAAACTTTTGAAACATTCTTTAATTGCAATCCTGCCATTATTCTTTCCCTCCTAATGCGGTCAATGGATCAATTTTTGCTATTTTCAAAACCGAAAAGAATGAACTAATAACACTGATAGCTAATAACACTAAACTATATGAGATAACTAATGAAGGTATTAGATTAAAAGGCATTGAGTCTGGTAAGACAGCTGCCGTTGCATACGTTAACAAAATTCCTATCAAAATACTTAAAACAGATAAAATAAAGACTTGTGAAACAACCGATTTGATAATAAACCAATTACTGCCATCAATGGCTTTCATTACACCAAATTGTTGCGTTTTTTGACTAGTTAAAATATAAAAGAAAACCGCAATGATAATCGCAGAGATAATAATTAAAAATCCTACCATCAGTGTAATTGTACCATTCTCCGCAGCATATCCTGGAACAGCGTTAATCGCTTCTTTCTTGGAACCGACTTGAACACCCTCAATAGATTGTTCTATCTCTATTGGTTCACTCTCTTTGCCTTGAAGTAAAATACTGTTAACTACGTCTTTTATTCCATTATCTGAACCCGGTGCTGCATACTTGTATTCGCGTAATTTTTCTAGTGATGAAAATACAACCGGTTGATGACTCAATGATTGATTTTCAGTAAATCCGATAATTTCCATTTCCTGTGTTGACCCATTAATGGTTAAATTATCTCCCAGCTTGAAACCTTCAAGTTCTAAAGAATGATCTACGATAACCCCTGCTGGATTGCTTGCTTGCAATGATTCCCCAGCTGTAACAATCGGTTCCATAAAAGACCCTGGACGAATCCCGACGATTAAAACATCGATTTTTGAAGCAGTGTCCTCATCGCTATTTTTTTGTCGAATAGATGCCGATGCCGTTCCAATTGGAGCAACAGCCGTTACTCCTTTTTCTTTCAATAAGTCATCTGCTAAAGATTCCGATAACATTGACTTAGAAAAAGAAAAGTCTGAGTTTTCTTCATATACTGCATATTCAATTGGTGCATATTTTAACGTTGCTGCCCCTAAATCAGACAGACCATTACCTAATCCGGCTAAAAAGAATACTAACCATGAAATCAAAACAATGATTAAGCTGATCATAATAAAACGACCTTTTGAATAAATTAATTCTTTTAGCGCTAAAAACATCTTTTGGGCCTCATTTCAAATAAACTAACTCGTGAGTTGTATGGTTAGTATACCTTAAAGTTACACTTGTGTCACCTTTTTTCAAATATTCCCTGACAAATAATTTCTTGTAAAAAATTAGCTCTTTCTTGTTGCGTAAGTCTTGATCGATTGGGAATAGTGACACTATGGAAAATAAGTTCAATTATTAAACCAGTTGGAATGGCCTGTTTTATATACCCTTTATCTTGACCCGTTTGAATAAACTGTTGAATTTGTTCAAAAAAACGTTTATGCATTACCAACGATTGCTGTTTCTTCTCTTTTATTTTATCGCTATCTATTTTTCCATTAGTTGGAACCATAAAAGAAATCTGGTGAATATCACCGTATTCAAAAATCAGTGCAAATAATTGCTGAAACTGAGAAGGATAATCTGAAATCCATTCTATTTGATCAAGATCTTCTACCATTTTTTCCATTTCAGAAACCATGTAATCATAAATTAATTCATCTTTATTTGTATAATACTTATAAATAGCTGCTCGAGAGACTTTCAATGAAGTTGCTAATAACCCAAATGAAAATTTATCATAACCTACGGATAGTAAAAGTTTATGAGTCTCCATGTACATATCCTCTGTTGAGAACTTTTTTTCTCTAGCCATTTATCTTCACCCTTCTTCTTCTTTTGTCCTTAATAGTATACCACCCTTCAAGCCTATTGGACCAAATTTGGTGAGTAAGTTTTTTAGATCGTTTATTTTTTTCAAAAAAAAGGAAGCACCAAAAAATCTGGTGTTTCCTTATAACTAGTGATTCCTTATTCGCCATCTAATGGATTATTTCCAAGGAAAGCTTGGAACATCCAGATGTGCTTTTCTATTTCAGTCTTGTAGCCAATTAATATATCTTGTGTTACATCATCTTCTGATTGACCAGTTAGTGTAATTGCTTTTGATAATTCATCTCTCATTATACGGAAATCAGCTACTACTGAACTTACCATATCTGTATCTGTTATTTTTTCTGTATAGGGTTTTTCTTTAATAACAGAATGATCTAAAAATTCTTGTAACGTTGAATAAGGTTTGCCACCTAATGCTAGTAAACGTTCAGCTAACTCATCAAAATGCTCTGTTGCTTCGTTGTATAGCTCCTCAAATTTTTCATGTAGTGTAAAGAAGTGAGTTCCTTGTACGTAAAAATGATGCTGATATAATTTACTAGTAAACACTCTATGAGTTGCCACCAAGTTATTCAGTGCCGTTTGTACTTCGGTATTCGTTTGTGCCATCGTCCTTTTCCTCCTACAATCGTATTAAAGTGTTTATCACTTTATAATAAGTATAAATAAAATAAATGTAAATGTCCAATTATCTGTTTCTCTTATTTATGTGTTAACCAGTCTCTTTTATACACAAGGCTTTTAATTTGGAAACCCTTTCTTTATTTGTTAAGTTAGTAGTAGAAATAATATTAAACGAGGAGGAATTGTAATGTCAAAAGTTTTTAAGTATGCTTACCAATCCGTTGAAGAAGCCGCAGCAGGAGTAGAACACTTGTTAGTGGAAGGTTATCTACCTGATGATATTACTATTGTCACATACAAAGAAAATAAAGGTCGAATTGAGAGTTTAACCATTGCTGATGTCGATTCAGTAACTCAAGCTCACCACCAGTCTATTTGGGATCGAACGAGAGATATTTTTACAGATGGCGATTTAGAAAATCCGCTTGGCAAATATAATTTGGATCCATCCATCACCGAACGCTACAATAAAGCCATCAAAAATGGTGGGTTCGTTATCTTAGTCGAAGAACCTTCACAGTCAAGTCAAACCAAGGACTTACTTTATACGACTAATGCTGATTTAGAAAATGAAGATATCCTATCAAACGTAGGAGAATATTCAGCTGCACATGCTGATATTCCTCAATCAAAAAATAAAGGCTTAACCGTTGACGGTATTCCTGTTAAGAAATCAGACGGAACATTTGGTGGGAATCATCCTATTGATAATCCAAGCATGCCCTTATCACCTGGAACAAACCAAGATACGGATGCTCGAAAATAAAAAATAACACCTAAAAAACCAACTAGTTGAGCTTTCTCACTAGTTGGTTTTTTAGGTATCGTTTCTATTTTTTATAAAGCGATTTGTGTTCCAACTCCAAGTTCTTTAGCTTTTTCAAGAATCTTTCCAGCTGTCACAACATCCAATACCGCTGTCCCAACCGTTTTAAAAACGGTTATGTCTTCTTCATTTTCACGGCCTAAAATTTTACCTAGCATCACTTCACCAAGATCTCCTTGGTAGTGACTTCTTTCTACTAAACCTTCTTTTAACGGAGTAATGATATCGCCAGCTTCTGCCAGAACACCTTCCATTGTATCGAAGATAACTTTATCTGCACGGACGATGATTTCGCTTGGTAATTCGTGCATTTCAGGAGTATACGCTCCAACACCATTAACATGAGCACCCTTTTTTACGTGTTCGCCAGAGAATGTTGCACGTTTAGCTGTTGTCACAGAAGTAATAATATCTGCGCCTTTAACCGCTTCTTCTGAATTGTCTACTGCAATTAATTTCGTATTAAAATGAGCAAATTGTTCTGACATCTCTTTTACAAATTGTTCACAACGCTCTTTGTCAATATCTACTATTCTTACTTCGTCCAATGAACGAACCGTTAACATTGCTTCTAGTTGAGAAATAGCTTGTCCACCCGTTCCGATCAAAGCAGCAATTTTAGCATCTTTACGAGCTAAAATATCTGTTGCCGCTCCTTGAACAGCTCCAGTGCGTAGTTGTGTTAGATAAGTGCCATCCATCATTGCTTCGACTATTCCCGTTTCAGCATTTAGTAAAACCATCGTTGCTGGCACACTTGGTAAATCTTTTTCAATATTACCAGGGTAAATCGAAACAATCTTAACTCCCAAAGCTTGGTTGTCTCCAGCAACATAAGCTGGCATATATAAGCTTTGACCGCCATGTTCAGGAACATCAATGTTTGTACGCAATGGAACAGTACTTTTCCCTTGTGAGAAAAGACGTAAAGCTTCTTTATCTGCTTGAATAGCTTCCTCCATTGTAAAAACAGCTTGCATTTCTTTTTTCGTTAATACAATCATTCTTCTCTCTCCTTCATGATTCTTATTTTGACCACTTTTTAATGATAGCCAATTTAATTTATTTTTATTTCTTCTCTTTTTTTAGTTGACGTTATCTGCCAATTCCATTTTAGATTTACGCATTTCTAAAACCATAGTAACAGCTGTATAAAGCAAAATCACAATAACCAACCATTGAAGCATACCAACGTTTAATGATTTAACAAAGTAAACAGCTGTTAATACGCCTAATACTCCAAATGTAGAGGTAAATAACGTAATCTTACGACTATACTCACCAAATTTAACGAATTGCATACTTCCGATTGGAACTGAGAATGTGGCTGCGCCCATCATGATGGGGAAAGCTACTGCTGGATTCATACCTAAAGCATAAACAGTAGCCATTGTTAGCGCATATGAACCAATACCAATATTGTTTAATGCACCATAAGCAAATAATAAAACACCCGCTGTTACTAATTTTAGACCATATAATTCAGTTGCCGTTCCATTAGAAGGAATTAAATTGAATTTTCCAGCTAAAATTAACAATGCTGCAACAGTTAAACCGATTGAAATAAATTGTTTGATTGTTTTTTCTGGTAATTTTACAACAAAACGTGGTCCTACATATGCTCCAATGACTTGACTAATAATACAAACAGCTAATGTTTTAAGACCAACATCAATCGATGTGATATATAATAGGGCCATTGCCGCTACTGGAATAACACATTGTGCATTCAATGTTCCTGGTAATTTCTTTAGAGGCACCCATTTCAACTTGCGATACAATACTGTTCCAATAGCAAAATCTGATACGCCAAAAGTGGAAAGTAAAAACGTGAAGAATGACGTAAATGGGAGTGCCAATGTGCTAGCTGGTTCTGTCATAATCTCACTTTTATGCTTTACTAAATCTTTCACAAAAGAGAATACAAAAAATAAGTTCACAATCACAATCAAAGATAATAATACCGTAGTCATTATAGTTTCCTCCAACAATTTTTTTAGTTTTTATAAATATTTCTAACATCCATTAAATCTTTTCCAAATACTTCTTTTGCCGGATCTTCTAGTTGTTTAATCATGCGTAAATTATAAGCATCATGGATAATGTACTCCTTAGCTAACTTAACCATCGAATGATTTCTTGTCCAGATAACATCTGGCTGATCTGCTGGCAATGTCCCATACACTACTTCTTTTGAATCTGCTACTAAGCTAATCCAACGACTGCCATAATCTTTTAACTTGTCTTCTTCAAACCCATGCTTATAAAAACGAGTAAATGGTAATTCATATCGCTGTTCTTGACTAAATAAAATAACAATGAAATTCTCTAAGCGTTGTTCAGCTTTGGTGAGCAACTCTACCATTTCTGTTGTTAACTCTTCTTCCCAAACCTGTAGATACAAATCTTTTTTTGAACCTTCAATTAATTCATTTATTTTTTCAATGACTTGATTGTATTCAGAAACATTCCATAACGTTTCTGTTATTTCTGTTTCTTCAATACTGCCTAAACTTTTTTCAATCTCTTCAAAATCACTTTGGGTTTTCTTCTTTAATTGCTCAATCACTTTTTCAACTGGCTGAGCCATATACAGTACTGGGTCTGTATTGCTACAAATAACTATCCCTTTTTTTAACAGAACATTTAGCGTATTGTATACCTTCGAGCGAGGGACACTTGAATTCTTGCTTACTTCATAACCTGTCTGACTACATTTTTTTAATAAGGCAATGTAAACCAATGTTTCATATTCTGAAAATTGATACTCTTTCATAATCGCTATTACTCGATTCATTTTTCTCCCCCTTTATTAAATGATTATCCTCACTTATTCGCTTTTTCATTTAGTAGCTACCTTCAGTAACTACTATAATCCTAAATCATTTTACTGTCAATCGTTTTGTGAATATTTTATCTTATTTTCTCATTTATTATTTTAGGCAGTCACTTGTCTCTATAGGTTCTATTAGATTTTAATTGGTTTCATCTTAATTCTTGCTCGATAAAACACAACATCAGCAACTAAATCCAATTTTACCTGTATTCGTTTACATGTTAAACTGATAAGAGGTATACTACTATTGTCAAGTAGATTGAACATAAGAGGAGCATGATGGAATGAAAAAAATAGCATTAGGAACAAGTGACTTACTGGTCTCCAATATTGGCTTAGGCTGTATGACGATGGCCGGCCTATCTGCAAAAGAAGCGACTGCCGTTGTGGATAACGCATTAGATTTAGGCGTAAATTTTTTTGATCACGCTGATATCTACGGTGGTGGTAAGTCTGAAGAAATTTTTTCAAAAGCAATTGACTTACAATCGTCTGTTCGAGAAAAAGTGATTATCCAAAGTAAAACGGCTATTCGAAAAGGATTTTATGATTACTCAACCGATTATATTCTTAAATCTGTTGATGAAAGTCTAAGTCGGTTGAAAACAGATTATTTGGATGTTCTATTATTGCACCGTCCTGATGCATTGATGGAACCTGATCAAGTAGCAGAAGCTTTTTCTATTTTAAAGAAAAATGGAAAAGTTCGTCATTTTGGCGTAAGCAACCATAACCCCATGCAAATTGAGTTGTTAAAACAAAGTGTTGAACAGGAGTTAATTGCCAATCAATTGCAACTCAGCTTAATGCACACCGGAATGATTGATGCGGGTATCAACGTTAATACGACGGACAATAATAGCATTAATCGCGATGGCAGTATTCTCGATTACAGTCGTCTCAATAAAATGACAATTCAAGCTTGGTCACCTGTTAAAGCTGGTGGGGAAGTTTTCATCGATAATCCAGCGTTTCCAGAAGTGAACACTAAACTAAAAGAAATCGGCGAAAGATACGGACTTGACTCTTCAGGTGCAGCTATTGCATGGATTTTACGCCATCCTGCTCATATCCAAACGATTGTTGGAACAATGACACCTGAGCGTTTGAAACAATCTGTCTTAGCTTCTAATGTCCAGTTAACACGAGAAGAATGGTACGAACTTTACCGCTCTGCTGGAAACCCCGTTCCTTAATAAAATTTATTAACCAAAAAAAGGAATGAGACAAAGCGTCTCATTCCTTTTTTTAGTTAATCATTAGTCCAGACGCTGCTTGTTTACGTATTGTCTTTTATTTTCAGTCATACCCATTAAATAGATAGAAGCTAACTCGTTACTCGTATCCAATTTGATAGTCGAACCATCAATTGGTAACTCTTGTCTAAAAATAGATTCGTATTCTTCGATACTAATTTTTCTTCTTGCTGACAACTGATTTTTATGTTGAGTGCTGTTTAAGTAAGTTTGATAATCCGGTTGCAAGATTCCGGTAAAGAATTCTCCTACCGCACCTGAGCCGTAACTAAACAATCCAATTCTCGAGCCGGCTTCTAGTCCTATTGTTTGCTCTAAAAGAGAAAGCAGACTCAAATACAATGAACCCGTATAGATATTGCCAACTACTTTATTGTATTGAATGCTTTTTTGATAGTTTTCTAGTATCCGTTCTTGATCTTCTTTTGTTCCTTCTGCTTCTAAAGTTGGTTTTAAAGCCTTAAGTCCCATCTTGGTATACGGTACATGGAAACACAGTGCTTCAAAATCTTTGAACGTTAATCCACTTTTAGCCTGGTATTGTTTCCAAACCGTTTCAAAAAATAAAATGTATTGTTCATTTGAAAATTTCCCATCAACAAATGCCGTATCCGAGTAAGAAGGACGCCAAAAGTCCATAATATCTGATGTATGATACGCACTTTTATCTTCTAATACCATTATTTTAGGATTTGCACTAATCACTAATGCAACCGCACCAGCTCCTTGTGTTGATTCACCTGGAGAATTTAAGCCATAACGTGCAATATCTGAAGCTAAAACTAGTACTTTACTGTCTGGATTTAACGCAACATGGCCTTTAGCCATTTGGATTCCTGCCGTTGCTCCATAACACGCCTGTTTGATTTCAAAAGAACGTGCAGCCGAATCTAGTCCGACTAATTCGTGAACATAAACAGCAGCCGATTTAGACTGATCTATTCCTGATTCTGTTCCAAAAATAACTAAATCAATCGCTTTTTTATCTGCTTCGTCCAATAAATCTAATGCCGCATTCGCAGCTAATGTGACTGTATCTTGAGTAAGAGGCGCAACGGCCATCTTTTCTTGTCCAATTCCAATCGTGAATTTATCTGGTTCTATTCCTCTAGCAGTTGCTAACTCTCGCATATCTACATATAAATCTGGCGTATAAAAACCAATTTTATCGATTCCTATTTTCAAAAAAATCTCCTCCAATAATCCGTTAGCCTAAATGAAGCTTATACTGTATCGATCCTATACCAATAGATACATTACACCCGTTAAGCTTGGTAGTCCATTTAAAGAATAGTACACAATAATTTAAAAAACAAGATAAGAACAGCAAATTAAAGATAACCTTAATATTCTACCTTCTTTTTTAAAAAAACTTAGTAATTTTATAAAAACTTAAAGTGTCATATTAAAAAGAATGACGTACAATAAAGAGTATGAAGAGTTTTAAGAAAGAATCATGACCAAATTATCCTAAAGGAGTTGTATCTATTGGAAGAAGTCGTTATTGTTAGTGCCGCAAGAACTCCAATCGGAAAATTCGGAGGCAGTTTAAACTCTATCTCTGCTGTTGAATTAGGAACAATCGTTACAAAAGAAGCTCTTAAACGAGCAGCTATTGCTCCTGAGCAGGTTGATCAAGTCATTTTTGGTAACGTTCTACAAGCTGGTTCAGGTCAAAATCCTGCCCGTCAAATCGCGGTTCATGCTGGGATCCCATTTGTTACTCCAGGTATGACTGTTAATGAAGTTTGTGGTTCTGGTTTAAAAGCTATTATTCTTGGCAGTCAAGCCATCCAATTAGGCGACGCTGATGTTGTGGTTGCTGGTGGCACTGAAAACATGTCTCAAGCTCCTTATCTTTTAGCCTCACACCGCTGGGGGAAAAAAGCTGGTGATGATACGATGACAGACAGCGTTATGCGAGATGGCCTTTCAGATGCTTTTAGCCGATTGCCTATGGGACTGACAGCTGAGACCGTTGCAGAACGATATGGGATTTCAAGATCTGAACAAGACCAATTTGCTTTTGAATCCCAAATGAGAGCTGCAACTGCACAAAAAGAGGGCAAATTCACAAAAGAAATTGTTCCCGTACCTATTAAAGGAATAAAAGGAAAAGAGAACCTATTTAGCGAGGATGAATTTATCCGTGCATCAACAACTGTAGACAGCTTAGCCAATCTAAAACCGGCTTTTAAAGAAGGCGGTACGGTTACTGCTGGGAATTCATCCGGAATCAACGATGGAGCTGCAGCACTTGTTTTAATGAAAAAATCATTAGCAGAACATTTAAGTTTGCCTTATTTAGCAACCATTAAGGGCTATGCAGAGGTTGGTGTCGATCCTGCAATCATGGGATACGCTCCCTATTATGCAATAAAAGATGTTTTAAAGAAAACAACCTTATCCTTAGAAGATATTGACTTAATTGAATTAAATGAAGCTTTCTCTTCTCAAAGCGTTGCTGTTATAAACGATTTGAAGTTGGATCCCAAAAAAGTTAACGTGAATGGTGGTGCAATAGCATTGGGACATCCTATTGGTGCATCAGGATCTAGAATTGTCGTTAGTTTAATTCACGAATTATTAAAAGATAACACTCGCTTTGGTATCGCTTCTTTATGTGTAGGTGGC
Organism: Carnobacterium sp. TMP28; assembly: GCF_047553015.1. Taxonomy (GTDB): domain Bacteria; phylum Bacillota; class Bacilli; order Lactobacillales; family Carnobacteriaceae; genus Carnobacterium_A. The sequence goes on from NZ_CP180212.1 coordinate 1,796,843, forward strand.
GGTATAGGTATAGCCATGGTTATTGAGAACAATCAATTGGAATAAACAGACTAAATCCATTTCGTTTGGACCTATCATCTATATCTGGTATACTGGCTAGTGAAGATGATTTCAACGCTTAGTTTTCGATTTTTTCTTTTTTTAGATTCAGACAGATTGTGTAAAGCAACTATACTAAGCTAATACGAAAGGGGAAAGATTTATGAAAGTAAATGCAGAATTAAGATCAGAAATTGGAACGGCTTCAGCTAAGAGGTATAGAAAAGAACACAACATTCCAGCTGTTGTATACAACAAGGGCGGAGACGCTACTTCAATCTTACTTAACGAAAAAGATTTTATTGAAGTATTAAAAAAATTAGGAAAAAATGGTATTTTTGATGTTGTTGTTGAAGGTGAAGAGCCTAAACAAGTTATCATTAAGCACTACCAAAGTTCAGCTATAAAAATTCAAATTTTAGATGTAGAACTTCAAGCAATTGAAAAAGGACAAAAATTAACTGTTACTGTTCCTATTGTTCTTGAAGGTACTGAAAAAGTTAAATTAGGTATGGTCTCACAAACATTAAATGAATTAGAAATCGAAACAACTCCGGATAATATTCCTACTGAATATGTTCTTGACGTTAGCAAATTAACCATTGGTGACTCTATGACTGTTGCAGACATTAAGGTAGATAAATCTGTTACTGTCTTTGATGAACAAGGTGAAACAGTTGTCATCGTAGCACAACCAGCTGCTCTTGAAGAAGAGACGACTGAAGAAGCTGCTGAGCCAGAAGTTATTGGTGAAAAAGCAGAATAATTTAGCTATAACTAAAAAAGTTATCCCCAGCAAAAAGTCTTTTGTTGGGGATAACTTTTTTAATTTAGTTATTTGCTTTATTCTCTCATTTTTTTGCACGTCTTCTTTATTTCTTGTAAAATAAACTAGACTACCTAACAATAGAAAGGATCAATACTAATGAATATAAACCAACCAAAAATGATTTATATCGATGCAGATGCTTGCCCTGTCAAAGATATTATTATTTCAGAAGGAATAGCTAGACAAATTCCTATTACCTTAGTAACAAGTATTTCGCATTTTTCGACTAAAAAACAGCCCACTGGAGTTGAAACAATCTATGTAGATACGGGTGCTGAGGCCGCCGATTACCGCATCATGCGTCTACTAAAAAAAGATGATTTGCTCGTAACACAAGATTACGGTTTAGCTTCATTAGCCCTAGCAAAAGGCGCTAGTGTAATACACCATACTGGGTATCGCTACACTTCAGATAATATTGACCGCTTGTTACAAGATCGGTATTTGAGTGCGATGGTTCGTAAAAGTGGCAAACGGACGAAAGGGCCTAAACCTTTTACAGAAGAAAATCGTTCCGTATTCCGCCAGCTTCTTACTGATATCCTTTCAGTTACTTAGTCACCCTTATACATTAATTTGAACTCTTCACAAACAACAGGGATTTTTTCATTGAATCCTAACTTATTTTCTGCATACTCTTTAGAGTAGAATTCTTTATGGACCACTCTCCAATACGTTAAGGAGCGATCACCTTCTCCTTCTTTGAAGGCATGGTCGCTTGTCACTTCATCGTAGGGCACAACATAAACCTTCGTCGTCTGCGTAATGCAGATAGCTTCATCTTGACTATCTAAAATTATGTTCCATTCGCCGATTTCAGGCAGGGGTTCTCCTTCCAAAGCATACATATCATAGGCTGAAGAAGTAGCTGTTTTGATCTCTTTCATCGTTAAATCAGCCAGTTCATCAGGCACAGCGCCATATTGCCAAGCTACATATTTTTCATTTTTATATTCTGGATCTTTCTCAATAAATTCTTCCCAAAGTTGGTTTTCATTCATTGCTATTCGCCTTCTCTCTAATGATTTCATCTTAATTCTACCATAATATAACGGTCTCTATGAGAAAAAAACCATCAGTTGATAACGCAAGATAAATTCCTCTCTTGTCATCCGCTGATGGTTTATTTTTTATAGTTTAAATTTATTAACTATTTGGCTCAAGTTTTCTGCTAATGTAGCTAAGTGTTCTGAATTTCCAGATACTTCTTCCATCGAGCTACTAATTTGTTGTGTAGCAGCAGACGTTTCTTCTACTCCAGCTGCTGATTCTTCAGAAACAGCGGCGATCTCTTCAATCGAACTTCCCATAATCTCACTATTGGCTGCCATACTTTCTATATTAATAGAAATTTGTTGAATCTCACCAACCATACTTGTGACAGACTTACTAATTTTATTAAACGTTTTTCCAGTTGTTTTAATTTGCATTGTGCCTTCTTCAACTTCTGTGTATCCTACTTGTAAAGACTCTCTTACATTTTTTGATTCTTTCTGGATTGTATTTACGAATCCTGTAATATCTGCAATGGAGACCGCTACTTGTTCGGCTAATTTTCTAACTTCGTCTGCAACAACCGCAAATCCTCTACCATGTTCGCCCGCTCTTGCTGCTTCGATTGCTGCGTTTAAAGCTAACAAGTTTGTCTGATCGGCAACCGTTTGGATAATAGAAACTAAATCAGATATTTCTTTGGTTTGATTGTCTAATGTTCCCATTTTCCCAACCGTATCTTGGACAATCTGATCAATTTTTTGCATTTGTTGGGTAGAAGATTCCATCAATTCTGTTCCTTGATTGGTCATTTCTAAAATATGTTGAGATGTTTTATTGATTTGATCTCCTCTTTTATTGATATCTTGAACTTTTTTAGTAAAATTGCCCATTACAATTGATAAACTGCTTGCTGTATTCGCTTGCGTTTCTGAACCCGTAGCTAGTTCTTGCATTGTTGTTGCTACTTGTTCTGAACCAGATTTCACTTCAAACGCTGATTGAGTTAATTCTTCACTATTAGCTGTCAATGTTTCCGAAGCAGCTGAAAGTTCGTAAATCATCTCTTTCAATACATCTTGCATTGTATTCATGGATTCAGATAATTGGCCAGTCTCATCTTTAGTTGCTACCGTTAACGGCTCAATTTTTAAGTTGCCCTCTGAAATTTCTTTCATTTGTTTCATAACGAGTTTAATGGGTCTTGTGATATTTCTTGAAGTAATATAAGCAATGATTACAGAAAATATTGCCACAATAATCGTTACAATAATCCCAGAATTTCTCATTGCTTTGCCGTCTGCTATGATTTCTTGACCTAAATCTTGGATTCTTTTTTCTCGATAGTCTACTAATTCTGAAAAGCCCTTTTCTAATTCTTGTTCTATTGCTTTAGCTTGAAGATTCATAATTTCTTCAGCTTTAGCTTTTTCTCCATTGTCATAAGCTTCAAAAGCTTCGTCCGTTAGATTTCCTAAAGCGACTTTTCTACCAATGAGTTTTTCCATTTCAGGCGAGTCGCTCGTTTCAATAGCCTCATTCTCTAGTGCTATCGCATCTGCTAGTTCTTCCTTAAATTGAGTACGATAAGATTCGTCTTCATATAATAAAAAACCTCTCATTAAACTTGTGCGCTTATGCACGTCTACCAACAGTTCCTCATTAACAAGTAAAAGTTTTAACTCCTTTTCCATAACGGTTTCCACCGATTTATTCATCTCGTTTAAAGAAATCGCATTGTATACACTTTGTATCATGATTAACACCACAATGACAGCAAATCCTGCTAGTATTTTTACACTTAAATTTATAATTCTACCTGTTTTTTCTTTTCTTTTTTTCATTTTTCAATCCTCTTTTTCGCTAGTTTAGTTTTATACTATTACTTTAACGCATTTCTACTTATGTATATTTAAAGACTTATACAAGCTCGCTTTTCAAAAATTGATTTATCTTCTATTCAAACTAATCAGACACCAGCCTTCTATTTTCATCTCATTTTATATATCGGCACAGTTAGCTAAAACTTTATAGCAAAAGAAAAAATACTAAGACATTTGTCTCAGTATTTTAGTTAATACTATAAAAGTTTAAATAAAGACATAATCCCCTGAATGATAATCATATTGCAAGCTTCCACTATTTTTACATTGATCATCAACAAGTGCACCGTTTTTAATCTCGATTACACGATTATGTACTTTATTTACAATAGCTAAGTTATGAGTAACCATAATAATGGTCGTACCCGTCAAATTAATACGATAAAATAAACGCATAATTTCTAGCGCGGTTTTAGGATCTAAGTTTCCAGTCGGCTCGTCTGCAATGAGAACTTTAGGCTTGTTAACGATTGCTCGTGCAATTCCAATTCTCTGTTGCTCCCCACCAGATAATTGTGTGGGTTTTTGATCCGCTTTGTCTTCAAGTTCAACCTGAATGAGCGCTTCCATTACACGATTTTTTATCTCTTCAGGATTTGTTCCGATTACTTCTAATGCGTAAGAAATATTTTCAAAAACTGTCCGATTTTTCAGTAAGCGGTAATCTTGGAAAACAACTCCGATTTGGCGTCTTAACTTGGGTATATCTTTACTTTTTATTTTCGCTAAATCAAATCCACAAACAGTCATCTTTCCTTTCGTCATTTTCTCTTCTCGGATAATCAGCTTTGCAAAAGTTGATTTTCCAGAACCACTTGCTCCAATGACATAGACAAATTCTCCAGCTTCAATCGATACCGATATATCCCGAAGTGCTTTTACTCCTTTAGGATAGGTTTTTCCTACATTTTCCATCTTAATCATGCTTCATCACCTATATATCCTCAAATTCTTTCCTGACCCAGTTTGAGTCAACCTACCGTTGTAAATGCATTTGCCTTAGGAGAAGTATCACTAACTGTTTTACCAGGCTTATTATTTCAGCAATAAATTTTCGCTTTATTGTTTGAACTGATTGATGACTGACATCATTTCATCTGTCCCTTGTGCTACTTTCATATTCAAAGAATACGAACGTTGGGCTAACATCATATCTGTGATTGCGGTAGCCAAATCTGTATTCGAGGCTTCTAAATAATGCTGCTGAATGGAGCCATCTTGTTCGACAAAATCGCCAGTATAACTAAATTTATTCTCTCCTACAGAAACCATCGCATCTGCATTAGCTGGATTAAATAATAAAATTCTTCCAACCACTTGATTTTCGTTTGCTGTTTGAATACGAACGTCACCATTTTCAGCGATACTAACTTCTCCTTGTGCCCACTGTTCAGATGGAATTACTGAGTCAATCGACAAGCGGTCGCCTTTACTATTTGTAATGGACTTATCACCATTTAGTTGAAATGCTCCATCACGAGTCAAATAAAACTGATTATTCTCATCTGTTACTCCAAAAAAACCATTGCCTTCAATCGCTAAATGGTAAGGGCTAGTATCAGAAATAAGCGATCCCTGAGTATGATTCATTGTTGCGATCGTACTTTTAGTTCCTCTATTAATTCCACTATTTTGCGTTTGATCTGATAAAAGAAGATTCTTACTCGTTAAATCATTTTTCAATAATTCGCTAAAATGATTGTTTTTAGATTTATAACCTGTAGTATTTACGTTAGCAATATCATTAGATAACGTATTCATTGACGCTTGGATAGCATTTAATCCACTTTTACTTGTACTTAAAGAGATATTCACTTATTCTTCCTCCTAAACTCTTCCAATTTCATTGACGGCTTTTTTCAAAGTCTCATCAGCTGCACTTAACGCTTTTTGATTAGCCCCGAATTCTCGAGAGACAAGCATCAAATTCGTAATTTCATCAACGGTTTTAACATTTGATGTTTCAATCATGCCTTGATAAACGGTCATTTCACCATTCATCGCCGCTCCACCTTGTCCCGTATATAACGTTCCACCCATACTTGTTAGCGTCGCTGGGTTTTCAAACTCCGTTAGCAGTAGTTGCATGGCTGTTCCATTGATTCTTCCGGCACTATCTACAAAAAAATCTGTTGCGTTTACTTGAATCGGTCTTGCTTGGCCTGTTGCGTCTCTTCCCATTACCCTATGTCCATCTTGACTAACAAGCTCACCAGTAGCATTTACTGAAAACTGACCATTCTTTGTGTAATACGTCTGACCATCATCTCCGGTTAATGTGAAAAAGCCATTGCCACTCAACGCAAGATCTGTTTGAGAATTGGTTTCTTTTAATTCACCTGGTTCAAAATTTTTATAAACTTCATCTAATTGATTGCTGAAATTATACCCACCTAGCGTTTGCTGTTGATCCAATTGCGGTTTGTCTAAAGAATTGATGAGCGTATTACCAGCACGTGTGCTTTGAATCAATTCTTGTGATTTGTATCCTGCAGTATTTATATTAGCTACATTTGCACTGATATTTTCTTGTCTTTTTTGTAAAACATTAAAATTTCGACTAAGTGTATCCATACTTCTAATCATCGTATTCTCTCCTCATTGACTCTCTGAGTTTTAGTATTATTTTCCCATGAATTTGTGAAACACGCGGAACAGATATGTCAAAAACGTGTGCGATTTGTTTTAACGATAGCTCATCAACGTAGTACATGTTTAAAATGATTTGTTCTCTTTGAGATAATTTATCGATGTGGACACTCAATAATGCTTGACGTTCTTTATCGGTTAGACTATCTTCAGTATTGTTAACTTGTTTGTCTTCTAAAAAGTTTATTAACTCTGTTTCATTGCCATCGTCACTGAACATTGCTTTTTCTAAAGAAACAGAAGCTAGCTGATGGACGGTTTCATGAATTTTAGATAATTGCTTTTCATTGATGCCTAGTTCCTCACAAATTTCTAATTCTGTCGGTGTTTGCATCAGTGATTTTTCAAGATTTTCTTTGGCACGGTAGTATTCATTTAGTCGAGTTAATCGAGTTCTTGAAACAGGTGCTGTTTTTCTGACTTCGTCAATGATGGTCCCTTTAATTCTAATATAAGCATAGCCTTCAAAGGGCACTTTTTTTGTTTTATCAAACTTTTCAAGAGCATCCATTAAGCCAATAACACCGATGTTATATAGATCGCCGCGATCATACTCACTGCGTTTAATTGTCAGACCATTTACCACCTTTTCCACTAAGGGCAGGTATTTTATGATTTCTTTTTCTCGATCATTTTCATAATACATCTGCTTTCCTCCTCATCTAGAAAACTGGATTAACCTGATTTTTTACATTGTTTATTAACTTTCAATCATCCCAACGCTCTCAATAACAACATCATTAGGAACTTCGTTTAACGATAAAACAGCTAAATCAGGAAAATTGTATGAAATTAAATTTTTCATAGCTGGCCTAATTTTAGGTGACGACAATAAAACATGTGGAATTCCTTGCATCATTAATTGATTTTGAATTGTTGTAATACTATCAAATAATTTTGTTACTCTATCTGGTTGAAGCACTGGAATAGACCCACCAGAAGATTTTTGGATACTGCGACTAATCATTTCTTCTGTATCAGGGAATATCGTCACAACTTGTAATACTCCATTTTCATCTAAGTGAGGCCTGACGACTGTCCTATTGAGCGATTGACGCACGTACTCGGTCAATAGCTCTGCTTCTTTGGTTGTGTTGCCATAATCTGCTAACGTTTCTAAAATCGTGACTAAATCGTTAATAGGGATGTTTTCTTTCAATAGGTTTTGTAAAACTTTTTGAACCTCACCCAGTCGTAAAATATCTGGGATTAATTCATCAATCACAACTCCATACTTATCTTTGATTCCTTCTAATAATTGCTTAACTTCTTGTCTGCCTAATAATTCATAACTTGATTTATAGAGCGTTTCTTTCAAGTGCGTTACCAATACCGTTAACGGTTCAACAACGGTGTAGCCTCTTAAATCAGCTGTTTCTTTATCTGACTCATTCACCCACATGGCATCTAAGCCAAAAGCTGGTTCTTTTGTTGGAATCCCATCAAAATCAAAATCCGTTTCACCCGGATCTACAATCAGAAATTTATCCAGAAACAGTTCTCCTTTAGCAACGGTATTCCCTTTAATTTTAATCAAGTAACTATTTGCGTTTAATTGGAGATTATCTCGGATACGAACAGGGCTAAGAAGAATCCCTAATTCATGAGAACTTTGTTTACGGATGTTGGAAATATGATCCATCAAGTTATTGTCTTGCGTATCATCTGCAATTGGAATCAGACCATAGCCAATTTCAACCGAAATCCGGTCAACTTGAAAAGAAGTAATGGACTCTTCTTCATTTTTTTCCTGACTTGTACGCATAGCTGCCTGATTTTTCATTTCATCTTCTTTGTTTTCTGTTTGTTGGTTCTTATCATTTTCCATTGTTAGATAGCCACTAACACCGGCTGCTAAACCTAATAATAAAAATGGAAAGGTAGGAAAACCTGGAATAATAGCAAATACGATTAAAATAGAAGACAACATAAACATAACTTTTGGTGCACTAAATAATTCTTTGCCTACAACACTACCAAAGCCACTATTGCTTCCTGAACGAGTAACCAATATTCCGGATGCAACAGAGATTAGTAAAGAGGGAATCTGACTAACTAAACCATCACCAATCGTTAATTTCCCAAATTGATTCAACGCTTCCATGATACCCATATCGCTTTGTACCGTATGGATAACAATCCCACCAATCAAGTTAATGACTGTAATAATGATACCTGCTATGGCATCGCCCTTAACAAACTTACTCGCTCCATCCATAGCTCCAAAGAATTGTGTCTCTCGTTCTAAATCAGACCGTCTTCTTTTCGCTGTGTCTTCATCAATTAAGCCTGAATTTAAGTCGGCATCAATCGACATCTGCTTTCCTGGCATCGCATCTAAAGTAAAACGAGCCGATACTTCCGATACTCGACTAGCTCCGTTTGTTACAACCATCAATTGTATAATAACAATAATAATAAAGATAACTGCACCAACAACCACATTATTTCCTGCTACAAAATTAGCAAAGGTATCAATAACTGATCCAGCTTCACCAACAGTTAAAATCAATCGAGTTGAAGAAATATTTAACGCTAATCGAAACATGGTCGTGATCAACAGTAAGGTTGGAAAAGTTGAAAACTCTAATACGCTTTTAGAAAAAAGAGTCAATAGTAAAATAGTAACAGATAGCGCAATATTGACGACTAACATAAAATCCAATAAAAAAGACGGCAACGGAATAATAATCATTCCTAAAATAGCCACTACAAAAAAGGCTATTAATACATCTAATGATTGTGCTAGTTTTTCAAATTTCCCCATAAAAGCAGTTAACATTTCTTCGACCCCTCATCCTTTTTAAACATTAAATTTTGTGTTTGGTCATTTCTTCCATTTGATAAACCAGAGCTAAAATCTCAGCAATCGCTTGATACAAGTCAATTGGCACCGGTTGTCCAACCTCAATGGATTGATACATGGCTCTAGCAACAGGTTTATTTTCTATAATAGGTACATTTGATTCTTTTGCCCGTTCTTTTATTTTGACTGCTTGATGATCCGCTCCTTTGGCAACAATAACTGGAACTTCATCTTTGCTTTTATCGTAACGAATAGCAATAGCTAGATGAGTTGGATTGGTAATGACGACCGTTGCCGTTTCCACGTCGGCCAACATACCACTAGTCAATTGTCTATGGAATTGCTTCCGCTTGCCTTTAATCTGTGGATCTCCTTCACTTTCTTTGTATTCATCTTTTAGCTCCTGCTTAGACATTTTCAAGCCGTTTCGATAATCGTAAACTTGATAAATATAATCTGCAATACCTAGAACTAATAAGATAATTCCTAATTGAACGCCTAATTTTTTTATGAGTTCCATGACCAAAAAGAATAATTTTTCGGTGCGAACGTTGCTAGAGTTTATAATTGGATTGATAGATGACGAAATCATTAAGTACGCTATCCAAAAAATGAGTCCCAACTTCATAATATTTTTTAACAAGGCAAACATTGTTTTTTTGCTAAACATATTCTTAAAACCACTGACTGGATTTATCTTTTTTATATCGAATTTAATGGCCTCAGCAGAAAAAAGAAAACCCGTTTGTAGCATACTTGCTACTAGTGAAGCAAAAAAACCAATAACTAGAAATGGTCCTGCTAAGACTAGCGTAAATAGAATAGCATTTATGCCGATACTACCTAAATTATTTTCTAGTCCGTCTACTAAAAGACCTTCTGATAAGTAAAATCTTAAGTATAAAAATCCTTGTTTCAATATGTATGGTCCTAAAGAGGCTGAAGCGCCGACAAAAACAATGAACGTGACAGCAGACGTTAGATCTTGGCTTTTAGCAATTTGTCCCTTTTTCCTTGAATCTCTTATCTTCTTAGGACTGGGTTTTTCTGTTTTCCCATCTTTTTCTGCCATCTTTTCTCACCTCACACTGTCGGCAACGACTGGATAAATTCATTGATATACTTAATCATCATTGGCAATATTTCTTGAATGTTACTTGATATTGATGGCAACAATAACAAAATAAAAATAAAACTAGTGATTATTTTCAAAGGCATCCCTAAAATCAAAACGTTAATTTGCGGAACTGTTCGAGAAATCAGTCCCAAAATAACTTCTGTAAATAGAGCCACTATCATTAATGGTGCAGCCAAGTTAATAGCTGATTCAAAAATAATTAAATACAGTTTAACCATTCCTTCGACACCAAAGTTACCTAGGTTCGTGCTTTCTATCGGAATAGACTGAAATGTTTTTATAACTGTTTTTAATACTAAATGATGCAAATCCGTTATAAAAAAGATACAAATAGATAACCAATAGTATATTTTTCCATAATAAGACGAATTTACTCCTAAGGCTGGATCAAATACAGCTCCCATTTGAAAACCAACTTGAAAATCGATAAAATTACCAGCCATTTCAATTGCTGAAAAAATTAATTTTGTAATGAATCCAATGGCTAAACCCAACAGGACTTCTTTCATTACTAATACTAAAAAAACTTGTATAGAAATTACTGTTGTTAATTCTGCTGTTACTGGATACGCTGCAATCGTTAAACCAACAGATAAACCTACTTTAACTGTATTGGGTAACCCTTTCATCGAAAATCCAGGACTAATAATGAAAAAAGCAGATATTCTCATTAAAATTAAAAGAGCCGTTTGAACTTGAAGACCTACTATTCCATCAATCACATTGTTGCAATCATTTCAAAAATCGTTTGAGTAAATCCAATTAAAGCATTTAACATAAAATTACCAAAAACAATTAGTGCAACAACTACAGCTAAAATTTTTGGGACGAAGCTTAGTGTTTGTTCTTGTAATTGTGTCGTTGCTTGTAAAATACTAATTAATAAACCCACTACAAGAGCAATGATTAATACTGGACCAGCAACGACAATCATGGTCATGAATGCTTCTCTAATAACATCTAAAACTTTTATTATTGTCATATTACACTCCTATTGAAAGCCTGTAACAAGTGATTCGATAACTAAATACCAACCATCAACTAGTACAAATAGCAATAACTTAAATGGCATTGAAATCATAACTGGCGATAACATAAACATTCCCATTGACATCAAGATACTTGCTACTACAATATCAATAACTAAAAAGGGAATGAATATTAAAAATCCAATACTGAAAGCTGTGCGCAATTCACTGATTGCAAAAGCTGGAATCACAATCGTTAAGGGTACATTATTTAAATCTTCTGGTTTCTTCGTTTCCGAAATATCTAAAAATAGTTGAATATCTTCATCTCTTGTTTGTCTATACATAAATTCTTTCAACGGCACCTCAGCTTTTTCAATTGCTTCTTGTCCAGAAATTTCTTCATTCAAGTAAGGTGTTAATGCCTCATTTGATACTTGAGAATAAATAGGCTGCATCACAAAGAAGGTCAAAAACAAAGCAATTCCTGTTAACACTAAATTAGGCGGATTTTGTTGTGTTCCTAATGAGCTTCTGACGAAAGACAACACCACAATGATGCGCGTAAAACTTGTCGTTAAAATTAAAAATGTTGGTGCTAAACTAAGTAAACCCATCAATACATACAACTTTACAACGTCTGACGTTCCATCTGATTGGCTCTCAATCGCGTTCGTCAAACTATCAATAAGATTCTCAGCTGAAACAACTTGTGGAAAACTAAAAACAAGTAAAAAGAGGGTAAAACATAAACTGAATAAAACTTTTTTTTTCAAGTTTATTTCCTCTTTTCATAAAAATTTTGGTACCTTGTTTGAAACTGCTTAATCCAATGGGTAAGGTTGCTATTAAGTGGGTTAGGAGAGGTAAGATTGCTTACATCTACTTCTTGAGTTTGAATAATCGCTTCTTTTTCAGAATCATTTAACTCCCTAAGGATTTCATTGTGTGTCTCCGTAAAACTCATCACATAATACGTACCTGCTATTTCTACAATGCAGATAGATGAATTTTTATTTATTGCCGTTCGCTCAATAATACGGATTGCTTTTCCTTTTTTTGTCATAAAAGTATTTAAATATTTCAGACTATAGTTGGCGATAAAAATAATCACAACTAAAGCAACAATACTTTTTACTACATATCCTAATCCTACACCCAATTCCATTTACAGCTTCCTTTCACATTGTTTATTGCATAATAATATTTGTAATAAAGATATCACTAACTATTTTTTCATCCAGTGATTCGTTGATTTGATTAATTAGTTCTTTTTTGAGGACAAGCAATGTCTGATCTTCTCCAAAAATAGTCTCAGCCGTTTGTTTTCGCAAGACATTAATAATAGCGTTTCTAATTTGAGGAGTCTTAGATATAATTAATTCTTGTGAGTCTTTTTCATCGCTGTAAACAGATAATTCAATTTTTAAAAACTGTTCTTTTTTTTCATTTTCTGAAGATAAATTAACTAAAAACTCTTCTAATGGTACAGTCGTTTCTACTTTCTTTTCTTCTTTTAAACTCTTAATAAGAGTTTGTGCTTTTCCCGAAGTAAAACCAAAAACAATTACACCAATAATCACAACGTTAGCAACAATAATAATAACAGGAATCAGCCATTTTTTCTTTTTCTTCTTCTTTTCACTGTTCTCTTCATTTTCTTCAGACGATTTATTTTGCATTTATTGCTCGACCTCCTGACTATCGTAAACAATAACCATATTTACTCTTCTGTTTACAGCTCTATTTTCATCTGTATTATTAGGCACACTTGGACTATACTCACCATACCCTTTAGCTGATAAACGTCGTGGATCAACACTTTCTGCTTCACTTAGGTAACGTATAACGGATATAGCACGTCCTGCTGATAGTTCCCAATTATTAGAAAAATCTGCATTTATAATAGGAACATCGTCTGTATACCCTTCTATAATAATATCATTTTCTAATGAATTTACTAAGTCAGCTAATAACGTCAAGGTATTTTTCCCTGGTTCAGAAACATCTGCACTTCCAGAAGCAAATAAAACTGATTCTTGAATATCAACAAAAACACCCTCTATATCCATCTCAATAGAGACTTTTGAGGCTAGATTGTTTTCTTCTATATAACTAGTCACTTTTTCATACAACTCTTTTATTTCAGGGTTAATCCCCTCTTCTTCAGGAACAACAACTTCTTCAGGAGGAATAGGTGGGACTGGTGGATCTTCCATAATTGAAGTCGAGTCTGTTAAAATGGTCGTACCGCCACCTCTTCCATTTAATGCCATTTGAAGGGATTGAGAAGCTTCTAAAAACTTTGCTTCACTAACGCTAGACATCGAATACAGTAAAATAAAAAAAGTTAACAACAGAGACATCAAATCAGAAAACGTTACAATCCATCCACCTGAACTTTCCGCTTTTTGTTCTACTCTTTTTTTTCTTGCCATCTTTACTGCTCCTCACGTTGAAGTTGTTCAGCTTTTTCTGAGCCTTTTTCTTTATAATTATTAGGCAGATAGCTCTTTAATTTTTGCTCGATAATACGTGGATTTTGACCTGATTGAATCGACAGTACCCCTTCAACAATCATATCACACATCTGCATTTCTTTATCTGTTTGTAATTTCAAATTGGTCGCTATTGGTAAAAAGACTAGATTAGCCATAAAGCTACCATAAAGAGTCGTTAGTAAAGCTGTTGCCATTCCTACACCAATTGCACTTGGGTCGTCTAATTCACCAAGCATAATAATCAGTCCAATCAAGGTACCAATCATACCAAAAGCTGGAGCTAATTCTCCCCATTTAAAGAAAATCTCTTGTCCTTCACGGTGTCTCTTTTCGATATTATCTATTTTTATATCCATTATTTCTTGAATATTTTCTGGGTCCATTCCGTCAATAACCATTTGTAATCCTGTTACAACTAAGTCATTTTCTTCCTCTTTCAAATCACCTTCGATAGAGAGAATACCTTTACTTCTAGCTTTTCTTGAATACTCAGCAAAAAGTTCAATTAATTTTGCATAATCTTTATTCGGATCCATGAATAAATTTTTAACAACAGATGGAATCTTCTTCAACGTTTTCAGTGGATAACTAATCAATAAGGCGCTGAATGATCCACCTAGCGTAATAATCAGTGATGGCCCATCAACAAAACTCGTTAAGTTCCCTGAAGACGTAATAGACCAAACAATTAAACCTACTCCTAAAACGAACCCAATTAATGGTACAATGTTTTTTTTCATTGTTCTCCCTCTAAAAAACCGTTATGTATTTTTCTTTTAAATAGAATTACTTTTTCAACAATTTCTGGCTCTTTTTCTATCACTCGTAGTTTTTTCCCATCTATTAAAGTAATAATTGTATCGAAAGAACGGTCTATTCTATAGATTAACTCACAATTCAAATAAAATTCTCTTCCTGAAACATCTGTTAATGCAATCATCCTACATCCTCATCCCTAAAGCAAATACGCTATTTTAATTTTTTTCACTAGGAAGCATCCATTTTTTTAGTGCAAAAACTAAAAAATAAATAGTCGAATAATCTCGTAAGATTATTCGATAGAATCTATTTTTCAAAACGATTATCTCTTCAGGTTAATTAATTCTTCTAACATCGTGTCTGATGTTGTGATACTCTTTGAGTTAGCTTGGTAAGCTCTGCTTGTCACAATCATGTCTGTAAATTCGTTCGCTAAATCAACGTTAGACATTTCTAAAAATCCTGAACGGACAGAACCGTATCCTGGGTCAGTAGGGTTGCCCAATAGTGCTTCTCCTGAGTTAGTTGTCCCAGCATATAAGTTTCCACCTTGTTTTTCCAAGCCACTTGGATTTGAAAAGTTTGTTAAGGCTACACGACCTAAAACATAAGATTTTTCATCACTATAGGTTCCTACAACAAATCCTTCTTTATCAATTGTATAATCTTTTAAGCTTACCTCTTTTGGTGGGGTACCAACTGTTAATGTTTTGAGAATATTTATTGGTTCAGGTGTCTTTCCTAAGACATCCGCCGTAAAACTACCATCATTTAAAGCTGGAACTCCACCAGTGTATCCCATGACACTTAGTCCAGCACTTGTTACTAAGTTTCCTTCATAATCTTGATAAAAACCACCATCACGGGTGTAAAAAGTTTGATCCCCACTTTTAACAACGAAGAATGAGTTCTCTCCACTTTCGATTGCAAAATCTAATAGTCTTCCCGTTCCTTGTAGAGAACCACTTGTCATAACCGTATCAATTGAGCCTACTTGTACACCTAATCCAACTTGTTGTGCATTTGTGCCGGGTTGAGCTCTAACATTGGTTTGACTAATGATATCTTCAAAGCGAACTCTTCCTGTTTTAAAAGAAGTTGTATTAACGTTAGCAATATTATTTGAGATAACATCCATTTTAGTTTGAATATTTTTCATTCCTGTAACACCTGAATACAAAGATTTTAACATCTTATTTCCTCCATTCAATTAATCCGTTTTATTTCTTACGGATTTTAGACCTATTAGTCTCAATCAGTTTAATTGGTAGTTTTTTCTTATGCTTTACTTGTTGCTTCTAAAATATCATTTAAATAAAAAGACTTTCCATTGACTTCAACAGTTGCGTATCCTTTATCAAACCGGACTTTTTCAACTACTCCAGTCAAGAAACTGTTGCCATCTACTACTTTTATTTCTTTACCCATTAAATTAAACGCTTGTTGTTGCTGGTTAATCAATAAACCAGAATCTATTTTTTCTGAAATTTTAGACAGTTGATCTAACATGTTAAAAGTAGCCAATTGGGTTAATTGATCTGTCTCGCTGCCACCACCACCCTCACTTCCACCTGGCATAGCTGGCATTTTCATCGTTGCAGCCATAATTTGTAAAAAGTCATCTGTCGAAATTTCATTTGCCTTACCCTTAAGCGGGGCCAAACTTTTTACTGAACCGATATGAAAATCATTTGGAATAGCCACTTTTTTCCTCCTTTACTAACTAAACTAAAATACTCAATCGTCCTGTTTTCTTGTTTATTTCAGGAGTGATATTCATTGGAGCACTTTTAGTAAATGAACCTCTATCGATCATTCTTTTTGATTGTTGCTCTTTTTTTTGTTGCTTTTGATCAAAACGAGAGCCGTTTTGTTCTGACGTCGCTAATTGAATGGTTACATCACCAATTTGAATAGAATGACGGTTCAGATTATCAGATAATCTTGGTACGTTACCTGTTAGTAGTTCTTGTATTTTTAAACTATCCACAACAATTTTTGTAGTCAGCACATTATCTTTTAATTCTAAAGAAATAGAAATATCTCCCATACCTTCTGGCGCAAGGGTCAATTTTGCACTAGATTGTCCTTTTAGCTGGACTTGCTCTATTTCTTTGGAGATAAGTTGATTTACTTCATTAGCAACTTTTTGCCTTATTGTATCTTGATTAGTTGTTTTTGTCACTATTGATTCAACGCTAGGTCTTTGAGCACCGACTAATAAATCTGGTTTGATAGTTTTATCTCCACTCTCGTCTTTGATTAGCGGTTGTTCTTTTTCAACTATTTCTTTAGAAAGTAAGAATGAGTCATTTTTTGGTAAATCGATTTTACTAGCTAGTATAGTATTATTAATTGGCTGAATCAGCTTTTCAGTAAAATCTTTGACTTCAATAGAATCTTTGACTTCCACTGAAGAGGTTTGGACTATTCCACTATCTTTTCCTAGTACCCCTGGTTTTTTAAATTGAGACCACTCTCTTGATAACATTCTTTGTGTAGTCAACTGATCAAAATGAGTTGGTTCAACTTTATCTTTAGCCAGTATTAACTCAGTCTGCGTTTTATCTGCTTGTACATTTCGTTCATTTGTACTTCTTTCGTCTAATTTAAAGGCAGTATCTAACGGACTCTTTTCTAAATGAGTCGTCTTTTTCTCCTTATCACTATCAATGAGTGGGGATAACTCTTTATTTTCCAAGGGTTGAGTCATTGCTTTTAAGGATTCTCTTGCCTCAATGATTGGAACTTGAGTTGGTTCGCCGTCTTTTTTTATTTCCACCGGCTTAGACCACTCTTTTGTTAGCCAACGTGGTGAAGTAAATGGATCAAATACTATTTTAGCCGCTATCTGTTTAGGTATATTTATCTCTATTTTACTTTCATCTCGTAATACCGGAATCTCGCTCACACTTTTTTGAGTATTGAGTGTTTTATCCGATTCTGTTTTAGTCTCTAGAATTCTACTTTTCGAGTTAGTCATGTCTTTATCCTCAAAATGAGTCGCTGCTACCAACTCACTCGTTGCTACTGGTTGACTAACCAACTTTATCTCGTCTTTTAAGTCTGGAACTGGAACTGGTTTTATTCCAGTTTCTTTCATTGGCAACTCTAGTGTGGCTAACTGGTCTGAAGTCATCTTACTTACTGCGTTTTTAAATTCAGTTGCCTCATTCTTATTTCGACTAAATGATGCAGCTGACTCACTTGTGTTGTTTTGAGTCGTATTGATTGTATCTAATTTAGTAGTATCTTCTCTAACATCATTGCTAACGATTTTTGAGAGAATAGGTTCCTTCTCATTAATTTTATTCGTTGCTACTGGTATGTCTTTTTCTAGTGAAGGATTCTCATTCTTAAGAACTGAATCTTTCTCTGGCAGACCAACTTTTTCTAGCGAATCTTTTACTCTAATAGAAGGAATCTGTTCTAATTTATTTACTTTTTCTATCCCTCTTAGTTGTCCAAGTGGGTTCCAATCTTTTTTAGTTGATGTACGTGGCGTAATGGACTCATCCAAATGCTTCTCATTTGTTTCAACTTTAACTACCGATTGATCCGTTTTACTTTTATCTGTTAGCACAATCGGCTCACTTGTTTTATTCTGAGTCGCTATCGCTGTATTTAATAATTCTGGTGTCATTAACTTGTCTAAGATTGGCTTACTTAATTGATCTTTAGCTCCTGTTATTTCAACTTCATTTTGCTTAATTGGTATAGTTGTTTCATTTGTATTTTCTTGAGTGATGCTTGGTACAAATGATTTACCGATAACCTCTTTACTCTTACTGTTGAACGTTTTTTGGATAATTGATTCTTCCTCATCCGTCTCATTTACCACTACAGGTGCTTTATTTTCTGGCAAAGGTTTTTCACTCTTATCGACTAAATCGCTCTCTAACGGATGGACTTTTTCTAGCGAATCTTTTACTTGAACAGAAGGAATTTGTTCGAATTTATTTGCTTTTCCTACTGTACTTGGTTGTTCCAGTTGGACCCAGTCTTTGGTCAGTATACGTGATGTAATGAACTCGTTAAAACGATTCTCACTTATCTCAACTTTAGGTGCTAGTGTGTCACCTTTATTCTTAGCTGTTAATCCAATCGGCTCACTTGTTTTATTCTGAGTCGCTGTTATTGTATCTACTTTTACTGCTACTTGTTGATCTTTTTTTATTACCTGATCGTTTTCATCAACACGGACTTCGGGTAACACCTCGTTATTTTCTAACGATTGATGCTCTGTTCCTAGCGAATCTTTTATTCCAACAGAAGGGATTTGTTCTAGTTTATTTGCTTTTCCTACTGTACTTGGTTGTTCCAGTTGGACCCAGTCTTTCGTCAGTGTACGTGATGTAAGGAACTCGTTAAAACGGTTCTCACTTATTTCAACTTTAGGTGCTAGTGTGTCACCTTTATTCTTAGCTGTTAATCCAATCGGCTCACTTATTTTATTCTGAGTCGCTGTTATTGTATCTACTTTTACTGCTACTTGTTGATCTTTTTTTATTACCTGGTCGTTTTCATCAACACGGACTTCGGGTAACACCTCGTTATTTTCTAACGATTGATGCTCTGTTCCTAGCGAACCTTTTATCCCAACAGAAGGAATTTGTTCTAGTTTATTTGCTTTTCCTACTGCACTTGGTTGTTCCAGTTGGACCCAGTCTTCTGATAACACATGTGGTGTTTTTAACTGATCAACTACCATTTCACTTACTCTATCATTTAAACTAACCAATTTAGCTTTATTTTTATCTATTAGGACAGTCGGTTCACTCGTATTTTTTTGATTTATTGCTACTGTATCTAATTTGTCCTTAATCTCTACCCCATCTTTTTCTAGTAAAGAATTTTTATTACTAACAATACTATCCTTATCTGAATGATTCACTTTTTCTATAGTTTGTTTTTTATTAGAAGATAAAAAGTCTAAATTGCTCTCTTCTTTAGATAAATTAATGGGTTTTTCAAGTTTATCCCATTCTTCAGTTAAAATGACTGGTGTTGTTACTTGTCCATCTTGATCAGCTACAGATATATTTACTACATTTTTAGCCCTTGTTATAGACTTTTCACTTTCAGCTGAAACAATTGGTATACTCACCGACGATTCAGATAACTCTCTATTTAATTCCGGTGTTTTAGTCCCTCTATCTGATTTTAGATTAGTTTTATTCTCTTTAATCGATGTGCTTTCCGTATATATCTTTTTCTCAAAAGAAACTATAGACTGATCTTCATCAGTAGTATCTAGCAATGTTTGACTAGTTTCTATCATTTTTTCTACTTGTTGCTCTTGAACAAATAACGGTTTGTTTGATTCGGTTGCTACCTCAGCTGTTTTTATGTATGCCACATCTGGTTCTTGTATAGCCTCTTTTTCAACTTTAGGTATCGTTATTTTTAATAATCTGTCTTGCTCCTGTTTAACCGTTGTAACAGACTCTAAAAAAACTGATTCATTTTCTTTTTCTCGTTCATTTGCTACTTGTTCTTCTTTAGTTTTAGTTGTGGGCTCAAGTTTTTTTTCAGTTAACTGTTTTTTCGTTTCTTTAGATAGCTGTTCTTGAAATTGTTCTTTAAAAATAGGGATATTTTTTACATTCTTGTCCACAAGAATTGGTTCCGTACTATTTAATGATTGGATGAGAAGATTAGTCAATTCGCTCACTCCTTTCTTATTTTTATTTAAAAAAGATTTTTTATGTATCTACACTATTTTATAAAAAAACTTAATAATAACTTTTTCCATAACTTAACGTAGCCATCTCATCTAATTGCTTTTGTTCTTCATTTTTTTCTTGAGTCATTAAAAGGTTAAATTCTTTTTCTTTCAATTTCTCCATTATCTTTTTGTCTTTATGAGCTTCCATTAACTCTAAACGAGCTGTTTCAACTAATTTTGTAGCTGTTTCAACTTGATTTTTTTGCTGGATAATACGCTCATCTAACATTACTTTGTACATATTTTGACGACGTAAAATATCTATACGAGTCGTTGTTAAGCTCTCATTTTTAATTTTAATATTTTCTTGAATCATCTCTTTTAATACTAACTCTTGCTGACTTTTTTCTCTTTGCGCATCTCCAAGACTTTTTTTCTTAGCTTCTTCCGTATCCGAACGCCAATCCAATACTTTTTCCATCGAGAATTTAAATTTACTCAATACATACACCTCTTTTTATTTCGTTATCCGATTGACTACCCACCCATTTGAGAGGTTTTAAATAAGGTGTCTAGCGATGTGACTACATCCTCAAATGATATTTCATCATCCACTTGTTGTTTCAAGAAATCTTTAATTGGCCTATTTAATTGAACAGCTCTATCAACAAGTGGATTGCTTCCTGTTCGATAAGCTCCGACGTCAATTAAATCTTTTGAATCAGCATAAATAGCCATATTTTCTTTCAAACTGCCCGCCGCTAAGTGGTGTTTTTCTGTTGTAATGTCTTTCATTAACCGACTAATACTATTTTGAATGTCGATTGCAGGATAATGATTTTCTGAAGCTATTTTACGAGATAAGACAATATGACCATCTAAAATTCCTCGTACTGAATCAGCAATGGGTTCATTCATGTCATCTCCTTCAACAAGAACAGTATAAAAAGCGGTTATCGATCCTGTTTCTGACATCCCACTTCGTTCCATTAATTTTGGCAATGTCGTAAAAACAGAAGGCGTATAGCCTTTTGTTGTTGGTGGCTCACCAGTTGCTAATCCGATTTCCCTTTGAGCCATTGCGACTCGAGTAACGGAATCCATCATTAAGACTACTTTTTTCCCTTGGTCACGAAAATATTCTGCAATTGTCGTTGCGACTGATGCACCTTTTAAACGAACAAGAGGCGGCATATCTGATGTTGCACAAACGACTACAGACTTTTTGTAACCTTCTTCTCCAAGATCTTTTTCAATAAACTCAAGAACTTCTCTACCCCGTTCTCCAATTAATCCAATCACAATAATATCTGCTTCAATGTAACGAGCTATCATACCGAGCAATGTACTTTTTCCAACACCACTACCGGCAAATATCCCCATTCGCTGGCCTTCACCAACTGTCAACGTTCCATCGATTGCTCGAATACCAGTTGGTATAACATCTTTAATTTTTTTTCGCTTAAAAGGATTCGGTGAACTACGGTTTACATCATAAAACACACCATCAACCACTAAAGTTTCATCCATTGGCCGGCCTAATCCATCTAGCGTATTGCCCAACAATTTCTCACTAATTTCAACTTTCAGTGTTTTACCAGTTGGCCGTACTAAACAACCTGGACCAATGCCATCTAATTCATCTAATGGCATCAGTAAAACGGTCTCATCCACAAAGCCAACGACTTCACTTAAAGCAATACGACTAGAAGATTTTATCTGTATTTCACACACTTCACCAACAAAAGCATCTAATCCCTCGACTTTGATAATCAGACCCGTTACTTGACTAACTTTACCTAGTTTTAAGTAGTAGCTTTTTTTATTCAACTGGTTATGATACGCTTCAAAAGGTAGACTAAACATGGTTGTTTCACTCCGTCTCTTTCATCTCTTGCAACATCGCATCTAGTTGCTTTCTTACTTGTAAGTCAATAATCGCATGCGCACTTTCAATTGTACAACCATTTTTATCAAGTGTGTTATCTGTCAAGACCGCAAAACGAATTTCTGGATGTTCTTTTTCTAACTCTTTAACGGATTTTTTAACTAGTTGGCTTTGTTCAGATCGAACGGATAAAGTAATCAATTGATTTTCACGCCTCAACCGGTGGATAACCGGTTTAACTAAGGCCATTACTTGTTCTGAAGAAGCATCAATTTTGTCATGGACAATGGTTTCTGCCATATGTCCTGCCAAATCCAATAAGGCTTCTTTTTGTTCTTGGTAATATTTTTCAACAAAGGCTTCTGCTTCCGCTAGCATTTGTTGCATAGCTTCTTTCATCTGAGTGCTCTCTTCTTGTGCTTGCTGCATTCCGGCAAGATACCCAGCAGAATATCCAGCTTCATATCCGCTTGTTTGTCCTTCAATAAAACCTTTTTCAATTGCATCAGTTTTTAAATCTTCTGCTTCTTTTTGTGCTGCTTTTATTAAGTTTTCTTTTTGCGTTTTCGCAGCAGACACTTCAGCTTTAATGGTTTCAAGCACTTCGTCGCTGACACCTTGTTGAGATTGACTTGATGTTTCATTTAAGGCCATTATTTTTTGAACAGCTAACTTAGTGCGGATAATAGAAGGTTGGGCTTCTGAAAAGGAGTGACCCTTTTTAATAATATTATGAGATGATGGCATCTTGTTCTCCTCTTCTCAAATAAACTTCACCTTTCTCATCTAACACACGGATAACAGAAACCACTCGTTGCTGCGCTTCTTCTACTGCTGATAAACGAGAAGGCCCCATAAATTGTAAATCTTCTTTGAGTGTTTCACTTGCACGTTCTGAAAGATTAGCAAAAATAAACTCTTTGATTTCGTCTGATCCGCCTTTAAGTGCCAATGCCAAGTCGTCATTATCGATTTCTCTAAGGACTTTTTGAACATCTGCTCTTTCAAGAGTTGTAATATCTTCAAAAGTAAACAGGCTAGCTTTGACTTCTTCAGCTAATTCAGGTTGTCTTTCTTCTAATACACTAATAATATTTTTCTCTGTACTTCTTCCAACAGAATTAAGAATTTCAACTAATGTTTTCACTCCTCCAACTGTTTCCATTTCATTTTCAATGTAATTAGAGAATTTGTTTTCAATGACTTTTTCAATTTTTTCAATAATAGCTGGTGACGTACTTGTTATTGTTCCGATTCTTTCAGCAATTTCTGATTGCAAATGCAGCGGGAATTGAAATAAAATTAAGGCTGCTTTATCTGGTTGCATGTAACATAAAATTAAAGCAACCGTTTGTGGCTGTTCATTTAGCAATAAATTGGTTAATTGCTGTGGATCAGCTTTTCTAGCAATATTAAATGGTCTTTCACGTAGTTGAATCTGATTCAACATATCTGTTACTTCTCTTGCTCTTTGTGCCCCAATTGCTATATTCAATAGCTTTTTAGCGTAATCAATTCCACCATCAATCATGTACTCTTTTGCTCGTGACATTTCAATAAATTCATTTACAATAGCATCTCGTTCTTCCGGCTTTACGTGATCAATATTGGCAATCTCGTAACTAACCTTTTGAATATAGCTATCAGGCAACGTTTTTATAATTTCTGCTGCTGCCTCAGATCCTAAAGAAATTAATAATATAGCAGATTTCCTTACACCATCCATCTCATTCATCATAACCATCTACTCATCTCTCATCCAAATTTTTATCAGATCTGCAGAAGCTTCTGGATTTCCTTTTACATAGTCTCTTGCTGCTTTTTCTTTAATAGACATAGATTGATTCAGCTCTTCCACTAATTTTGATGCTGCTTGATCGTCTGTTTCCATTTGCTTTATTTTTGTCAGCTCATCTTGCTTTTCTTTTATCTTTTGCAATCTAATTACCTCTAACTCATTAGTTAAATCGTCTCTGGTTTGTGAACTGACTACTTCATCAAAGTCTAATTCGTAATTATTTCTATTTTTAGATTTCTTCATAAACATTGCCAAGAGCATGATTAATAGTAAAAGAATTCCCAAACCTCCGGCTAAATAAGGCCAATCTCTTAGCAAAGTTTCTCTAATTGTGTTGCCTATAATTTCTTTAGGGTCTGTCTCTATATTATCATCTGGTCCTTTTGCAAATTCCATTCCTTGAACGGTCAGCTGATCGTCTCGCTCTGCAACAAACCCAATTGTCATTTGCGCGATTTCTTGGACTTGATCTTCTTCTGCTTTACTTAGTATCTTGTTTAAAATAATCGAAGTAGACAGCCGATTGAGTGATCCAGGCGCTTTAGTCGTACTTGTCGTTTCTGAATCTAGCTCATAGTTAGCTGTTCGATCGAAAGAAGAATTCACTCCATCTTCGCCAACAACTTCGTTGATGACAGTAGCCGCCTCATCATCTTCTTGGGCTAAATCAATGGTTCCTCCATCAGCAGAAATGGTTTCACTTCTCAAAACAGGCTCTTGTGAGTAAGCGATACTTTCTTTTTGAATTGAATCAAAATTCATATCTGCGCTTACGGCAACATTAATGTTTTCTTTACCAAAAATCGGACCCAATGTTTCAGCTAATTTTTCTTCCAGTTCTTTCTCATACTGGTTTTTAATCGCTTGATATTTACTAACTATATCTGTCGCGTTTAAACTACTGTCATCTTCAAGAGATGCACTTAAAAGATTGCCTTTTGTATCAACTATTTTAATATTTTCTTTAGGTAAATTTTCAACTGCTCCTGCAATCAAGGAGGCGATTCCCTGTACAGCTGAATTATCAGGTATTTGACCATTACTGGTTGTTAAAACAACCGATGCTGAAGCTTTAGCTTTATCTTCTTGATTCGTAAAGACGCTCTCTTCTGGCATTGATAACAACACTTTAGCCGTTTCAATAGAATCTAATGCCGAAATAGACCGTTCCAGTTCACCCGTTACCGCCCGTTGGTACATAATTTTTCGATCTTCATCTGTTGCCATCATACTCGTTGTATCGAATATTTCAAATCCTGTTGAGTTTTGCGGTAACAAATCATTAACTGCTAAATCAATCCGATAAGTATCTACCTGATTTTCTTCAACTAAGATAGTTGTCCCATTATCTTCTAATTGATAGTTGATTTTTTTTGTTTTCAAATCATTTACAATCATCCCAGCATCTGCTTCTTCTAAATTAGTAAATAAAATAGCATAGTCTACTTTTTGTGTGTAATACGTTAATCCCAATACTGATGCTGTAATTAGGACTAACAAAATAGCTAAGCTCCTTCGTTTCCCTTTGCTTAAACCAGTCCATCCCGCTTTTATTCCATTGAGCCTATCTTGAACATTTCCCATTAGTGCTGTAGCTCCCTTTATTACTCATTAAAATTGCATATTTTTTACTTCATTATATGCTTCAAGGCCCTTATTTCTAAGCTGTAAAGCTAAGTCTAACGTTAATTGTGCCTCTGATGTTCGAATCATCACTGTATGTAAGTTATCAGCATCTCCAGTAATCAAGCTTTCTACTGCTTGTTCAGATGATAATTGTTTGTCATTCAACTTAGTCATTGCTTGCTCGATCAGTCCCGAAAAAGCTTCTGACAATGGTGCTTCTTGTGCTTTCGTATTTGATGCAGTTGCTGGGTTCATCCCCGTCAATAAGCTAGCTGTTAATCTTTCTATATTCATTCAAATTCTCCTCTACCTTAATCATTTTTCGCTTAATTTGTTTTAATTTCCAATGCTTTTTTCAACATTTCTTTACTTGCATTCATCGCTGTCACATTCGCATCATAAGTCCGTTGGGTCATAATCATTTCAATCATTTCATCAGCCATATTCACATTTGACAATTGCAAATATCCCTCTTCATCAGCATCTGGATGAGTAGGATTATATTCCGTAGTCAAGCCCGTATTATTTTCTACTATTGCTGTCGTTTTCACACCAAAACTTTTTCTTTCAATATTTTCTGTAAAGGAAGATTTGACTTGTTTAAAATTCTCTTCAAACTGCACTTCTTTTTTTAAATACGGACCGCCTTCTTCAGTTCGTGTTGTATTGACATTAGCAATATTAGTCGAAATTGTATCTAATTTTAATCTTTCTAAACTTAGGCCACTTGCGTTAATATGTAAAGAATTAAAAATAGACATCGCTTATCCCTCCAACTAATTTTATCATCTTGTAATGGCACTGTGAAGCATGGCATATTTAGCATTTAATTGCGCAACAAGTGCATTATATTGAATTGTTGTTGCTGCTTCATCGGTCATTTCCATGTCAATATCAACATTATTGCCATTTTCTTTCATGGCTGTGTCCGTTCTTTTTGTCACAATAGGTTTTACTTCATAAGGGTTATTTGCTCCAATATGCCGAACGTTCGTTTTTCTCATGGCTGTTCCATCATACGCTTTTTTTAATTGATCTTCGAAATCAACTTTATTAACTTTATAGTCAGGTGTATTGACATTTGTAAGGTTACTTGAAATCATTTGTTGTCTTAGCTCAGTTGCATCAAGAGCATTTTTCATTAAATTATAAGTAGAATTACTCATTTTTTATTGCCTCCATTACGAACTAGTTTTTATTCTATAAACAACCTTCATAAAAGAAGATAATTCTGTTGAAACAAAAAATACATACGTTATGTATATATTTTAAAATAACATATAGTTTTTTAACTAGAGATTGTCTATCCATTCGTAGAGTTTAGTATAACCGAATTAGATTCATTGAGCAATAAAATTTCTATGATTATTTTTAATCTATTTTATTCTATTTAGTCTACACATTTTAAATTACAATATTTTTATTAGTTGAATCAATTCTTATCAAACCTATCCTCTCTAGTAAACGCTTACCTATCAAAAAAATAAAAAATCCTTACTTTAGAAAAAAAGTAAGGATAACACTATTCATTCAACGTTTTAAAAAATAGAGGACAGTTGTGTCTAAAAATCGACATTTTTAAATTTCAATCCATGTATCCCGTAATTCTTCTAAAGAAACTCGGATTTTTTTTATACTTTCTGTATCTTTTGAACGATTAGCATTAATTAACTCGGTTATAAAGTAATCGTACAATCGATTTAAGTTTTCAGCGACTTCTCCACCGTTCTTGAAATCTAAAGTAGCCATTAATTCTTGAATAATATCTTGGGCTTTAATTAAGGCATTACTTGTTTGTTCAATTTTCTTTTCAGCAGCAGAAAGTTCGGCTAGCTTTAAATTTTTAATTGCTCCTTCATATAACAGCACAACTAATTTTTTAGGTGTCGCATTTAAAATTTGATTTTGTTTATAAATATTCGAAACATTTCTGTAATCCATTGGTTCATCTTCCTTTTTAAATGATTTTTTTTTACTTATGTAACGGTCATCTAACTCAGACTAATTAATATAGATAACCGCTTCTTTTTTATAGCCCTTTATCAATAAAAAAAGGTTCACGTTTAGCTGAAACATAGTTGTCACGAACTTTATTTTTTTGATTGATTTGTTTTAGCTGTGAAACCACTCTTGATCGTTCACTAGTAATCATTATTAAGATATTTTCTTGAATCATTGTTACTTCATTTTGCTTTTCTATTTCGCTATCAGTATAAGGTAAAAAAGGTTCATTAGCTACTTGTTCCATCAACTTTTGCCACTTCGCTATATTTTCTTGATTCGTTTCTGTGATATTCAGGGCATGTTCTAGTGTACCATCCCATGAAGTGATTAATTGCCAGATTGTTTCCAATAGATTAGCCCTTAGTTGATTCCACTTTTTAGTTGTTGCCATCTTCTACCCTTCTTTTTAACCATTATTTGTTACTTGGTGGATTAAACTGGCTACTTAAATAAGCCATTTGCGACTCAGCCTGCATCATAACCGTATCTAGACGAGTAAACATCGCAATATAATTGGCTCGCTTTTTTTCTAGTCGTTCATTGAAACTCGTGATACTTTTACCGATATCTTTTATTTCATTCTCAAATGTTTTGGATTTATTTGTAATAATACCGGTTTTATCAGAAATATAACTATCAATCAGCGAACGCATTTTTTCAGCCATGCCTTTTTCTTTTTCAGCAGCAACAACTGCTTCACCTTCAACGCTCGCTTCTTTTTTTTCAGGATTGAAAAACAGGTTTTTTACTGCCGCTGGATCATTAGCTAAAGCTTCTTTTAATTTTTTTGTATCTAACGTCGCTTTACCTGCCCGATCGACTGTAATTCCCAAATCTGACATATTTCTGACAGAAGTACTGCCATTATTTACATTCGCTGTCATTAACGAACGAAGTCCAGTTTCTAAGCGAATCAAGGAACTATCCCCAACTAAAGCACCTGTTTTATTCTTTTCTGCTGAAGGATCACCGATATCTAGTTGTGTCCCAATAAAGCTTAAAATAGAATTGTATTGGTCAACAACATCTTGAATGGCTTTTTCTGTTTTTGCTGTATCTTCTTTTACTGTTACAGTCATTGGTTTCCCAACTTCACTCAATTCTTTCAGTGTTAATGTCACACCATCAATTGCATCTTCAATGGTATTGGTATCTTTTGTAATCGTTATTCCATCAACTATGATTTCGGACGTTTTACCTGTACCAAGCGCTGGTCTTTTATCTGCATCAGTTGTATCTGGATCTAGCCCTAATTCGCTAACAATCGAACTACCGGATCCGGGTTCTATTCCACCAATACTAAATGTCCGTGCTCCCATTTTGGTATCAGTCAAAATAAGTTGTCGATCGATTATTTTGGCTTGAATACCAGATACTTTTGTTTTATCATTTATTTTATCAACGATATCTTTTAAACTATCTTCTGTTTTAATCTCTATTATAGCTCTATTTTCTTCAGGTTTATCTGAATTATAGTCGTTGTTTGTAATTGAAAATTTACCTTGTAAATTTAATGCCTCGTTAACCGATTTTCCTGCTGTATTTGTAATTTTCCCTGAAGTCATTGTTGCTGAAGTCGCTAAACGAATAACTTCAACGGAATAATCGCCTAATTGAGCATTTTCTTTTGCAGAAATAGCTAATTTAGTTGTATTTGAACTTGTAACATCTCTAGATTTAAAGGTTTTTTCTTCTTCTAAACTACCTAGTTTTTCATATAAACTGCTTAAGCGCGTATTGATATCTTTCCAGGCGTTTTTTTCAGTTGTCAAACTAGCTTGCTTATTCGAATATTTAACTAGTTTCCCTGACTCTGCTTGAATTAAGGAGTCGACTGTTTTCATGTCAATTCCTGAATAGGAACCCATGAAGCTTAAATCATTTGCCATATGTTCACTCCTTTCTATCTACGATGATACCCGTTAAATCCCATAACTCAACAACAACATCCATCATCTTTTCAGGTGGGATTTCTTTAACGACTTCATGTGTTTGAGTGTCAATCAATCCTACAACGGTTCTGCCTGTTACTTCATGCACTTTAAATGAAAATTGTGCATTGAAACTTAAAATAGAATCATTTATTTCAGCAACTTTTTTCTCTAGTTCTTCTTTAGAAAAAATTGTTTCTTGTAGCTTTTCTTCTTGAGAATGAGTAGTTTCATTTTTTAAGTTAATTTGCGCATATGGCTCAATCCCAATTGGTCGTATTTGAAGGGCATGATTGATAGCCTGAATAATATCCACCTTTATTTTCTCCATTCATCTGACAAACACAGTTCATTATAAACTAAAAGCCGGCAAAGCGCCGGCTTTTTGTAAAAACTGTTCAACTATTTTCAGTTGATTATTGTAATAATGATAAAACACTTTGTGGCATTTGGTTTGCTTGAGCCAACATTGACGTTGCAGCTTGAGAAAGGATGTTTGATTTAGTAAAGCTCATCATTTCTTCAGCCATGTCTACATCAGTAATACGAGAATTAGCTTCTGATAAGTTTTCTTTTGTTGTTGTTAAGTTAGAAACTGTGTGATCTAAACGGTTTTGAGTAGCTCCTAAAGTAGCACGCTGATCTGATACTGAAGAAATAGCTTTATCTAGCTTGACTAAAATATCATCCGTTTTTTGTTCTCCAGTAGCAACATTAATCTCTGAAATATTTAACCCTTTAGTACTCATATTTTCCATTTTAATACTAATTTTTTCACCAGCATTTGCACCAATTTGAAAATCAAAGTTAGTAGATTTAGTACTAGCAAAATCAGAGGCTTTTAATGGTTTATTTGCTGCTGTTGCTGTTGCGATAGCAGTATTCAGAGCAGTATTTTCAGCAGCAGTAGTAGCAGCAGCAGCAGCAGGAGATACTCCATATTTATTTGCAATAGCATCAAAACCTGCTTTATCCGTAGTAACACCAAAAGCAGCAGCAGTTGTTTTATCATTTCCTAGATCAGTTACTTTTTGTTCATTATACTCAACAACTACTTCTTTTAGTTTCTCTGGAGTTAACTTGTTTAGTGCTTCAGATATTTTAGCACTTGTATCAGTACCATCTTGAACTAATGTAATAGTTGCATCTTTTGTTGTAATCGCTTTAGCTAATAATTTATTATCATTTGTTTTAGTTGTTGGATCAAATTTAGCACTAATTGAGGTTGCTGTAATTTCAGAACCGTTCATCAATCCTTGTGTATTAAATTTAGTATCGCCAGCAATACGGTCAATTTCTGATGTTAGTGAGTCAATTTCTCCTTGAATAGCTTTTTTATCATCCGTCGTATTTGTTCCATTAGCTGATTGAACGGTTAAATCACGCATACGATTTAAGATGCTGTGTGTTTCAGTTAACGCACCTTCAGCTGTTTGGATTAAAGAAATCCCATCTTGGGCATTACGGGTAGCTTGAGTCATTCCACTAACTTGGTTTTTCATTTTTTCTGAAATAGCTAAACCAGCTGCATCGTCTCCAGCTTTGTTGATGCGTAGACCTGATGATAATTTAGCTAATGAGTTGCTTTTTGAAGCGTTAGCTGATGTAAGGTTAGAGTAAGTATTCATTGCTGCTGTATTTGTATTAATTCTCATGATAATGTTCCTCCTAGAGTCTATTTTGTGAAGGTGTTGCCTTCTACTTCTTATATCGGTATGATTCACTTACTGTTAAGTACTTTTTTGTGCTTTATTTTTAATTTTTTAAACTAATAAGTAGTCTGCTTTGCCTTCTACTGTTTATATCGGCTCGTTTAAGTAAGAGTTAAGGATAATTTTTTTATTTTTTATAAAGAAAAAAGACTATCTTTTAGAGATAGTCCAATATATTTGTTTGGAGAATTTTTGTACCCATCGATAACGACGCTTGATACGCGGTATTTTCCATTGTGAATTCCATATACTTTTCAGCTAAATCAATATCTTGGTTTTCAGATAACATTGTTTTGAGATTGAGTTGTTCACTCGTGTTGCGTTCCAGTGTTGCCTCTAGTCGATTAAAGATTGACCCCACTTTAGAGCGATTTGCTACTACGTTATCCAGTTGCTGATCTGCTTTGTCTAGTAAGCCAGATAACTTTTCTGTATCATCTGATTCTAACGCTTGTAAAACATCTGTAAAAAAGGTACTGATATTATCCGGTGATCCAGTTGTTCCTTTCTCGTTGATAAATACAGTTCCATCTGTATTTAATTCAATGGATACACCTGGCGCAATCTCTCGAGTCAAATTGCCGCTTACATCAGGAATTGTACCGTGATAACTTATGCCAGTAATCTCGCCCGCACTCCCTTTGTCTACTTCAAAAGGTATTTTTGTTGTATTCACTCCTCCAAAAACATACCGTCCCCCAAAATTTGTATTTAGTGCATCAACAACGCCACTAATCTCTGCTTCAACTTCACGTTTTTGAGCTTGACGATCTGAATGATTTAACGTGTCATTAGCAGAAGCTTGGATGAGTGTTTTGATTCGCTGCAGTGATTTCGTTGCACTATCCAAAGCTGAATCTTGCACATTGGTCCATTGAATAGAATCATTAATCGTTGTTTTGTATTGGTCTGTTTGCACGATTGTATTGTTTAAATCCAAGATTTTAGAAACACGTAATGGATCATCTGATGACTTACTGACTTCTTTTAGGGTAGCTAATTGCTTTTGGTATTTCAACATATTGTTTGTACTGGCATTTAAGTTTCTTAAAAAACTCTGGGACATTAAAGAATCTGTTACACGCATAAATTACACTCCCATTCGATTGATTAACGTATCCAGCATTTCTGAAATAACGGAGATAACACGAGAATTCGCTTGAAAAGCATTTTGGTACCTCATCGTATCTGCTACTTCTTCATTGATAGAAACACCAGAGATCGATTCTCGCCGCGATTTAAGCAAACTAACTAGTCCATCTTGGCTCTTGACCATATTATCTGATTGTTGTTTGGTGATACCCATTTCCGTTACAGCATTATTGTAAGCACCTGAAACGGTTGAACCACCGGGTTTGCTAACAATCGACATCGTTTTATCATCATAAGTCATATCCGTTGAAGGATAACCTAGTAATGTATTTTGTAATGATGCGATTGCTTGAGCACGTGTACCGTCACCAGCAACGGCTGTTCCTAGTTCTCTACCAGCATTTATTTTACTTATATCTTTTAAGATCGCATCATCAACTTTTATCAATGAGGCATAATTGCTCCCCTTATCTTCATTCAAGTCAAAGAACGCATTACCTGGTTTATCTGCACTATGTATCTTATTGACAGCCGTTGCGAAAGTAAAAGCTAAATCATTTAAATCTTGTTTTTTATTTGTAATCTCTACGAGTGCTTCTTGCGACCCCTTAATTCTACCAGAATCAATTGAAATCTCCGTTGCACCCATTGGATCTTTATTTTCTTGGTTAACAACTAATTGACCAGCAGGAGTCTTCTTTACTCCTAACGTTTTTATGGACTTGTCATTTAAGACTTCCTGGCCACCGACACTAATACTAACACGATTGAATTTATCGTAGCTTGCCTCTATACCAGCAATTCCTGCTAATTCACTTACCAGTCTGTCTTGTTGATCCAGTAAATCATTTGGTGAATCACCTTTAATGGCTACACTAAAAATTTGTTTATTTAACGAGCTCAACTGCTCAACTTTTGAATTGAAATCTAAGACTTCTTTTTCTATACTGCTAGCCGTTCCATCATACAATTTTTCAATTTGGTTAGACATATGATTGAGGGTATCTGTAAAATTTCCTGTATTTTGCGCAACCATCATTTTAGCTGTTGGTAATTCTGGATTAGACGCTAAATATTTCCAAGATGAAAAGACTTCACTAATACTTTTATTCAAGCCTGTTTCTGAAGGCTCATTAAAAATACCTTCTAACTGTCCAAGTACATCTGATTTCTGCTTATATTTTTCTAGAGAAGAGTTCTCATTTGAAAGTTGCTTATTGACATATGGATCGACTATTCGCTCAACAGATGAAATCCTCACACCGGTTCCTAATTGACCAACGCCAGGAAGAGTATGAGGACTATCTGCTACCATATTGACTCGTTGCCTTGAGTAACCTTCTGTATTTGAATTGCCGATATTGTGACTCGTTGTTTGTAGCGCCGATTGCTGAGCACTCAAACCTTTCGTAGCATTATTTAATATTCCAAATAAACCTGACATCCTTTTTTCACCTCTTTATAGGGATTGATCGATAATTGTTGCTCTTTTTTCGGCACTGTATTGCCCATTTTTAGAATACGTTGATCCAGACGTTTTTGCACTATCGGTAATAGCTTCCATCATTTTTTCCTGATAACGTAAGGCTTGTTTGGTTAACAACAAATTCGTTTCTTGTAGTTCTTTAATTTCTGCAACAATTTTAACATACTCTTCTTTGTTTAATCCTGTCGTATCCAGTGTCGGTAGACTGTCTATAAACGTTTCCTTTTCTGCGATAGCAGTAAGCACACGCGCACTGTCATTTTTTATTAACGCTTCTTTTTCTTCCAGTAAAACCGTTTTGAATTGGTTTAGTGTTTCACTAACGCCTAGTTTTTTTTTCATTTCATCCTTACTTCCCTTGTTCATTCATAGCATTTACCATACCTTGAGCAATCTTTTCAGCAGAAAAACTATACGTTCCATCTAAAACAGCTTTTTTAATCGCTTCTATATCGATATCTTTTGAACCGGCAGATTTTGCTTGGGCCATTTTTTTCGCTGTGTCTGAAATATTGACTTGGACAGATTCTTCGTTTTTAATAGGCTCTGTTGGTTTAGGTGACATTCCTTTTGCTTGAGCTTGATCTTTGTTTTGACGGACAGCATTCAAATAGTGATTGTAGCCATTTTCAATTTTCATTTTTTCAACACTCCTTTTGAAATTATCTTTTCTAGTTTTTTAGGATTTAATTGTTCATCATTGATTCCTTTGCATTCAGCTTTTCCTGCTCATAGTGAATATCGGAGGATTCTTATTAAAATTAACCTTTTTTATCAGAAATAATAAAAAGAGTCTAACCTGCTTTCATTCTACCTAAAATAATGAAATGAAACAATAACAGTTTTATCCAAGTCTTTATATCTTGCTTTATGGGATAAACAAAAGAGCCGAAACAAGTTGTTTCGACTCTTTTGTTTATCGTTTAATTGTAACCTCTAGCTTTTCCACTACTATTAACACTATTTGACAGCAGCTAACTCTATTCTTTTCGAAGCTACTACGGATTTTTTTATTTAATTTTTTTGATTCTTTGTTCTTGACTTAGAATATTGGTAATTCTGACGCCGAAGCTTTCATTGATAACAACAACTTCGCCTTCTGCTATTAGCTTGTTATTAACAAATATCTGTAGAGGTTCGTCAGTCATTTTATCTAATTCTACAACTGAGCCTGTCCCTAGCGATAAAATATCTTTAATTGTTTTTTGTTTTTCTCCTAGCACAACACTAAAGTGAAGAGGTACATCCATAATTAAATCTAAATTATTTGTATTATTTGATTTGTTAGTATCAACTAATTCTTGAAATCCAGGTGTCTGAATAGCTACTCTATCTACAGTTCTAGTTTGCTCTTTGTGCTGATTTACTTGAACAGGTTGTTGTACTTGACTGTCTGCTTTTTTATAATCTAGAACCTCTGCATCGCTGCCGTTCATCATGATTGTAGAAATATCTCGAACAGTATCCAGTGTGAAGATTTGCATAATTTCACTTTCTATTAAATCATCGACCGTCATTTTAAACGAAATTTTACACACTACAGAATCTGCAGAAATTTTATCATATTTCACTGTTTTAATATCTTCCCACACTTCAACATCTGGTGGTAAAATATCAACTATTCGTCCCAACATTGTTGCCATAGCAGTTGAAGCGGAGCCAATCATTTGATTCATCGCTTCGCCAACTGCGCTTAATTCTAGCTCAGTAAATTCTTTGCCAGTCGCATCCCCATCGCCATCCATCATTAAATCAGCAATAATAATCGCATCTGTTACATCCATCATCAATAAATTGCTGCCTACTAAACCAGCTTTGTATTCAATCGTTGTAACTACTTTAGGTATGGAGCTTTCTCTGATAATTTCTTCAAATTTCACACAAGAGACACGTGGTGTTGTAATCGTCACTCGATGATTCAAAATAGAAGAAAGAGTTGTTGCAGCTTGGGACATGGTTATGTTTCCAACTTCGCCAATAATATCTTCTTGGTCGTTATCAATTGCAGCAATAGGGGCACTAGACGTTTCTGCGGTACCATTTATCATCGCGTCTATTTCTTCTTGAGATAGCATTTCATTGCTCATCAGTTTATCTCTCCTTCAATATACTGTAATACTTCTACTGCCCTATTTTTACCTTTTATTCCCGGTTTAACAAGATAATGTGGACGTTGTTCGACTGACATAACCAAAGGATCGGACGTTTTTCCTTCTAGTGGAATAATATCACCCAATTCTAACTGCAAAAAGTTTTCTAAGGTCATGGTCGCCTCACCTAAAAGTACTTCCAGATTTACTTTAGCAAAATTTAAACTGGTTTCTATTCTTTTATCATCTGAACGGTCTGTTCCTCTTTCGGTATCAAACCAATTCTTAAAACTTAATTTATCTAAAATCGTTTCAAAAAATATATAAGGGACACAGATATTAGCAAACGTTCGTACCTCGAACAAATCAACTGTAAAGGTCACTAAAATAACGGGTTCATTAGGAGACATATTTTGTAAAAGTTGTGGATTTGTCTCTGTTGCTTCTAGTGTAGCATCTAGTTCCATAACATCACGCCAAGCCAATTCAAACGAATGGACGAAATCTGTTAGAATATCCGTTAGAATCGCTTTTTCAATATCTGTAAAACTTGTTTTTTCTGGTTGCCCATTATTGGACCTTACTTCAGAACTACCACATAATAAATCAATCAATTGCAAAGAAAGCTGTGGACTTAATTCAATAATTTGGGTACCTTCTAGCGGTTTAGATTGAAACAATCCCATTAATGTAAAACGTGGAACAGAATGAACAAATTCATCAAAACTAACTTGTTCAACTGATGCAAGATGCATTTCAACATTATGCCTAACTTGGGTTGATAACCGGTTTCCAATGATTTTAGAAAATTCCTCAAAGACCATATTTAACGTACTAATGTATTCTTTAGAAAGACGAGCTGGACGTTTAAAGTCGTAACTTTTGACTTTATTTTTTTCGTTTTCTTGGTCTTCGAGTCCTTTTTCATCTATTTCACCGCTTTTTACAGCCTCCAATAAAGAATCAATTTCTTGTTGTGATAAAACCTGTTTCACTATTATCCCTCATTTTTATAAAATAGTGTCTCCATATCAATCATATTCACGATCTGATCTTTTACTTTAATTAAACCAGAGATGTGATCATCGGGTTGATTGGTCAACTGTTGGATGTTCGCTGGATCAATTTCAGTAACCCATTCAACATTATCCACCATAAATGCTAATTTTTCATCATTATTCTTCACAATAATAATGTTATTGTAACACAATTCTTCGGTTTCACCAGAGGGAGATAAAAGTTTATAAAAATTTATCAATGTAATCACATTACCTCTTAAATTAATTAAGCCTTGTACCCAAGTTGGAGATTGAGGGATGGTTGTCCAAGGCATTTTTTTCAAAATTTCTTCAACATCTTCAGATAAAAAGGCATAGTATTTATCATTTAGCGTAAAAACAATTATCTGTATCATATCAATAGCCTACAGTACTGCTTTATCTAACGCTTTAATAACACGGTCTGTGTCAAAAGGTTTGACAATAAAATCAACAGCTCCAGAACGGATAGCATCCATTACCATGCCTTGTTGTCCCATAGCACTACACATCACGACTCTTGAAGCTGGATCAAAGGCTTTGATGCCTTTTAGAGCTTCTACACCGTCCATCTCTGGCATCGTAATATCCATCGTAACTAAATCTGGTTTTTCTTGTTTATATTTCTCAATAGCTTCTATGCCATTTTGTGCTTCTGCTACTACTTCGTACCCATTTTTTTCTAAGATATCTTTCAGTTTCATTCTCATAAAAGCCGCATCGTCTACTATCATTACTCTTTTCGTCATTTTAATCTTCTCCTCCGATTCCTAATAATTCAAACATTTTTTCTATTACTCCTGGTTGGGGAACAAAATATAAAGAAGAATCTAATCGATCACCAGCATGATAAAACTCATTTTTGATAATCATAATAGACTCATCGTATTGTCCTTGTTCCAAATAGACACTACTCATAATCGCCCCAAACATATCTTTTGTCAATAGTGGAACTGAAGTTACTAATTGAATATCTAATAATTTAATAATCGCATTTAAAAATGAATGGACTAAAATATTAACTAGTTCTTTTAAAGCTGATTCAGCTAGTGCATCCGAATACTCCATTTCTTCTGGTATCATCATTGTAACGATATTTTCAAAGGCTTTCTGATCAACTGTAAACAGGAAGATACCTTCTGCATCACCGAACATTCTTATCATGACCGCTCTAACAATTGCATCTTCTGGCATAATTTGTTCATAAACTTCTGAATAGTCTAACATTTCAATAACAGGAACACCCATGTTAACGGGTTTATCAATTAATTGTGATAAACTTGTTGCAGCATTCCCACCACCAATATTAATCACTTCTTTAAGAGCATCTAATTCTAAAAAAGAGTAATCAGAGTTCATAATTTGTCTCCTGACTCGTTTCTTTACAGATATTTGCAATATCTAAAATCATAATAATACCGCCATTCCCCATAATTGTTGCGCCAAGATATTTCTTCATTAGACTTAGTTCGGATCCGAGTTTTTTAATCGCAATTTCTTGTTGTCTAAGGATATCGTCTACTGCTAAAGCGTATTGCTTATCTCCTTGATTGACTAAAATCAAGTGCAAGTTGTCTTCTTCTACTGCTGGAATGTCAAAAACTTCATTCAAGCGAATTACA
Organism: Carnobacterium sp. TMP28; assembly: GCF_047553015.1. Taxonomy (GTDB): domain Bacteria; phylum Bacillota; class Bacilli; order Lactobacillales; family Carnobacteriaceae; genus Carnobacterium_A. The sequence continues at coordinate 1,835,362 of NZ_CP180212.1, forward strand.
GGAATCGCTACTTCTTCAAAAAGATAAATCTCTTGATTGTGTACTTGAATAATGTCTGTTAGTTCTGGCTTGATGATTTTTTGAACAATACCAAGTGGCATAGCAAAGGTTTCTTCTCCTACTTTAATCAATAATGATTGAATGATGGATAAGGTTAGTGGCAAGTTCACTTTAAAGACCGTTCCACGGTCGACCACGCTATCAATTTCAATGGTTCCACCTAATAGATTGATTTTTTGTTTCACGACATCCATCCCAACGCCACGACCAGAGATACTCGTTACTTCTTTTGCAGTAGAAAATCCAGCATGCAGAATCAATTGTTGCAATTCTTTATCATTCAATCCTTCTGTAGGAATACCTTTTCTATCAGCACTTTCTTTAATCACTTCAGGATTCAAGCCTTTGCCATCATCGGAAATTGTTAAAACAACCCGATTCCCTTCTTGATAAGCCGTGATTTTGATTTGTCCTTTAGCAGGTTTGCCTAATGCTAGTCGTTTATCAGGCATCTCAATGCCATGATCGGCTGCGTTCCTAATCAAATGAATCAAGGGTTCTCCCAGCTCAGAGACTACTGTGCGATCTAGCTCTGTATCTTCCCCTTCAATCACTAACTCAAACTGTTTGTCTAAATCATTGGCTAAATCTCGTACCATTCTTGGAAAGCGATTCATTACAGCACTGACGGGTTGCATTCTAATTTTTAGAACCAACTCTTGTAACTCTGAACTGATTCTCGCTACTTGTTCCAATGGCTCATTTAATTCTGCCGATTGAAGTTTTGCACTAAAGTCTTCTAGTTGAGTTCGATAGATAACCAATTCAGAGACCAAGTTCATGAATGTATCCAACTTATCAATATCCACTCGAACAGAATGATTCATCACTTGCTTTGACGAAGCTTTTGTCTCAGTTATTTTGTTTTCCGTTAGTGTTGGAGTCTTTTCTTCTTGTTCAATCACGCTAACTTCTTCTTTTTCGTCTTGTTCTATTGGGTTAGACTGAATAAGCATTCGAGCATCCGTAACGGTTTCAATTAAAACAGCGTCAATTTCACTATTATCTAAGGCCAAATCCTTAACTGTCTCTTCATCCGCTTTACTTAAAAAGATGAGTTTAAATACTTCTCCAAATTCTTCATTTTCTAGTACTTCTGCAGCTGGCTCAATATATAACACATCACCTTGTTGTTCTAATTTACTCATTACTAAGAAAACGCGAGCATTTTTCATACTGCTATCTTCTGCTATTTTAACCGCTAATCTATAAGCATTAAACCCATTCTCATTTGCACTTTCTATTACTTGAATATCGGAATCATCTAGTTTATGTAGCTCCAGATTAAATTGATCATCTGTTAAAGCAGCTTCTTCAACCGTTTCATCATTTTCTCCTTCTACAACAGCATTTAGTCGTTCCACCAATGTTGAAATATCTCGTTCAACTTTATTGTCTTCACGCAAGTCTTCAACTAATTGAGATAACGTATCCAAACAATCAAAGATGAGAGCAATAGATTGTTCATCTGCTTGAATAGCAGCTGACTTTAACAAGTCGAAAACATTTTCCATATTATGGGTTAATTTAGTCATTGTATCGAATCCCATTGTGGCTGCCATCCCTTTGATTGTATGCGCCGATCTAAACATCACGTCAACTATTTTAGATTGTTCTGGGTGTTTTTCTAATTCGAGTACTTGCTCATTTAAACTTTGTAAATGTTCATCTGCCTCCTCAAAAAATAATTCGAGGTACTTACTATTTTCATCCATTGTATTCCTCCTTTTTCATTTTCTCATTAGCCTATGAGAGATCTTTTTTTGTCCAGTTGAATTTTCTTACGGACACCATTCGTTTACAGTTTTTCGTACATAAATGCAGATATTTTTTTTAATCCATAAATTTCTGGGTTATAGATAGCTTCTGTTGCTCCAGTGAAAAAGATACCCCCTTTAACAAGTGAGTCACTAAATCGTTGATAAAGATCTTCTTTAACTTCAGTTTTAAAGTAAATCGTTACATTGCGGCAAACAATGATGTGGAAGTTTTTACCAAACGTATCCGCAATTAAATCCTGTCGTTTAAATTGAACTTGGTTTTTAATCACTGGTTTCAAATAAAATGATCCATCTTTTTCATCAAAATATGTCGTCTGTTCTTTTATTGGGACATTTTTCATTTCATGATTTTTATAGATACCTGCTCTTGCTCTTTTCAAAATCGTTTCATCAATATCTGTAGCCAGTATTTTTTCTGCCATTCTCAATTTATGTTTGTCAAAAATCATCGCCATTGAGTAGGCTTCTGCTCCGGTAGAGCAGGCCGCACTCCAAACTTTCATGGATGGAAAAGTTTGAGACAAGACGTTCAATTGTGATTCAAATTCTTCAAAAATATCTTGGTTGCGAAAAAAATCCGTTACATTGATTGTAATGTAATCTAAAAATTGTTGTTTGACTGTTTCATCTTTTGCTATTTTTTTAGAGTAGTCTTCTAGCGTTAAGGAGCCCGCATTTTTCATCACACTTGCAATTCTTCTCTGTAATTGCTTTTCTTTGTACCCGGCTAGATTGAGATTTAAATGTTTATTCGTCCATTCATAAAAAAAATCATAATTTAGGCTCATTGTCTCATCCTTATCATCCAATTTATCTTATCTGATAACTCTGTTAAACTAGCTACTTCATCTACTACCCCTTCTTTGATTGCACTGCCTGGCATACCATAAACAACAGATGTTTCGCGGTCTTGTGCTAGGGTAAAACCACCTTGTTCTTTTATGTGCTTCATCCCTTCACTGCCATCGTGTCCCATTCCAGTTAAAATTACGCCTACTAATGTTGATTTATAGCGTATAGCTGCTGATTGAAATAAGTAATCTACTGCCGGTCTTACTCCTAAAATTTTTGGTGTTTGGTTTAAGGCAATTTTATTTTCTTTGATGGTCATATGATAGTCTCCAGGAGCTAGGTAAACTATCCCTTTCTCAACAGCCATTCCATCTTGTGCTTCGACGACTGTTACTACTGACTTTAGATTTAGCCGTTCAGCAAAGGATAACGTAAAGCCTTTGGGCATATGTTGCACAATAAATACTGGAATGACCAACGTTTCTGGTAAATGACGAATAATATGCAATAAGGCTTTTGGTCCTCCAGTAGATGCTCCTATAACAATTGCTTCAATCTTTTTTGGAACATTTTTTTGCCATTCTTTCGTTGTTGTTCTTTTTTCTAGCTGTTTTTTCGGAGTTGGTTCTTCTTTTTCTTCTATTAGTGGTTTAATCTTTTTTTCAATCTCTTTTTTAAAGTCTACTGCTTGATTTTTTAAATCGACCGGTTTCTCAATAAAGTCCATTGCACCTAGCTCTAATGCTTCAATTGTAATAGCTTCTCCGCTATGGGAGCTCATCATGACTACAGGAATATCAAATTCTTTTTTGATTCTTTCAAGTGTCTCTAGACCATTTAAACCTGGCATTTCAATATCTAACGTCACGATATCTGGCTTTAATAAAGGAATAGATTTCAACGCATCATGGCCATTTCTAGCTGTTCCAACAACGGTTAAACCGGCTATATCTGATATCATTTCAGTTATTATTTTTCTCATAAATGCAGAATCATCCACAACCAACACTTTTATTCCCATCTTTTTTACACGCTCCTATTCACTGTTACAATACGATGATATCTCGGTTAACCATCCGAACCGTGACTGCAAAAGTCGTTAAATCTACAATCATTGTTCTGCCCATATTTCCTCCTGTATGGGTTCCTAATAAAGGAATATTTAATAGCTTTAGACTGCGTTCGACTGCAGCAACATTTCGTTCACCAATGCTTCCTGTATATGAATCATTAGCTGTTTGAAACATACTAGCACCACCAGCAATCTTCGCTATCAGCTTTTGATTTTTTGTTTGTTTTCTAATTTCAGAGACCATTTGCGGAATAGCTAAATCAGCAAATTTCTCAATTTTATTGGCACTTTTAAATGACGTACTATCTGGTAGCATAATGTGACTCAGTCCACCAATTTTTGTTTTAGGATCATAAATAGCAATCCCAACACAAGAACCTAGTCCTATTGTCATTAATACTTGAGGTACCCTCGCTACCTTATAATCTGAAATACCTACCTTTATTTCGTTGAGCATGCCTTTTCCCCATTCTTTTATCTCACGACTCATTTTGAAGTTTTTTATTTGTTGATTAATTCAATTAGTTCTCTTTCATTTCCTGATGAGAATAGGTCATCTACATCTAACACTAAAACAATGCCTTCTTCTGTTTTAAATAAAGCACGGACGTACTTAGCTGCTTCTCGTATATCTTCTTCTGCCTCGTTTTTTGGCAATTCTTCAAAATTGCTAACAGACAGGACGTCTTCCACTACTAAACCAATTTTTAACTCTTTCCATTCAGCGACAATAATTTTTGTGCTATCTGTTCGAACCGTTTTTTGACCAAATAGTCGTTCACATAGATCAATGATTGGCAACAGTTGATCGCTATAAGGAATAGCTCCTAATAGATAAGAAGACGTATCTGGAATTCTTGTTGGGGCTTGCATCATGATAATTTTTTCGACTGCTGTGATAGGGATAGCAAAATTCTGAGCTCCACTAGTAAAAACAATAAACTTTTCCATCTTGTTCCTCCAATAATCTTGTTTTAACTCTCTCTTCAACGACTAACAGAAAACCAGCAACAATCTTTTGTACAAAAAAGGACTAGTTGCTTCTTTTTTGCACAATCGAGTACTTGCTGATTCACTGTTCTATTGATAGATGATTCGTTTCATTTTTTAAGAAAGGGCTTATTCCAATTTAAACTGACTTGTTTCATCAGCTAATTTTTTTGCAATGTTGTCTAAGTCATCGATATTTGCACTGAATTCTTCCATTGTCGCTAGTATTTCTTCAGCATTTGCAGAAACCTGTTCTGTACCCGCTGAATTTTCTTGTGCCGAAGCAGCTATATTTTCAACTGAAGCAAGTGTGTCATCTTTTTTGCTTTCAATTTGACTACTTAAGCCGACTACGTTAATAATATTTTCTACTAAAATTTCCATTTGATCCGTCACGGTATTAGCTGAATCAATTGCTTCGTCGATTGTTCTTGTTTGTTTTTCGCTCTCTTCAAAAGATTCACTCATCTTGGCAATCATTGTTTGAGAACTCTTTTGAACTGTTTTAATAATATCGGTGATACTTCGTGTTGATTGAGCACTTTGTTCGGCTAACTTTCTTACTTCGTCAGCAACAACCGCGAAACCTCTTCCAGACTCTCCCGCTCTTGCTGCTTCTATAGAAGCATTTAAAGCTAACAAGTTTGTTTGTGCTGAGATACCACTAATTGCTTTACTGATGTTTTCGATACTTTGAATATCTTCATCAACCGCATTAATGCTTTCTGTTAATTGGAGCATCATTTGAATATTGGCTTGCCAATTTTCATATACATCAAGCATTTTTTCACTATTGCGGCCATTAGCTATCGTTGTATCATCAGCGCTTTTCCCAATTGTTTGAACACTTTCTTCAACTCCTGCAAGGATTGTTGAAAGTTCGTCCATTTTATTAGCTGTTTCTTCTGTATCTTGTGTTTGTATACCCGTTGCTTCAGCGATTCCGCTGATTGTTTCAGAAACTTCTTCGGTTGCAGAAGTCGTTTGTTTTGAAATTTCAGTCAGTGACAATGTCATATTTAATATAAGTTGGCTATTTTTCTTAATATCGCCAACAATTGCTTTATAATTCTTGACCATTCGATTAAATGAGAAGGCAATTTGATTTAACTCATCACCATTTGGATTGATTTCTTTTTCAATAATTGGTTTAATCTGTCCTTTAGACGGTTTTTTAGAATTTGTCTTACGTTTTTCCAACCATTTTATTTTAGGAGTGAGTGTAATATCTGAATGAATCATTTGAACCGTTAAATCTCCTTGCTCAACTCGTGTAAATGCTGAAATGATAGCATTAGCGATTCTTTTAATTATTAAAGTAAACAGCAAAGCAGCTAACAAGGCTACAATTAAAGATAGTAATGTGACGATAAAACCACTTCTAATACTTGCTTGATTTTCTTCAACCATTTCTCCATCTTGAACTGCTCCGTAAATGATAACACCTAAACGTCCAACTTTTTTGTAATACGTTTGAATATCCTTATTAAACGTTTTATCTAAGATAAATCCAAATTGATCATCTGCTTTTTTGAAAATAGGTTTATTTGAAACGTCTTTTCCTACTTTTTCTTGATCTCTAGAGATTAAATAGCTGCCTTTATCTGAAAGAACAAAAATTTCTCCTGTTGTCCCTACTTGTGACGAAGTAATCAATTTTGTAAGATTTTTAAGACTTAAATCCAATCCTATTACGCCGATAACTTCACTTTCTTTGATAATCGCTTTAGAAATAGTTAAACCAACTTCTCCTGTAACATAATCTGTGTACGGTTCTGTCCAGAATACTGCTCCTCGTCTTTCAACAGCTCGTTGGTACCAAACTCTTGATGCACTATCAAAATCTGCAATGGCTTCTTCCCTAATCAATCCGCCTTCTATCGGTGCATAATAGGCATCTTCTATGTAAAGTCCACTTGCTTTAGCTAATTTTAAATCTTCTAAAATAGCATCATCTTTTTCCGGTCCTTTTTCCATATATCTAAAACTAGCCTTTTGAGCTAAAGCTTCGATTGTGTCTTCTAACTCTTGTCCTGCCCAATCAAATTGGTTGGCTACTTGAGTTGTGGTACTTTTTTCGCTTGCTTCAATTCGTTTGGCAATAGAGTTTTTTGTGTTAATCGTTGTTGCTGATAAAACAATGATGACAGGTATAATAAATAACAAGAATAGCGTAACGCCAACTTTCATTCCTATACTCTTTTTTCTGATTACTGATTTTTTATTTTTACGAACCACCCAAAAAGCCTCCTCTTAAGTCATTAAAATTAACTAGTCCATACCATATGTGGCGTATTTATTTCACCCAGCTTATCATATGATTAAAATCTTATTAAACATCAGATTACTAGCTAATGTTTATATCGGCTAGTTTTAATTTTTTTTAAGCATTCGTTTGAACTTATTATTAAAAGAACTACGTTTATTTCGCAAAGAATAGAAAGGGCTCTCATTTTAATTAAATTAGCTGTTCAATTATTATAAAATAAACGTTAATAAAAATAATGACGTAATTTTACGTAGACAAAAAACAGCAAGAACTTTATAGTCCTGGCTGTTCTCATCTTTTATTTGATTACAACGTACCTGAACGAATAATAGAAATAAGCAGCCAAATACCCATTAATCCTGCGCCTAGAAAAATGATAATCCCAATGATAGAAACACTTGAACTTTCTGCCATTGCAACAATGATCGCTGAGGAAAGAATCAGTGCCGCAATAATCAAGGCAAAGACCAATCGGTTGACCATTTTATTGAGGCCTTTCCACTTATTATCCGCATCAACTAATTCAATATGCAATTTTGCTCTGCCACTAGTCGCATTCGTCAATAGTTGCTTTAACTGGTTGGGAAAATCAATTAAATCTTTCGATAGTTTATAGCTTGTAATCAACAATTTTTCTTTAGAGATAGAATCATATAAGGATAAATCATCACTCGCTTGCATGTATAGATTGGCAACTTTCAAGACGTTTATTTCTGGATCTAATTCTGCCAAAATGCCCTCAATCATACTCATCGACTTAACTAACATCGTAAAATCATTGGGAATTATAATACGATGCTTTTGAGTTACTTCCAACAGATCAGCAAATAGGGTACTCATATTGATTTTTTGGTAGCTAGTTGTTAAATAGGTTTCAAAAAAGTACGTTAAATCTTCATAAAACTCGTATCGATTGATTCGCTCTTTTGTTACACCCATTTTCAACAGACTATTCATCACTAAATCAATGTCATTAAAAACAATAGCTTTTAATAGTTTAACTAAACTTTCTCTATTTTCAACCGCTAGTTCACCCATAATACCAAAATCAATAAAAATAATTTTTTTATCTCTAATTAAAATATTCCCAGGGTGTGGGTCACCATGAAAATAACCATCTTTAAAGACTTGTGAGAAAAAAGAGACGACTAATTTTTCTGCAATATCTTTTTTAATGTAGCCTTCTTTTTCTAATTCAGGTAAATCAAGAATTTTTATTCCATCAATGTATTCTTCAACTAAGACTCTTTTTGAAACGTAGGTACTGACTAAGTTGGGTACACCAACAGATTTAAGTTCTCTATTGAATACTTTAAACTTCAGCAATGCAGTCGCTTCATTTCTGAAATCTAGTTCCATTTTTGTTGCTTCTTCAATTTCTTTGAGAGCTAGATCAGGATCAGAAATCAACTCTTTTATCGTATGTGGAGCCAATGATAGAATGCGAGAAAATAGAGCGATGTCTCTCAATAAGTTTTCTTCGATATCCGGTCGTTGAACTTTTACAATCACTTCTGCGCCATTTTTCATCCTAGCCCGATGAACTTGCGCAATAGATGCACTGGCTAATGGTGTTTCTTCTATTTGGTCAAAAACTGCCTCAATGTCTTCACCAAATTCTTCTTTAAAAATACGTTGAATAGCAACAAAAGAAAAAGGAGGAACGTTATCTTGTAGTTTAGATAGTTCGTCAATATACTCTTGTGGCAACAAATCTGGGCGAGTAGAAATAATTTGCCCAATTTTAATAAAACTAGACCCCAATTCTTCAAACGCTTTACGAAGACTAACGGCATCTTGCTTTTGATTGGCATTTTTGAATGCCGTTCGGTAAAGATAGCCAAATCCATACGAAGCAAGAACTGTTACAATCTCTCTTAATCGTTCACCACCTGACTTTTCCATCTCTCAATCCCCACCAATCGCTAGTGACTTATTGCTTGTTGATTAATTCATCTACTTTTTGTGTTAAGTCTGCTACTTTTTTTTCCAATTCCTCAAGGTCTTTTCTATGCGTCGCCGTCATTTCGATTAAGTGCGCCTCAACGTCTTCATGATTGGTTGCTTCTTTTTCACTGCCATTTTTACGTTGCACCAATTCTTCTTTTAAACGCTTGCCTTCTTCTACCGAAAGTTTGCCTTTCTTTTCTAAATTCTCGACGACCTCTTGAGCTTTCTCATAAGTTAGAGCCGCCCCTCCGATTCCTGCGAACACCAATTTCTTCAATTCTTCCATCATGATTTTTTCCTTCCTCTCTTTTTTTTGAAATGGTTTCTAGTTGATTACAGTATAACATGAGAGCGATTTCTATTGAAGAAAGAGCCTTTAAGATAGCTTCTCCTAACGTTATACCCCGCTGCCTTTCTTTCTAGTTGCTTCATCTTTTTCTTACTTAATTCTATTTACTGGCCTTTTTTTCTAAACTGGACAAGTTTGAAGAAAATAACTTTCCACTTGTCTACTGCTCTGGTTTTTTAGCCCAGTAGAGTGAAAATCACTCCCCACTCGTCTAATCTCCCTTAAAGTAGACAAGTGGGAAAGAATACTGTTAAGACTTGTCTATTTAAGCGACCAAAAGCCGAGAAGCTCCTTAAGAAACTTCACCCATTAATGTAAAAAAGCCCTAGCAAGTACTATCGAACCCTCATTTTCCAAAAATTTATCAAAAAAAGCTTTCCTAACACAAGTAATCTTGTGTTAGGAAAGCTTAAAGAGTGACGAACTAGATTAACCGAAATAGTTGATTCCCATAGCAGCTTTCACTTCAGATAAGGTCTGCGCGGCTACTTTTTCAGCAGCTAGGCTACCATTTTTTAGCATACGGTAAACTTCTTCTTTGTCTTTGGCAAACTGTTCTCTGCTTTCTCTTATCGGTTGTAGGAAATCTTGCAAGGTATCGTTTAGATACAATTTGATTTTTACATCTCCCAAACCACCGTGTTGGTACTCTTCTTTCAACGCTTGAATTTTTTCTTTGTCTGTTCCAAAAACATCTAGATAGGTAAAGACAACATTGCCGTCTACTTTACCAGGATCGGTTACACGGATGTGAGTAGGATCTGTGTACATGCTCATCACTTTTTTCTTGATGGCATCAGATGAATCAGATAGATAAATGCCATTGTTTAACGATTTGCTCATTTTACCTTTGCCATCAATGCCGATTAATCTTTCTTGCCCTTTTTCAGGAAGGATACCTTCTGGCATGACCAATGTGTCCGTGTTGTAAATTCGGTTAAAATCTTTTACGATTTCTCTTGTTTGCTCAATCATTGGTTTTTGGTCTTCTCCAACAGGGACATGTGTGCCTTTAAAGGCTGTGATGTCAGCTGCTTGACTAACCGGGTACATGAAGAATCCAGCTGGAATACTTTCGCCAAAATTCTTTTCATTGATTTCTGATTTCACTGTTGGATTGCGTTTCAAGCGTGACACGGTTACTAAGTTTAAGTAGTACATTGTCAATTCTGCTAATTGAGGGATTTGAGATTGCACAAAAATCGTGGATTTAGTTGGATCTAAGCCTACTGCCAAATAATCCAATGCAACTTCAAGTAAACTATCTTGTATTTTTTTAGGATCTTTTGCATTATCTGTTAATGCTTGTTGATCTGCAATCATGATAAAGGTTTGATTTTCTGCATCACCTTGTAGCATCAATCTGTTTTTCAAAGAGCCAACATAATGCCCTAAATGGAGCTTACCGGTTGGTCTATCGCCTGTTAATATTATTTTACTCATGGGTTGATTCCTCACTTTTTATTGGTATCATTTTATTTATCTTATTCATCATAACACATTCTGAAACGTTCTTATCATCGATTTCTATTAAAAATAAAAAGGATTTTTAAGAAAGGATTTTATTTAAAAATCTCTATCATTTTAATCCGTTAGTTTTTTTGGTATAATAGATTAATGAAAACGATTACTATCTATTAATTATAAGTAGATAACCAACAAGGAGGACATTTAAAGTGAAAGAAAAACAATTTACCTTTTATAACGGTACAACTATTCCCTATATCGGTTTTGGTACGTGGCAGATTCCAAATGAAGAGGCCTATGATGCGGTAACAATGGCCATCAAAAATGGCTACACACACATTGATACAGCCTTAGCCTATGGAAATGAAGAAAATGTTGGAAAAGCGATTAAAGATTCTGGCCTATCGCGTGATGCTATTTTTCTAACAAGTAAATTGCCCGCACAGATTAAAGGATACAATGAAACACTAGAAGCTTTCGATACCACTCTCACAAATCTAGGAATGAACTACATTGATCTTTACCTTATCCATGCCCCTTGGCCGTGGGATGAAATTGGCAAAGATTATACGAAAGAAAATATTCAAACTTGGAAAGCAATGGAGAAATTGTACAACGATAAAAAAATTCGTGCAATTGGTGTCTCTAACTTTTCAATAACGGATATCAAAGCTTTAATTGACGCTTGTGACATCGTACCAATGGCTAACCAAATTCCTTTCTACATCGGCAGAGACCAAAAAGAGTTAGTGGCTTTTTGTAATGAGAATGATATTCTTATTGAAGCTTATTCACCATTAGCCACAGGCGATATCTTAGATAGTCCTGAAATAATCGCAATGGCCAAAAAATATGACGTAACTCCTGCTCAATTGTCTATTCGTTACTGTATAGAAAAAGATACAGTGCCTTTACCAAAATCAACTCATGAAAGTCGTATCATTGAAAATAGTCAACTCGATTTTACTATTTCTCCAGCAGATGTAGAAATATTAGATGCAATAAAAGATGTACGCGAAAACTAATTAATGACTGTAAATGAAGAAAGAAAAAGTCAATTTAGGCACTTTTTCTTTCTTTTTACTTTTTATTCAGCCTATTTATTTTATTCAAAATTATTTTTATTTATCCGTAATCATTAACGACAGACTTACTCTATTGCCATATCTAGCTTAGTTTTCTTAAGAGATAATTAATTTTTTACTGTTAAAGTGAATGTGTCTACTAAAGCTGTATGTTATAGAAAATGGGCCAACCGTTACTAGCTACTTAAAGAGGACCTGTGCAAAGTAGATAGTCGTCTTTTTTAAAGAAAATTTGATTAGATTCTTAGTTATTCAAGATTGTTGGCGAGTTTTATTCAAAAAATCGTACATTTATCTATAGAAGAAAGGAGAATGAGTTATGTTTATCATCATAAATTACGTCAATTCTATTTTTGAACAATTGCCACAAAATCCAGAGATGATTAAATTAAAACAAAAAATGTTATCAGATATGGAAAAAAGATACGTACAATTAATTACTAAAGATCAAGGTCAACAACAGGCTACAGCGAACGTTCTAGCTGAATTTGGCGACCTAGATAGCTACTTTACTAAACTAAACTTATCTACTGAAGGATCTGAGGTTGACGAAACAACACTTAGTTGGTCAAAAGCTGAAGTTGAAGCGTTTAAAACTCATCGTTCAAGGTTTAGTTTGGCTATCGCTAGCGGTATCTCACTTATATTGTTCTCTGCCGTATTCTCTTTACTCATTCAAGCAACAGCCTCTTTTCTCCCTTTCTTTTCTTCTTTAGATTCTATGCAACTGATTTTATTTTCTTTGATTCCAGTTTTACTTTTAAGCGCTCTTGCTCTTAGCTTATTCGTTACTTTTGGAATGAAAGAACAAGCGTTTGATTTAGAAGGAAAAACGATCTCAGTTGATTCTCTAACGCAGTCTGAGTTAGCTCAAGAAAAAAAAGAGTACCAACCACAATTTACAAAAGGAATCACCACAGGAATCCTCTTTTGTATTGTAGGAGTTGTTTTCCTTTTACTGTCTTTACTTTTTGTTCAATCAACTCCACTTTGGCCGCTCATCTTTTTACTCAGCTTTGTTTCTATTGGCTTCTTTCTTTTCATATTTTTCGGTATTATCTATGCAACATACGATAAATTGCTTTCAATTGGCGACTACGCTCCAAAAAAAGTTGCTAGTGAACGGTTAACAACTAACGTGGCTAACATTATTTTTCCACTTGCTATAGGAATCTACGTTATTTCAGGTTTATTGTTCCAAACATGGTCGCCAGGTTGGATGATTTTTCCTATTCTAGGTATCGGTTTTGGACTATTTGCCGCTGTTGCTGAAAACACTTCCTTATTTTATCCAAAAAAACCTAAAAAATAAAAATAGCCTTCTCTCTTACATCATTTTCCTGGTAAGAGTTTGAAGGCTATTTTTATGGTGTACTCATTTTAAGTCATTCACTAATAAAATCTAAATTTGCATTCGTTTTTCCCACTCACACATAATAATTTTTTTGTGAGAAACAAATAAAACCACGAACATGATCGCACTGATAATGGTGGATAATAGTGACGGAATAGGATTAGTCGTCCAGTTAAGGAAAAGAAATAACGCTGGAAAAAAGCCTAAAATGACCACGATCAATAGGTAAAGAATGTAGTCTCCTACTTTTGAAAAAATAAGTTTCATTGAAATCGTTAGCGCTAGGTCAGCAAAGATGCAAATAACTGGAATCACATACGTTGTTGACCAACCATTCCACTCTAGTGAATAGTCTAAATAAATGCTAATTACTGAAACAATAATCAATAAGTAGAGGATACTTTTAGCCGTGTTTCTCCTTTTTCTAATCAAAGTATAAACCACTGTCCACAAACTCACGATACCAAGTACGGCTAATTTTAGTCCTTGATTTTGATCTAGCCAAATTTCTTCTATTCCTATAAAGAGTAACCCTATTATTATTGTAAAAATCATTAATAAACTCAAGACTCTTTTTCTATTGTAGCGTAACGGAATAGGTGGATAAGGGTTGGATTGGACTGTTATAGCCTCTTGCTCAAGTTCTTGACCACATAACGGACAGTTTTCCCAGACACCTTCAATAGTTGCCTGACACGCCAAACACTCACTCATCCGCTCTCCTCCCCTAACTCAGCAGTCGTCACTTGATTAACCGCAATACTCACTGGCAAGCCCGCTTCACTCAAAAAACGACTAAATTCTTTTTGAATAGCTACATCAATAAAAGGCGATGTAAAACTAATCGTTAAGCTATCCTCATAACTAATCATACAAAATTGAGGTCTAACGGCTGATGTTTTAAAATAAACTTGTTTAATATAGGTATTAATCGGGTATGGTAACGCAAATTGTCCCAAATTAGACATCGCAACCGTTACCTTTCGATTATTTTGTCGATTAATCAATTTTAGAATCATATCTTTAAAGGGACGAAGCGAAATTCGTGCAATTGGATGGTGTTCTGCTTTAATTAATTTACTTAGTCGCTGTGACAATCTTTCCGGTTCCAGATGGTCATGCAACTGTTCACTTAAACTCATACAAAGATGATTAAACTCCTCTTCTTCTCCTCCGTAAGTATATTCTAATAAAACTGTACTAAAGAAATTACGAGCAGAATTTGACTGATAAAACTGTCGTAAATTGACTGGAACAGATATAGCAATTGTATCCGTTTGTTTAAAATTTGTTTCAGCTTTTCTAATAGATTCAAAAAATAAAGCAATCAGATAAATGGTTAAAGAGACTTGTTGTTCTTTAGCCAATTGGAGTGTTTCTTTTAATGGGACACTCAAGTCCACCACTCGAGGACGGTTATCTGGCGTTTTTTTATTTTTTATTTGATAGACATGTTTTTTATTTGATTCTATGCTCGCAGATGAACCAAACCAAGAGGATGTTTTCTTGCTATACTTTACAACCACTTTACCTGCTCGCTTACTTGTTTTGACGACAGAAAAGAAAGCTGATCGAGCAGCATTACTAAAAGTATTTTGACCTTCTTGACGGAAATGTTGATTAAAACTATCTTCCAACTGTTGTTCTATCTGAAGCGGTGTTTTTTCCCACTTATTTTCAGCAATCTCATGCACCCGTAGATAAACGTACTCTTTAATGAGATCCTCAAAAAACCACATGGCACCTATTCCATCTGATAGCACATGGAATACTTCTAAATGAATACGATTTTCTTGATAAATGACTCTAAACAATAGATCTTTTTGGTCAAAATGATACAGTGGAGAACAGGGTGGCAAGGTTTCTGCTACCACTTTAGGCTTTAGATCGCTCATCACTAAATAATACCAAAAAACTCCTCGTCTTAATACACTATGGTAAAGCAAGTATTGTTCATAAGTTTTATCTAGTGCTTTTTGCAACAGTTTAGCCTCAACAAAGCTGGTCATTTCTGCTGTTAAACGAAAAACCTTTGTATCTCTGTTCGTCATCGCAGCTAAAAAGATATTAGAAGCATTATCCAGTCGTACCCAGGTTTTTCGTTTCATCGTATTTCCTCCTTTTCCTTCGTATTTCCTACTTCTCGTCTAAAAAGTCATTTATCTGCTGATAAGCCTCTACCACTAACTTTGAGAGTTTAGGATACGTAATAAAACCATGAACACTTTCTTTAACTCGGTGAACACGTACCCTATTCCCAGCATTTTCTAGTGCTTTCGCATATGCCTCACCTTCGTCTCGCAAAGGGTCATTTTCAGATGTCAGAACTAATGTGTCCGGTTGTCTGGTAAGATCGGATGCCATCAATGGAGAAATATAGGGACTTTTCCTTTTCTCTTCATCTGGTTGATACAAATCCATATATTCACTCACTTTTTTTGCAGTTAATCCATAATCTGTCCCCTTTGTTCTAATCGACTCATAAGGAGAGTTTTCCGTATGATCCCAGTATGCAACAGGATAAAGTAAAATTTGTTTTTGTGGATGATCTTTTCGGTTGTCTCGTAGCAACAAAGAGACAGCAGCTGCCAAGTTTCCACCAGCTGAATCGCCAATTAAGGTTAATTGAGATGCACTTGTTAAACCAATTAACGATAAATTATCTAACATCGCGTCTGCAACACGGTAACAATCCTCCAATCCAGCTGGATAAGGATACTCAGGTGCTAGACGGTAATCCACTGAATAAACGGTTCTTCCAGTTAAGTCCGCCATATTTATACATGGCTTTGTATACGTATTGATATCTCCGATTACCCATCCACCACCGTGAAAAAATAATAAAACATCGTCTGATTTCTTTTCTACTGGCTGAAAAATACGTACCGGAATATCGTGACTTTTATCTGCTGAATAAATTTTCCGGTCTAAAATTCGATAATTTGAGCGAATCGGTTTTCCTGAAAAAAAACGCTGAACCTTTCGAATCCATAAATAATCTTCTTCCATATTTATTTTTGGAGAAGACACTAATTTTAAAGCTAGTTTAACGATTGGATTCATTTTTTCGCCTCTTATCTATTATTTCCTAACTACTTTAGCATGCTTGATTTCTATCTGTTGCCTTTATTGTTAGTATACAGTCTTTTAATCAGCTAGACTAGTATGCTCAATCGACCTATCTTTTTTACTTTCATTTTATAACAAAAAAAGTTCACCACACTAGTTGTGTTCGTGAACGTTCTTTTGTATTTTATTTCTAAATGTTTAACAAGTCTAGTAACTATACTTAATATCCTTACCCAATCAATTGTTTTTGCTCATTATAAAAATTCTTATACGCCATGTAACTCGCAATGACAGAGGCTATACTCGTTGTAGAAAGCAGCATAAAGGTTACCATGATTTGATATTTTATCGCATGTGTTGGATCGACTCCAGCAAACATTAAACCTGACATCATACCTGGTAAACTAACTAGTCCAACCGTCTTGGCAGAATCAATCGTGGGTGACATGCCCGCTTTAATACTGTCTCTGACAATAGAGATAGAGGCTTGCTTTAAGTCTGCTCCTAAAGCTAGTTTCTCCAGAACTTGTTGCCTTTGATCAGCAAATTTCCCGTTTAAATTCCGGTAACTAATGCCAATAGCAATCATTGAATTACTCGCAATCATACCTGTAATAGGGACAATTTGAGACGGTTTGAAAACAAGTGAGCCAGACAACAACAAGATTACTAAAGTCAATGATGTCGCTGTTAAAATAGCAATAAAAGAGATTTTAAAAGCATTCGGAAGTCCTTGACTTCTTTTGCCAGCATTATAAGAAGCATTAAAAATAATAACCAATACCATTGTGAACGTAATAATGTTATTGTCTAATTTGAAAACATAACCCAGAATATACCCAACGATAACCAATTGAATAACCGCTCTAATAACGCCAATAATAATATCTTTTCCTAGATCTAATTTTTCTCGATAAACAATTGCTAAGGCCACTAAAACTAGTCCCATTGCAAAAACCAACGAGGTATTATTGATGCTCAAGTCCATTTTTTTCTTCCACTCCTCCGTTAATAATAGATATCACTCGATCTGATTCCGCTACTTCGCTAGGGTTGTGTGTCACCCACAAAACGGTAACTTGCTCGGTTTGATTCATTTCTTCGATAAAGTGACCAATTATTTTTTTATTTTCTTCATCCAATGCACTAGTAACTTCATCCAATAAAAGAACTTCTGGTAAAATTAAGACATTGCGTATCAAGGCAATCCGTTGTTTTTCTCCACCCGACAAATCATTAATATTTTTTGTCAAATAAGTCTCATCCAAGCCTACTTTTTCTAAGTAACCAATTGCTTTATCTTGATCGAATAATTTTTGCCTAATTTCGTATGGAAAAACCAAATTATCTTTTACTGTTTTCCCAAATAATACAGCGGTTTGAAACCCATAAGATACTTCTTTACGGTAGTCAATCGGATCATACTCTTCAATCTTTTTCCCTTTATACTGAATGGTTCCCGCTGTTTGAGAAAGCATAGAAGCTATTATTTTTAGTAACGTACTTTTGCCACTTCCAGAAGGTCCAGTGATTGTTACAAACTCGCCTTTGTCTACTGAAAAGTTGACATCATTCAAAATTAATTTATCTGCTACTTTAAAACTTACGTGGTTCAATTCAATTATCGGCTCATACATAAGTAGTCTCCTTTTTTAAAAAAATTTGCTTAAAAAATACAAAAAGTTGCTCTGGTAAGGAGCAACTTCTATTATAGCAAGTATGAAAGCAAAGAAACAAATAAATTTGTCTCTTTGCTTTTTGCTACAGTTGTTTAATTGATTGGGTTTAATCTTTTATTGATTAGCGGTGCTTGTCAAAGATCCTTAGACAACGTCGCCTCTCCATGCAGAAATACCACCCATGACATTTGTAACAGTAAATCCATCTTTAGCTAGATATTGACAGGCCATAGCAGAACGTCCACCTGAATGGCACATAACAAAATACTCTTTTCCCTTTTCAAGTCTACCTTTTAAGTCTGGAAAATCACTGAGGGGCAAATGAATAGCTCCTTCAACATGACCATTTTCCCATTCGTCTAACTCGCGAACATCAACTAAAGAACGCGTTGTTTTTTTCCACTCTTGTTCGAATTCTGGCATTGAAATAGATTGATACATTAGTTAACCACCTTTTGTGAATTTACTACAGAATAAAGTGCAAAAGCACCATCTAAGTTTTTAGCAGTAAATCCGTTTTGCTTTAAGATTCGTTCTGCAATGTAGCTGCGTAAGCCACTTTGACAACTAACAATAATGGGTTGTTCTTTTGGTAATTCACTCAAGCGCTCACGTAAGTCATCTAATGGAATAGTTAGAGCGTCTTTTAATCTACCGTCCGTTGCTACTTCGCTTTCTGTTCGCACGTCTAATAACAACCAACCGTCTTCTTGCATACGTTCTAATTCGTGCCACTGAACAGATTCAGATAAACCTTCCATCATGTTCACTGCTGCATACCCTGCCATATTGACTGGATCTTTAGCTGAACCAAATGGTGGAGCATATGTGAATTCTAATTCTGGTAAATCTTCAACTGTCAATTCACCTTTAATCGCTGTTGCAATGATATCAATTCTCTTATCTACACCATCTTCTCCAATGGATTGTGCTCCATAAATTTTACCAGTAGTAGCATTAAATAAAAGTTTCAATAAAATAGTGCTCGCATTAGGGTAGTAACCTGCATGATTTTTACCTTGCACATGAACAACAGCATAGTCTAAACCACTTTGTTTCAATTGGCGCTCATTTAAACCTGTTGATGCAGCTACTACGTCAAATACACGCACAATTGCTGTACCGATACTGCCTTTGTTCTTTCTATTTAACCCACTAATAACGTCAGCAACTTGTCTGCCTTGACGGTTAGCAGGTGAGGCTAGCGCAATCATTGTGTCTTCACCAGTAATTTGTTGTTTAACAATAATAGCATCACCAACAGCATAAATATCTTTAACACTTGTTTCGTAAGTTGAATCCACCACTATTCCACCACGAATACCTGTTTGAATATTCGCTGTTTTTGCAACAGTTGTCTCTGGAATAACACCTACAGACATTAATGTTAAGTCACTTTCTAGTTCTTCACCATTTTCCAATACGACTATTCGACCTTTTTCTTTAAAAGCACTTGCTGCAAGATTGGTATGCAATTTAACGCCATTTCTTTCTAGTTCTTTTGTTAAAAAGGCAGCCATTTCTTCATCAAAAGGTGGCAATACGTGCGGTGCTTTCTCAATAATCGTAACATGAATACCACGATTAACTAAGCTTTCCGCCATTTCTAAACCAATAAAACCAGCTCCAATAACCACTGCTTTTTTAGGATTAAGTTTTTCTACGTGATTCATAATCTTATCTACATCTGGTACAGAACGTAAAGTGAAGACATTTTCAGCTTCAGCTAGCCCTTCAGCTGGTGGTATAAAAGCTTTAGAACCAGGAGAAAGAATTAATTTATCATAAGATAACGTATACGTTCCTTTTTCAGACTTTACTTCAACTTCTTTTTTATCAGAATCGATAAGCATCGCTTCACTATTAGGGCGTACATCTAATCCAAAACGTGCGTGCAATTGTTCTGGTGTCTGAACCAATAAGTCGCTTCTTTCTTCTATCTCACCTGCAATGTAATAAGGCAAACCACAGTTAGCGAAGGATACGTATGGTCCTTTTTCTAATACAATAATTTCTGCTGTTTCGTTTAAGCGTCTTAATCTTGTTGCCGCAGACATTCCACCGGCTACTCCACCAATAATAACAATTTTCATTACAATTTTCCTCCTCTGACAGAACCTGTCCAACTTGACATTCCGCCACGTACGTTCACAACATCTTGTCCTTTAGCTAATAATTGTTTGGTTGCTCTCTTACTGCGCATTCCAGATTGACATACAACATAAGTCGTTCCTTTTGTAGTATGATTTGCAACTTTCCCAAGTGGGATATTTTTAGCACCTGAAATATGTCCAGCCTTAAATTCATGAGGCTCACGAACATCAATAATTTGTGGTTTCTCTACTAATTTACTTTCTAACTCTTTTGTAGAAATAGATGGTACTTTTTTAAAAAACATAGTATTCCTCCTAATTTTTATCTTATTACTTAGTGAATTTTGTTCAAAGATAACTATGACTAAAGTCTTGTTAATCATTTTTTACTATACTCTTGAATTCAGTCTGCTTGCTTTTTAGTCCTATACCCTTGACCGTATCAATATTATACCTACAAGGGTATTTTTTGTAAAGCTTTTTAGCTCAAAAAAAAGATTAAGCACAAATGCTCAATCTTTTTTCCCTACTTTTTAGTTTAAAAATTTAGTGGACTCTTTACAAAGTTTAATGTTAAGTCGACGTAGCAACTACTTTGTTCCTACCCTGATCCTTAGCTTGATACAAACAACGATCTGCTAGACGATATAATTTCTTTAAATCTTTATTTCCAGTTGAAGCTAACCCTATCGAAACAGTCACATCCACACTATTGTCTTCTTCAAGTTTAAACGGCTTTAAAGCAACATCTGATCTGATTTTTTCAGCTAAATTATTTAATTCGCTAACTGTATAATTAGTTATAATAAGACAAAATTCTTCTCCACCTATACGGTAAATCTGCTCAGTATCTGGAGCATTTATTCTCAAAATCATCGCTAACTGCTGTAAAACTAAATTACCATTTGGGTGTCCGTAAGTATCGTTAATTAATTTAAAATGATCAATATCTAACATTAAAAATGCAGTATTATAATAATTTTTATTTTTTTGAATTAATTGCCACTGTTTATTGAACTCTCGCATATTTAATAAGCCTGTCAAATAATCTCTTTTTGCATATTCTTTTTCACTTAAATACATCTGTCGGCTTCGTATCATATCATCAACAAATAATTTTTCTAAAACAATAACTATAGTAGAGACTAACCAAAGCAAAAAGAATGTGTTCAGACTAAACAAAATATTTCCGGTTAAATAATAAGCATTAAAACCAGATGTTATTACAAAAATCGTATTAAATAGTAGCAACGTTATGTATTTATTAATAAAGGTAGGCAGATAATTATATAGAATCGGCAATACAATCCCTATTAAAATGTAAGCCGTTGCAGATAGAACAGAAGCTTGATTAACTCCCCAATATAATCGCAAGATTGAAACAAAAATAGTTATTGGAATAGAAAAGGCAGGACCAAAATAATGAACTAAAAATATAATAATAATATGTCTCAAATCAACTTTCATATTCTCTGGTAAATTTACAGAAAAAGACATCACAATAAAGCTTGTTAATCCCGCAAATAAGAAAATCGATATTTTCTGTTGTTTATTTAAAATAAAATTTCTCTCATTAGGAATGAGTTTAATGCCTAAATAAGACATCATACTAATAACAGAAAGATTAGCGATCGTACTCAGAAAAATTAATTTTGTTATTTTAGTACCCTCCTATCCTTTAGCTTGCTTACATTATTCTACTTTTATTAATAACTCTCAGATTTGAAACTCTTTGATGGTTTACCAAAGTGATAACCTTGTTGGAGAAGAATGCCTTGCTCTTTGAAAGCATTACTAGTCAACTGATCTTCAATACCTTCTATTACCAATTCTAATTGGTAGCTTTCTGCGAAATTTTTCCAAGCTTTTAAAAAAAGTTTAGTTGTTTCATCATCCATCCCTTTATGGGCATATTTTACTAACGAAAATTTTATTTGACTGATGTGTTTAACATATTTTAAAACTTGTTCTAATGAATTTCGCCCGGAGCCCACATCATCTAAAGAAAGACTGTATCCCTTTTCCTTTATTGATGAAAGAGCACAGTCTAAATAACTATCAATCATTTTTACGTTTGAAAAATGAGCTGTTTCAACAAAAAGTACGGGTGCTTCTGTTATTTCTATAATTAACTGCTTTTTAAATGGCTGCATTGCACTCAAGAAAAGATGTGTTTCTCTATATAACAGCTGCTTTGGAGCTAAATTAATAGAAAAATTTAACTTTGGGTACAACCTCACTGTCTCTGTCAGTTCTTTTTGAAACCAAGTTAAAAAAAGAGCATGTTTTTGTTGATTATTAATAATATCCTCCATATCAGAAGCAGGATAACAGGGGTAGTGTTGGGTATTTCTCAATAAAACCTCGTAACCAAGAACTTGATCATTTTGCACGTTTACTTTTGGCTGAAAATGGAGCTGAAAGACATCCATATAAAACCTCCTTTTCTACTATATAAATCGGCTATTATTGGTTAATCTTAATCTTAATTCTAACTTTCATTTATTTTCATTTTAATCTTTCAGTCAAAATAGAGTCAAATAAATCAATTGTACTGTGGTTAAACGAGTTCATTAGATTAAACTAATTTTTTTACTACTTTTTTAGGTTCCGCTTACTTTTTAACTTAAAATTAAATGTTTGATTGATGATTTAGCTAGTTTCTTCAATCATTTAAATACATTAAATAGACTAAATCTGTCGTATTTGTTGTTTTCAGATAAATGATCCGTTCTTAAACTTTATATTATACATACTTATGTCTATTATACCACTTAATACGTCTAGAACGACGATTAAATAGATGGTTTTTTACTTAGGCCTCCTTTTTTTATCTAATATATCAAGTTACTTTTGTTATTTATATCATATCACTTATCCAAATCCCAATAATAGTAACTATTTTAATTTATTATTTTTAGAATTTGTCAAACTTGTTCACATTTAAACATTTACTCATTCTCAATAGATCTATTCCATTATAAAAAGCCCTCCAAAAAATAATTTTTGAGAGAGCTTTTGTTTTCTTACTATTTAATGATTTTCAACAACACGTGTAAACTTATCATACAACTCATCCATTACTACAAAACGAGCTTCTCTGATTGTTTCTTTTCCTTCTACGAAAAGCAGGAGTGCCGGAACTGTAAAGACTGTGAATTGGCCTGCTACTTCTGGAACATCATCTGCGCTCACTTGAATGGGGTGAATCGTTGGGAACTCCTTGAGCATTTCTTGGACTTGCGGTTGAACGGAATGACACACACTACAATTTTCTCTCGAGATATAAACAAATGAAAAGCGGTGTTCTTCAATAAACGCTAAAATTTCTTTTAATGATTTAGCTTGTGGAAATGTATTCATACTCTACCTTCTCCCTGATTGCTATTCGTTACTTAATTAAATCAAATTTTGTTGTTAAGATATCTTTCGTTACTGGGCCTACGATTCTCTCTTGGATAATTCCTTGACTATCAATAATATAAGATGTTGGCAAGGATTGGACGCGGTATAAATTAAACATTTTTTGCGTGCCATAAACATTTGGGTAATCAACATCAAATTCGTCTAAAAATAGCTGAGCATTTGCAAGATCTGTTTCTGATGTAGTCACATTCACGCCTAATACAACGACGTCTTCTTGTGTTTCGGAAAATTCTTTTAGGTGTGGCATCTCTACTTTACAAGGAGGACACCAACTTGCCCAAAAGTTTAAGAAGACTTTCTTTCCGCGATAATCCGAGAGCTTCACCATATTGCCAGCCATATCTTCTGCTTCAAATTCATAAGCTAATTGCCCTGAGTTATTGCCTTCTTCAAGGACTTGTTCTGATTGGCTTTCTTCTTGTTGTATTCTAGCATCTGAAGCAGCTTGTTTTTCATCTTTTCTCTCTTGGACAAAGTCATAGCCAAAATCAACAAGAACAAAAATAAGTACCAGTCCTAAAATAGCCCAAATTATTTTTTTCACTTTTCTGTCCCCCTCATTTATCCTAACAGTTCAAATTTTGTTCCTTCTAATAAACGAGCTACCCATTCAGATATACTTTCTAAGGTACCTGTCAAAAGCAATATACCTAGTAAAATTAAAACGACTCCACCAATTTTCATAATTAAATCACTGTATTTCAAGATATTCTTTAATTTAGTTATAAAGAAAGAAACCAGTAAAAAAGGCAATGAAAAACCAACAACATACATCACTAGATAAAGTAGCGGCGGAGAACCGACTGCTGTTCCTAATAATAAGATAGAAGAAAAGATTGGTCCGATACAAGGCGTCCAACCTGCAGCAAAGCCTAAGCCTACTAAAAATGTAGAAGAAAAACTAACCGACTTATTGGCTTTCAAAAACCGATAATCTCCTAACAAAGCAGGAACTTTAAGGAGTCCTGTAGTTAAAAGCCCCATAAAAATAATTAATAAACCAGCAAATCGCTGCAACAGCAGACTGATTGAACCAGTCATCAACTGACTAAAGGCATCTCCCAAGTAACTCATTCCTAAACCAAGACTAATATAAACAACCGATACGCCTGATAGGAACACTAAAGAGTGCAATAAGACATTCTTTTTAAATTTAAATGATTTGTTCTCTTTTACTTCTTGAATATTTTTCCCTGTGATATAGGAAATGTATAACGGCAATAGCGGAAGTGTACATGGAGATAAAAAAGATAAAACTCCTGCACCAAAAGCTACCCATAATGTTATGTCCGTTTCGATTGTTTTTGCCTCCTTAATAATAGGACTAAGACTACGATCCATTCAATTGCTATAAAACCAAGTAGTTCTGGGGTAACAACAAAACCAAAATACAAAACAGATTGGCTTCTTGTTATTAAAAGATGAAAAATAGTGCCTAATAAGCCACCTGCGATTATCCAACTGTCTCCCCCTAAGGGTATAGTAGAAGACAACAAGAGTAAACCAGAAAATAATAAAATCAATCCAACCATTAAAGGACTCTTATATAAGAAGTAATAATAAATGTGGTTAATGATTCCCAATAAAGATACCAACTGAAAAATAGCCACTACTATTTTTTGTTCTATTTTTTCCTTTTTCAAAAAACGGTAAGAGCTATACGCTAGCACTAAAAGAAAGCTAGCAGATATGGCTGTGGTTGACAAGATTAATGCACGATAAGGTAGCGCAATAATATCAAAAAAATGAACGAATCCGTTCCCAACAAAGGCAATCACTAAAAAATAAACTACTTTATCAACGAAACGATTTAGCGTTTCTTTCTTTTCATTTACTGCTAAGGAGGTCAATAGCCACCACAATCCAATTCCTGTACTAACCAAAAGCAAAGGAACGAAAACTGGATTAGAAAATAAGTTCAACACATCTAAAACTCCTTTACATTCTTTTTAATTCTTTTAGATACTGTTACACCATTATACGGATAGGGGTATTACATGTAAAGCCCTTTAACTTATTCTCTCTTCAATAGCTAACTCTTATTCCTCAGCTCTTCCAATTGTTTTTCATTCTCAATTTTGTTTTCCTTTGTTTTTATTTGTTTGACTTTGTTTGTTTTTAATGATAACTTTTATTGAGTAGTCTCTTAATTTTTTCAACCCTATCATCCAATTGTGAGCGTATCCAAAAGAAAAAACTGAATAATTTAGACCAAGATACTAGATGCTGCTTACTGTTTAATAAGCTAGTCTAAGTTTACTATCATGACAGGTTGTTCAATCAAGATGCTATTTATTTGATGTACTAACTAAGGAGGAGTTTAAATGATTACGATTGAAAATGAGTATTTAACTATTCATATCAAAGAAAAAGGTGCCGAGCTTGCCAAAGTTTATACTAAACTAGATGCTTTTGACTACCTTTGGACTGGAGACAGCCAGTATTGGGGAAGACAGGCTCCTGTTTTATTTCCTATTATCGGTAAATTAAATGAAGATACTTATACTATCGAAGAAAAAGAGTACACAATGAGTCAACACGGCTTTGCTAGAGAGTTTGACTTTGAACTTGTCAGCCAAAGTGACAAACAAGCATTGTTTTCTTTATCAGCAAATGAACAGACTAAAAAAATGTATCCTTTTGATTTTAACTTACAAATCACCTATCTATTAGAAGGAAAAAATCTTACTGTCCACTATAGCGTTGAAAATCTCAGCGAAACAATTAAGTTACCTTTTGCTTTAGGTGCTCACCCTGGATTTAATGTCCCTTTAAATCATAATGGCACCTTTTCAGATTATCAGTTAGCTTTCGAGCCAGCTTTAAAAAATTCTATTAGCGTTTTAAACATTGACGATGGACCGTTCCCATTTATTACAGGAAATAATAAACCGTTAGCTTTAACAAAAGAGAATGTGTTGGAATTAGACTACCCAACCTTTGACAACGGTTTAATCATTATCGACGAAGATATTGCACGTGTTACTTTATCTAGTCCTCTTTCTAAGCATAGTATTACACTAGAAGTTAGCGAGTTCCCTTACTTAACCCTATGGACCGTTGAAAACAAACAAGCACCTTTCTTATGCATTGAACCATTTTATGGATTACCTGATCAAGTTGGTAAAGTAGGCGATTTGTATGATAAAAAAGGCAATTGTATTTTAGCTCCTTTAGATACTAAAAAATTGCACTTTTCAATGACGTTTGAATAAACGCTATCTTTTCTAGGCAAAAAAGCCAAGACAACTGTCTTGGCTTTTTTGTCTAGCTTGTTAATGAATCGGTTTAAGAACGATTAATTCGCCAACCAACCCAACTTTAATGCCTTCTGCTATTTTATCTTTTCTCGTTTCATGTACCAATTGAAATTTATTTGTTTTAACAATTTCTTTGTTTTGGGTCTTGAATTCTCCTTCAAAGGGTTCATTTGAGCCTTTAATTAAGATAACAATCACCTTGAATCCAAGTTCATCTACCACACAAGGGCTGTAGTGAAGCGTAGCACCATACATCTCAATTAAAGTACCTGCTGGAACATAAAAAATCTTCGCGTCTTCTTGCGCATTAAAAACACCATCTACCACTTGTTCTCTTTTACCTAATACCATTAAAACGTCTGTTAAAACAATATTTACTTCGCTTCCCTGATGGTATTCATATGCTGAAAATGAGGTGTTGTTACCCGCACATTCACCCGCTTCGACGGGAAGACCTGCGTAAACATCTGCTTTTATTTCTTTAATGATTTTGAATGCTTCCAATTCATTATTGGATGGAGAATAGATATTGCCTTCTTCAGGAATAGCAATGTTCTTTTCTGCATATTCCTTTATTCCTGTTATATCGTACCCTTCAAGTACACGACCATATGATTTAAATTCTGAACTCGTTACATCATAAATCGTATATTTTTGATTTTCTT
Source organism: Carnobacterium sp. TMP28 (assembly GCF_047553015.1). Lineage (GTDB taxonomy): Bacteria > Bacillota > Bacilli > Lactobacillales > Carnobacteriaceae > Carnobacterium_A. Next base: position 1,862,723 of record NZ_CP180212.1, read on the forward strand.
TGCGAACAGCGTCTATTTTTTTCATATTTTTCATCCTTTTCAAAAAAATATCTTTAAGAGCTACTAAGTCCACGTGGGTCCTAGTAGCTCTTAAAGTTTCGTTATCTTTTATTGAATTACTCTTTATTTAATTTTGTCGAAATAAGGTACAGCTGTTTCAGCAATAACAGCGTTTAACTCTTCAATATTTTTCTTACCAACTGTGTTCATCCACTCTTTACCAGCTTCTTCGCCATCTCTAGCAAATACTTCTATTCCATTAGCCCAAGTTGCACGGCCACATAACACACCGTTGAATTGAGAACCTGCTGAATGAGCAAATGTTAATGTATCTTGGAACATCTTAGCAGAGACACCTGCACTCAAGAAAATAAATGGCAAATCTGTTGCTTTCGTTTGCTCAACGAAATAGTTTTTTGCTTCCTCTTTAGTGTAAACAACTTCGTTATCTCCGTTGTATCCTTCAACATAAGCCATGTTTACCGGTACTTCAACTTTCAATACGTCTACTTTGTATTGAGGTTTAGAGAATTCTTTCATCATTTCATTTACTTTATGAGGTTTTACTTTAGCGTATTCCGGGCTCTTAGCATCAGCATTTTTTGCATCATAAGAAACTAATTCCAAGAAGAATGGAATGTCTTCTGCTGCACATTCTGATCCAAGTCTTTCCATGTAAACGTGTTTGTACTCATTGATTTTTTGGTCTTCATCAATATCATAATACAATAGGAATTTAATAGCATCTGCGCCAGCTTCTTTCAAGCGGTATACAGACCATTCTTCCAGTAAGTCTGGTAAACGACCTGGTTCAGTAGCATCGTAACCTGTTTTTTCGTAAGCTACTAGTAGACCTGTTCCATCTGCACGTAATTTTGATGCAGGTAAACCATATTCTGGATCTAATAAAATAGAAGTCGAATAAGGTGTTAATTCTGAAGAAATCACTTTTTTAAATTCAACGATATCTTCTTCGTTAGCGGGTTTGTTTGCTGCTGCACCTAACATTTTTTTAAGTGAACCACGTTGATCAATTGCTAATGCTGCGATTACGCCTCTTTCGTTTGATAATGCTTTAAGAGCTGCTAATTTATTTGGTGTCATGCTGTCTCATCCATCCTTTTAGTTTAATTTTTTTAACAAAACTTTTTGATAATACTCATTAAATAACTCATTATTGATAAAACCTGTTTGTTTTTCTATCGTATTTAACATGCCTGTTGTCATGCCTGTCTTCATCACCTCAACATCGTCTGCGTCAGCTGCAATGGCACTAGCCAGTCCAGCCACCGTTGAGTCCCCTGAACCAACAGGATTAACCACATTAATTTTAGGAATGGTTAAACGGAAAAACTCTTCATTGTGCTTTACAAGTGCACCATCAGCTCCTAAAGAAATGACAACCCACTCTACGCCTTTAAATAATGAATTTGTTGCTAAAACTTCTTGTAATTCAACTAAATCACGGATTGGTTTTTCTATCAGTTGAGCGATTTCTTCTTGATTTGGCTTAATTAAAAAGGGCTTATGTTTACCAGATAGACTAACTTTCAACGGTTCACCAGAGCTATCTAGCAGAACGGGAATTTCTCTAACAGAGGCAATCTCAATCATTTTTGCGTACAATTGTGTACTTAGGCCTTTAGGCAAGCTGCCAGATACTGTGACAACCGATATCCCATCTAAATTTTTTGCAAAATGACTTAAAAAATTAGCTTCGTCTTGCTCATTTAATAGAGGTCCTGTTTCTAATATCTCTGTTTGTTGCATGTCGTCGTGCAAAATAGCGATACAATTACGTGATTCTTGATCAATTGGCATGAAGTTGTGTTTGATCTTCGTTTCATCTAATTTTTTTTCAATAAATTGACCAATCGTTCCTCCTAAAACACCAGAGGCAATAACTGGAGACTTAAGTTGATGGAGCACTCTTGCAACGTTTAACCCTTTTCCACCGGCCGTCTTAGTTACTTCTGTTACTCTATTGACGCTATTCAACTGAAGTGTTTCTAAAGGATACGAAATATCTACAGATGGATTCATCGTTATCGCTAGAATAGATTTAGTCATCAGTACAGCTCCTTTTACTTAATCGTGGTAATAGCCTTCATCCCATAAATCTAACTCTTTTTTGAAGAACTCTGGATTGTGTTGTTCGTCATTTTTTGGTGCAAGGTTATCAATTTTTTCAATTAATTTTTTATTTTCAGCTGTTTCTTTGTACTCAGTACTTAAGAATGTTGCAACGATATCTTCAGCTAAAAATTTACCGACTGTTGTTCCACCGAAGCCAATGACATTTGCATTTAATTCTTCTGTTACGTATTTAGTGATTGCAGCATTGCTAACTAATGCAGCACGGACACCATCGTTTTTATTCGCAGCCACTGTGATACCAACACCTGTCCCACATAAAACAATCCCTCTATCTGCTGTTTTATTGCTAACCAGTTCGCCGACTTTTTTACCAAAAATTGGATAATGTGTTCGACTTGTATCATAAGCTCCTACATCAATCACTTCGTGTCCTTGTTCTTTTAAATAGTTGGAAATCGTTATTTTTACATCTGTTACGATATGATCGTTTCCTATTGCAATAATCATTTTACTTGTTCCTCCTCATTAGTTTTCATTGGATTTTTTAAATCATTTTTTCAAGCATATCTACACGAACTTGGTGACGTCCACCAGCGTATTCAATCCCTAAATAAGAATCCACAATACTTTTTGCCAATGCAACCCCAACAACTCCAGCTCCTAGAGCGATAGCTTTTGCTCCATTATGCTCAGTCGTCATATGTGCTGTGCGTTCTTCTGTTACGTTAGCTGTAATCATACCTTTTATTTTATTGCTAGCCATAAATGAACCAGCACCAAATTCATCAAACATAATGCCACGATCTGCTTTGCCTTCTAATACAGCACTAGAAACTAATGTTGAAGACTCAATGAAGTCTTCAGCTGGTTCTGTTGTCGTATCCACGATAGTGTACTTTTGTTCTTCAAGATAGTGTTTGATCGTTTCTTTTAATTCAAAGCCTTTTTTATCTGAACCTAATGCAATTTTCATTTTATAATCTCCTTTGGTTTGCTTGTATTTCCTGTTGTTTTTACTTTAGTGTATTCTCCATAATGCGTTAACGTTTCTTTAGATAATTGATGATTTGTAATCAAATAGTCAATATCATATAGACTATAAAACTGGTAGAAATCATCTTTGTTCAATTTATGGTAGTCTGTCAAAATATATTTTATTTGAGCATTATTTAACGCTTTCTTTTGTGTTTGTCCTTCTTCAGTATCTGCTGTCATGATACTTTCATTTCTTATGCCGTTAACACCAACAAACGCTCGATTAAACTTTAACTTCTCAATTGTCCCATTTGTTAACTCTCCAACAAATGCTCCCGAACGTTGTCGAAAAGTCCCACCTGTTAAAACAAGATCGATTTGTGGTCGTTCTTTTTGAAAAAGTTCAAAAACAGGGAGACTATTGGTTACGACTCTTAAATAATCTACTTGAATGTAACTTGCTAAAAGTTCTAAGGTTGTTCCTGGTCCAATAAAAATTGTTTCGCCATTTTTTATTTCAGAAGCTGCAATTCGAGCAACTTCTCTTTTTTCTTCTATATGAATTTCTCTCTTTTCAACATGAGAAGCTTCATAGATAATACTGCTCTTAATGCTCTGTGCCCCACCATGAAGGCGTATAATTTTACCACTTTCAGCTAATTCATCTAAGTCTCTTCGAACGGTCATATCAGATACATGTAATTTCTTTATCAAATCAGCTGTCTTTACGGTACCGCTTTTATTTACTTCTGATAAAATAGTCAGCAATCGATCTCTTTTCATTTTGTTCTCCTTCCTATCTGTTTATTCATTGCTACCTGTTTATTTGTTGGTTATTTATCAATACAAACATAAACTAACATTTATACAAGCGAATGTCAACATCTCTTAGCAATCCTATTGTATTATCTTTACTCAAATACTTGTTTTAAAAGCTTTGAAAGCATTATTTTATATAAACCTTCTATATGACACTCTAATTTTTATAGTGATTTATTTTTCTTATTCTTTATTTTTCTATTAAGAAACAGAAAAGAAAGCGTTGACTTTTGTTTTTTTCACGTTATACTAGGAAATGTAGAACACAAACAAACAATAACAATCATCAACGAACAGGAGGTCAGCATTATGTTAGCTACAAACTCAGATATCGTTAACCCGTTATTTTTACCTGATTCTATTTTCTTATCTGAACAAACATCTAAAGAAGCTGTTTTTAAAGATGTTGCTGAACAATTAGTAAAAAAAGGATTGGTAAAAGAATCATTTTTAGAAAATTTGATTAAAAGAGAAGAATCTTTCCCTACCGGAATGGATTTATTCGTAGTCAATCCTTCTTTACCAAATATCGGTATTCCTCATACTGAAGGTGAATTTGTTAATACTAGGTGTATTATTCCAGTGAAATTAATGACACCGGTAACATTTAACAATATGATTCATCCTTCTGCTACTTTGGAAGTTAGTTTCCTATTTATGATTTTGAACAATGATCCAGGAGCACAAACCAATATTTTATCTGATATTATGGGATTCATCAGCACAGTTGATCCAAAGCAACTAAATGAATTTTTTAACTATACAGATACAGAAAAAATTTATCAGTTTTTACAAGAAAAATTTTAATAGTGTCATAAAAAAAATAGACTATATTAGGAGGAAAAAATAATGATTAAAATTTTAGCAGCGTGTGGAGCAGGAGTTAACTCAAGTCATCAAATTAAAGATAGTATTGAAACAGAAATGGCAAATAGAGGCTACAATGTACAAGCAGATGCTGTTGTCGTTAAGGATATCAATGAAGAAATGATGGCTAAGTACGATATCTTCACACCTATCTCTACTCCCGATTTGGGTTTTACTATTCCTATTCCTATCGTAGAAGCTGGTCCAATTTTATATAGAATTCCAGTAATGGCTATTCCTGTATTCGATGAATTAGAAAAGACCATTAAAGACAATAATCTTCAATAAAATAGAATATAAAAGGGGCTAAAATGATATGTTAGATGGTATAGTAAAATTTTCCAATACGATTTTCCAACCCTTAATTGATTTAGGGTCTGCACCAATGATGTTAATTCTCTTAACACTTTTTGCACTTATTATGGGTGTTAAATTTTCAAAAGCTCTTGAAGGCGGAATCAAACTTGCCGTTGCACTAACTGGAATGGGAATGGTTATTAATATCTTAACTTCAGCCTTTTCTAAATCTCTACAAGCTTTCGTGGCTAACACGGGAATTCAACTATCTATTACTGACGTTGGCTGGGCTCCTTTAGCGACCATCACTTGGGGATCTCCTTATACACTCTTCTTTCTATTAATTCTTGTTATTATTAATATGGTTATGCTTGCTTTAAATAAAACGAATACATTAGATGTTGATATTTTTAACTTCTGGCACCCGGCATTGCTTGGTATCATTATCTTATACTTCTCTAATAATTTATTCGTTGCAACTTTATTCGTAGTCTTTATCGGTGTATTGAAATTTATCAACTCCGATTTAATGAAACCTACTTTTAATGATCTGCTAAATATGCCAGAACAAAATCCTACTACTACTACACATTTGAACTTTATGTTAAATCCGCTTATCATGTTATTCGATACTATTTTTGATAAGTTCTTTTATAAACTTGATAAATACGACTTTAATGCTGCAGAGTTGAACAAAAAAATCGGCTTCTGGGGTTCAAAATTCGCAATTGGTTCATACTTAGGTGTTTTTGTTGGTTTATTAGGCCAACAATCTATTACCGCAATCTTTGCTTTAGCCTTTACGGGTGCTGTTTCTCTTGAATTATTCTCTATTGTTGGTTCTTGGTTCATTTCAGCTGTCGAGCCTCTTTCACAAGGGATTACAAACTTTATGGCTAAACGTTTCCCTGGACGCAAATTATTTATCGGAATTGACTGGCCTTTCTTAGGCGCTCGTGCTGAGATGTGGGCAACTGCTAACGTTCTAGCTCCTATCTTGTTAATCATGTCTCTATTTTTACCAGGAAACGCTATTCTTCCACTTGCTGGAATCATCGCTATTGGTCTAACACCTGCTTTGTTAGTCGTTTGTCGTGGTAAAATGTTAAGAATGATTATTATTGGAGTATTTATGTTACCAATCTTCTTATGGTCAGGTACAATGATTGCACCATTAGTAACAGATACAGCACAGAATGTTGGTGCTTTCCCATCTGGATTAGAATCTTCTCAAATGATCTCTCACTCAACTAAAGAAGGTCCTGTTGAAGGAATGGTTGCTATTTTAATTGGTAAAGCTGTTAGCAATCCAAATGCTAAATCTGTTGTTTACGCTGTAGGCGCACTTTCAGCATACCTGATATTATTCATCTGGTATGCAGGAAAAATGAAAGTACGAAATAGAATCTATCTTGAAGAAAACGAAGATGCTTCTGCTCCTACTCCGGTTGCAGCAAAAGGCACTCTTTAAAAAATAAAAAAAAGTAGTCCAATATGGACTACTTTTTTATTTGACTCATTCTGTTAGTCACTACCCATTAACGAATCCAACCTTTTATTGCTACTTACTAAGTAGTTGTTGGATTGAATCGTTTTTGTATAAGTAATGGAAGATAAAAGAAGCTGCAGAGAATCCCAGCAATCTTGGATTCTTTGCATCTTCTTTTTGTGTATCAGTTCGTTAATTTTTGCAATTCTGTTATCGCATCAGTTAAACGATTAATTATTTTATCTGCTAAGTCTTGCTTAAAATTAAATCTCTCATCTCTTTTAGCTAAAACATACATACCTGCATCTTTCGCAGCCATGATACCATAAGTAGAATCTTCAATAACTAGACATTCTGCTGGTTTCACTTCTAATTGAGCCGCAGATTTCAAATAAATCTCAGGATTGGGCTTAGATTGTCTAAACATGTCTCCACTTAAAATAGACTCAAAGTAATGTGACAAGTTGCACTCTTCTAACACCTTTTTGATTTCTGTCATCGATGAAGAGGAAGCTAAAGCAATCTTGTACTTATTTTCTACTAGCCAGTCTAATAACGTTTTTAAATTAGAATCTAGTATATCATTACTATCAATCGGTCGATCTTTAAAATAGTCCTCATAAGCTTTATCATACTCATGTTTATTTAACGTCTTTCCCCAGATACGTTGGATAGTATCCCATGTATCTGTTGAATTAGCTCCAGCAATTTTATCTAATTCTTCAAGATCAGGATGAACCTCATTAACTTTAAAAAATTCATGCAATCTTTCATAATAAATGGGTTCTGTATCAACAATTACACCATCCATATCAAAAATAACGGCCTTAATCATCTGTGTTTCCTCCTCAGTCATTGTTTTATACGTTATCTAATAGGACTATTTTCTATCATTCCTTTCATTGTAACAAACTTTTCCAATGAAGCGAACGCCATTCAAGATTATTGTGTGATTGGCTTCTAGAAAATAGAGACTAGTAACTTAACGAATAGGCAGGCTACATTCATGATGATAGACAACATTGAATCAACTTTTTTTTCACTAGATAAATGGATTTTTTTTGGTAGATAGTATCCATAACTAATCTCTTACGAAAACATCCTTTTTACTGAGCTTTATCTAGATACGCATATTTATAGCTTGTACTACCAAATACGGGTAGGTAAATATCTTTTACATAAGATTGTTCAAGATAAGGTTCAGCTGTTTGATAGATGGGTATATCTACGTAATGTTCTCCTAGAGCAACTTTCTCTGCTTGAATCATTGATTCCCATCTTGCTGAAAGGTCATTATATTGTTGGTTACTTTTTTCAATCCATTTATCTACATCTTCAAATGAATAATTTCCACGATTAATTTCTGTACTAAAACGTTCGACAAAATTAATAGGATCTGCAAGGTCTGCTGACCAATAGGTCGTAGCCATTTGGTAATCGCCTTTTTTAACGTTATCTAGTCTAGAATTATCAGGCATTTGTCGAATCTCAATGGTTAACCCTGGTAAATTCTTTTGATACTCGCTTTGAATAAATTCAGCTAATTTTTTACTGTCTTCAGTATCAGACGTTGTGAGCTCTAACATTATTTCTTTTTTATCTAGCTCTTTCAAGCCTTCTTCCCAAGCTTCTTGTGCTTTTTCAACATCGAAACCAGCTATATCTCCTGCTTCTTCACGAAAATCAACAGTTGTTTCAGGATGTTTAGCTAGCCCTCTAGGAACATGACCATAGATAGGCTCAGAACCATCTTGTAAGACATTGTCCGTAAAGTTTTTGCGGTCAATAGCTGTCATTAATGCTTTTCTTATATTTTTGTTGGCTAATTCAGGTATTTCTTGGTTTAGTTCCAAGTAATAAATCCAAGCCTTATCTTTTGTCTTGAAATCTTCATCATTTTTGTATTGAGGAACAAAATTTCCTGATAAAGAAAACGTATCTAATTGTCCCGAATCGTATAAATTAATACCTGTTCCAATTTCTTTCACAACTTGAGCGTTAACTGCATCAAGTTTAACGGTATCTTTATCCCAATAGCCATCATTTTTAACATACTTCCAAGAATTCCCTTCAGCTGCAGTCCAATCTGATAAAACAAATGGTCCATTGTAGATAGTTGTTTCAGCGCTTAATCCATAATTTTTACTTTGTTCAGTCACATAAGCTTCATTTTGCGGAAAATAAGGCGGAATAGTTAATAAATTAATAAAGTATGGTACAGGTTGTTCTAATGTTACTTTAACTCGTTTATCTCCTACAGCTTCAATACCTAGTTCATCGACGGTCTTTTCGCTAGCTAAGATAGCTTCTGCATTTTTTATAATTCCTGAAAATAAATAAGCGTACCCAGAACCATTAGCAGGATCAACCATTCTTTGCCAAGCAAATTGATAATCAGCCGCTGTGACCGGGGTTCCATTTGACCAATTAGCATCTTCACGAATAGTAAACGTATAGGTTAACCCATCTTCTGAAATTTCTGGCATATCTTTTGAGTCTGCGGGTACTATTTCGCCTGATAAATCATAAGAAAGCAATCCATCAAAGACATTATTCATTGCTGTAAAGTTAGTCGTAGAAATAGTCGTATCCATTGTATCCATTTCTGAATCTGCGGCTATATTAAGAACTTGACTGTCTTCTTTGGCTTTTTCAGTGTTCTCTTTACTTGTATTCGTTGCACAACCACCTATAATTACGGTTACTGCAGCAAATACAACCAAGTTTATTTTTTTATTTTTGGTCATTTTTTTACTCCTCTTTTTAATGTATTGGTTGATCGTTTCATTTATTGTAACTGAAATTAGTTTATCTACTATCTAATAAAAAGGTTGAAAAATGCATGAGTTAGTAACACTCATGCACATAGGGAATATTCTACTATGACTGGACTAGAAAGAATCATTTCATCATACTTTATTTTAAAAAACGCTAATTGTTCTCTTAAGTCCTCCATGCAACAGAGACGATACTATATTCCTTCATAGTATCTAGTTAGCTTCCACTTTTTTGATTAATAGTTTATCTCAGAACTAATCTATGAGTACACTAACCTTAACAATCCAACTTTGCCTTGTCAATTTATCTGATTTTCTTTGAAACTATCTTTTAAAACAACACTATCTTTGATTAAACAGTCATTGCCATGACTGTTTAATCAGTTTTTCGTGTATTCTTTCTGTTACGATCCACTATTTGCAGCGCTTTGTTGGCTTGCTATAACACAATCAATTACGATAATCACACCCAAAGCTAATAGTGTATGGGATTCATCCCTTATATCTAAAGCATAAGTGTCTCCCCATGTCAGCCATTCTTTAGAAATATCTGCAATTATTCCTTGATTCGTCACTATTTGATAATTGTGTTCCCAAATAGACCCTTCTACTTGCCAAGAAGGCCCTTCAATCGTGTAAGATGGTTTGAAAAAAGTAAAATCTTTCGTCACTTTAGCTTGTTCTTTCCCATCGACAAATAACGAATAAGTTGGCAAAAATTTAAACAGTTGTTGTTCAATGTAGAGGACTTCTTTTCCATTACTATCTTTTACATGCAGTTTTTTCCCCCACGATAACAGTTCACCTTCTACTGAATAAACATCTTGACCCAGACTATCTTTAACTGAAAATGTATCTTTCCAAGAAAAAAATTTTTGTTTGATGTAATAATTCATTTTGCCCCATCCTTCTCATGAAAATAGTTTTTAAATAGGAATGTATCTTTTATTAAGAATCGTTCTTTTTCTTAAAACCTACCACAACCAGACACTTAACAAAAAAGAAAAAACACTATTGGTTCTTTTATGCATTCGATTTTGACAATACATTTTTTGTTTTCCAAAGCAACTATACCCATTCTTTTCCCTTCTTTATCCTTTAACCTCCTTGTTCTTATACAACAAGCTGTGTTTTCTCTTTAGTTTAAAGTATACTCGTATTTGCTTAGAACTGTAACTAAAATACGGATTCTTTCTCCCAAATAGTTTTTTATCACTAAAAACAGAGTAGACTATAGGCTAGTCTACTCTGTTTTTCTACTATTCTGGCTTTTCAAAGAAAAAATAGTGCTTAATTATTTTTTGTAGAAAATATCTTTATTACAATTTTTTAGATATTCTTTTTTGATTTAATTGTATTTGATAGCAACTTAAGCAACGACTCAGCGAGCAATCGGTACATGAAAAAAAGAAAGAAAAATACAGTAAATCAAGGATTCACTTTTTTCTTTACATACTTTTTTAATTCCTTTTCACTCAGCACTGTCGTCTGAGTTAACTGATACATTTGGTAAAAATCGTTTTTTTATATAAGAAGTAGTTCGCCTAACGACTTTGTTCATTCTTTAGCAGGTCTAGCTAACATGATTCCTCTAACTGAAAAAATATTATCTTCTTTAAAAACATATAATTTATTCTAATTAAACCGATTCCTCTTGCTTTAAACTCTAGCACTTTTTTGCATCTTCTGAATTAACTCGAATAGCTATCGTTTTTATTTTGAACGACTATTGAAACATGAGAAGTCACTCCTGCTCTAGCTAGTAAGATTTCTCTTTCTATTTTCATCCTCACAGAAACATCCTCAGAAGGCGTTTTCTATCTGACTAAAATAATTTTTATACCTTTTTCCACTAGTGTTGCATAAACATAGCTTGATTAACCTCATTTCTTATTTTTCTGAAAAAAGGCAAAAAAAGGGAATGCTTACGCGAAAGATGACTATTTCCAGAAAATTTTGCTTATTCAACTGATTCCATTACCAACGGACACCCTTTCTTTAAGGATCTAAGTCGGTATCAAAAGATTAAACCATTCTTCTGCCGGTTGAAATAACAGATAACGAAAAAATCGTTTGATTTGGAAAACAGACTGGTTACTTTTTGTTTTTAACTTAATCAAATAGGTTAATAAACTGGCAATCATGGCTAAAATCAGCTGATTGACAACTCCTTTTTCACTTCTTGAAAAAAACTTTTTAATCGTCATATGTTGTTTAATATGCTTGAAGAACAGCTCTATTTGCCAACGTGCTTTATACATTTCTGCAATGTCAGTAGAGGAGCAGTCAAAACGATTGGTAATAAACTGGAGAGTTTTCCCCTTTTTATCTTGAACGGTTACTAAACGAAATCTGGACGTTAGATGGTTCTGAGCACCTAATGCGACCATTTGGTCGCTGATAACGGACTCACTCTTGGAAGCTACTAAGGGTTCTAAAACATGAACTTTTGTATTCTTTTTGATTCTTGTCACAAAGAAGTAGCCCTGCGAGTGCATCGTATCTAATCGTTCAAAATCAAGGTAACCGCGATCAAACACATAAGTCGCTTCAGGTTGATTAACCAATACTTCTAACTGATTTGTATCGTGCTCGACGGCGTTAGTTAGTGTAAATTCATCTGGGTAAAGATGGTCATTATCCATAAAGCAGAGCTTTAAGTGAAGCTTAACTCCTGATGTTGTTTTACGAAAATCAGCCCATTGATAAAGATTTTGATTAAGTGAAAACGTCGAAGAATCAATTAGATAGAGACTATTTCTTTTCGTTACGGGCCTTTTATTTTTAGCCTGACTAACTAGCTGACTAAAAATAGCTAAAAGAATCTCTGAATCTATTTTTGATAGAGTTCTAGAAAGCTGGGAATAACTGATACTAGTCATGCCCATTTCTTTTTGAAGTTCTTTCGAAACAAAAGCCGCATTCATCTCTCTAAGACTTTCTTTTTCGTCATTGATTCCATGAAGAAAAAGTTGAAGAGCTTGAGAGAAACTAAGTTTCTTATGATATTTATCAAAGTCAACAATCTTTTTTTGAATAGAGCTTGGTAAAAAATCTAGCTTAATCGAAGAAAACCATTTATTAAAAGCAGAATTTGTTTTATACTTATCCATGAGTTTGGTCCTTTTTATTGGTCTTGGATGAGTCATCTGAGTTCAGTATAAAGGACCTTTTTGCATATTGGAATAATATAAACAAATTTGTGAAACATACAATGTTTCATGCAACACTAGTGACCTTTTTCATTTATTAAAAGAAGCATCCATTTTCTTTACATAATCAACAATCAAGTTAGCTGTTTCTTCTATAGCATTGTCAGAAACATCAATAACCAAACAACCAATTCTCTTCATAATCTTATCGGCGTATTCTAGCTCTTCTAAAATACGGTTCATTTCCGCATAACTAGCATTAGAAGGTAAGCCTAAATTTTTTAATCGTTCTTTTCTAATACCATTTAATTTTTCAGGAGTATTCGTCAAACCAATAATTTTAGAAGGCGAAATTTGATAAATTTCTTTAGGTGGTTCAGATTCAGGGAAAAGTGGGACATTAGCAACACGTATATTTTTATTAGCTAAATACATGGATAAAGGTGTTTTAGAGGTCCTTGATATTCCTAGGATAACTAAATCTGCTTTTAGTATCCCTCTTGGATCTTTGCCATCGTCGTATCGAACAGAAAATTCAATGGCTTCAATCCGTTTAAAGTACTCTTGATCCATTTTCCTAATGATACCTGGTTCTCCTAGAGGTTTCAAAGAGGTTGCTTGTTCTATTGCAGTCAGACCGTCACCTAATAAATCTACTAAAAAAATAGCATTTTTTCCAGAAAACTCTTTGATGTATTGTCTCAATTCTTGTTGGACTAATGTATAAAAAATAACCGTATTTTCTTCTTCAGATACATTAGTTAGTATTTTTTCTACTGTTTTTTTAGTTACTACGTGAGTAAATTTTTTAATTTCCTCAACTTCGATAGAATACTGAGAAAGAATTGAGTGTATCACTTGTTCACCTGTCTCTCCAATTGAATCAGAAATAAGGTAAATTGCTACAGGTTTCATATTATCCCCCTATCTGTCATTTTTTATAATCGCTAAAAATAAACGACTAATGACTGTTTTTGAAAATTTCCCAACTATTTTTAACTGGTTTATTTTATCTTCATTAGTAGATTCAATAACTGGAAGACTGTCAACTTCATGCTCTAACAATTTTTTTGTAGCAACTTCAACAGAATCCGTACCAAACACATAAGCGACATTGGGTACTCTTGTCATAGCCATACTAACAGGGATTTCTTCAACAGTCATTTTTCCAATCACTGTTTTTAATAAGTCCTTTCTAGAAACAAGTCCTACAAGTTGCTGGTTTTCTGTAATATAAACTGAGCCTACATCTTCTAGAAACATTTTAATTACTGTATCTTGAATAGATGTATCGGAAGTCACTATCACTGGAACACTCATAACGTCTTCTACCTTTTTTTCTTTTATATCCTTTATAATAAAGGGCTCTACTTTATGAGCATTATAAAAATAGCCAACTTTAGGTTTTGCTATCACTAATTCACTCAAGGTTAAAAGAGATAAATCCGGTCGCAATGTTGAACGTGAGAATCCTAGTAATGCCGCTATTTTTTCACCTGTAATAGGTTCCTTTTCTTTTACAATATCAATAATTTTTTTTTGTCGTTCACTTAAGTCCATTGCCTAGCTCCTTCATATAGTGTGTCTTAATAACTATATAGTATGTCACAATAGAGAGATTGTCAACCTGGATTCTATCTTTTAACTAGTGTCATTTTCAATCGGTCTTTTTCATTCTATTTTTACAAAAAAATAAGAAGCTAAGATAAAATAACTTGTCCTAACTTCACTTTCTTTTAACTTAAGGGATTATCTCCTGAATAAAAACAAACTTTGTTTCTGCCACTCTTTTTTGCTTCATAAAGAGCTTGATCGGCGTGGGCATATAGGTGGTCGATTTCTTTTGTCGTATCGCTATAAATGGTCATGCCAACAGAAATAGTAATATGAAGAGACATTGTTCCGTTCTTTATTATAAAAAATGAATTTTCAACTATTTTTCTTATCGATTCTGCTTTTTCATAAGCTTCTGATTTTGTACAATTATGAATTAAAATTGAAAATTCTTCCCCACCATTCCTAGAAACAATATCTTCTGGGCCTTGGCTCATTTTTAAAATAGCTGCCAATTTCCTTAGCACTACGTCTCCTTCTAAATGTCCGTACGTATCATTCACTTGTTTAAAGCGATCAATATCTAAAATCATAATAGCAATACTTTTATCTTGTCTCTTTTTTGCTCGATTAAAGGCTCTATCGAAACTACGAACATTATTTAAACCTGTTAACGGATCAGTAAAAGCAAAACTTTTATGTTGCTTAAATAAAAATTCACTTTTGGTTAAATAATCCATTATATAAACGGCAACTAATCCTCCTAAGATGGAAACCGTCCAGTAATTCACTAATAAAATATAATTAATACTTGTTGTTGATGGAACAAGTATTGTCAATAACGTATAAACTGCGTTACTTAAACTTAGCATAACAACGACAGAGGTCCAACGATTTTTTATTTTTTTAGAACAAAAATAAAAAATCGCCCACGAGAGCAAGATAAAGACAACATTGGAAAGAGATTGGCTGTTTACACCTATCATGAATCTAGAAATAATAATGACAATAGCTGTTATAGATGATGACAGCCATCCATTGTAGAGAATGGTTAACATCAAAGGGATAACTCGAAGGTCAATAATTGAATTTACTCCTGTTACAATACTAAAATGCATCAAAATAATACCTAGTAAACCACCTAGTGAACCACTAATAATTGATGAATACTTATTTTCATAACTTTCAGAAATATTTCTAACTAGTTGTTTATAAACAAATAGTGAGGCAATCAGTACACAAAGATTTAGAAAAAAGCCTTCATAAATTGATACCATTAGCACCTACTCCTTCTATTTATTTCCTTTTTTTATCTCCTTTTTTTGAGCCATCATAAGAAGTATATTACTCCTATTGTACTACAGTTATTTAATTATAACGACTAATTTTCTAAACGATAAGTATGTATACTCTATTGTTTAGCCAACTTTAATCTCATCCTCATCTTATTCTAACTTATTTCTATAGTCTCAATTGGTTCAAAAAAAATAATCCTCCATAAAAAGCTGGAGCATTATTTTTAATCTGTTTAATTGTTTTATTTTCGAGCTAATGGATTACGAGAAATTTTATTAAAGTCTGCTCTAACAAATGAGTTTGTTGCTAAATATAAAAATAATGTCCCAAAAATAGCAATAATCCCCCCGCTCATCCACGGTGTTATAATAAAACCATTTAAATCAAATGCTAAACCTAATTTTAATAAATCACCTTGAGGTAATCCACCTTTTTCTAACATGATTGTTCTGAAGAAAGCCGTTGTGTAAGTCATTGGATTAAAATAAGAAACAAATTTTAGCACCTTTGGCAAGAAATCTATTGGGATATAAGCTCCTGATAAAAATGTAAACGGTAAGACTACTGCTTGTTGCACAACTTGAAATGTAGAAGCACTTTTTACCATAGAGGCCAAAAATAGTCCTAATCCTGAAAAGACTAAACCAACCAACATCAATGCAAATAAAACATAAATGATCGTTTCCCAGTTATTAAATCTCAATCCTGTGAAAAAACCAATAATTAAGATAAGAATCCCTTGAGCTGTTGCAATTGTAGCGGCCGACACTATCTGTCCTAAGGCTACTTTAAACCGACTAGTCGGGCTAACTAATATTTCTTTCATAAAACCTGAAACAGTATCATCAATTGTAGATGTAGCGATATTTAATGACGTTTGAAAAACCGTTGCAACAATGATACCGGCTAGTAAAAAGGCTGTAGGATCTTCTACTTGATCTGTTTTAAAAATGGAACTAAAAACATATAGGAAGAAAAATGGAATAACTAACGAGGTAACTAGCTTAACTCTATCTCGTACAAAGCCACGTAAATTTCTTAGCCAAAGTGCTGATATAGTTCTCATTCTGACGCCTCCTCTCTTATTTCTTTACCTGTAATCTCTAAAAAGACATCATTCAATGTTCCTTTTTTAATTTCTAAATCTTTTATTTCGTTTTTAAATGGTTGAATCACATCTAAGAACTGTTGAATGTCCTCTATGTCAACAACTATATGAAAGATATTTTTCTTTTTTTCAAACGAAAATTTTTCTTTTATTAATGTTTCTTCAAATAGAGCTGGATTTTCAACTTGCAAAGTTGCTTTATCTTTTGTGTAACGACGCTTTAAATTTGCAGGTGTATCGTCTACCATAATTTTTCCATTATCCATAATTGCGACATGGTCACAGATTTCTGCTTCATCCATGTAGTGTGTTGTTAGAAAAATTGTAATATTTTTTTCTTTTTGTAGTCTTGTAATATATTCCCACATTTTATTTCGCGTCTGAGGATCTAGACCACTTGTTGGCTCATCTAAGAACAACACTTTTGGATAATGCAAAAGCGCACGAGCAATTTCAACTCGTCTTTTCATCCCACCAGATAGATTCGACACACTTTTGTCTTTCCAATCCAATAAATCAACTAAGTCTAATACAAAATGAATACGTTCCTTAACTTCACTTTTAGGGACTCCATAAAAAACACAGTGCATATTTAGATTTTCAGTAACCGTCATTTTTTCATCTAATGTTTGAGTTTGAAAGACGACCCCAATGGCTTTTCTTACTTCATCTTTTTCAGTTGAAACGTCTTTTCCATCGATTATCAATGTACCAGATGTTTTTTCCATCATCGTAACTAGCGTATTGATTGTTGTGCTTTTCCCAGCTCCGTTTGGTCCAAGAAAAGCGAAAATACTTCCTTCTTTCACACTAAAAGAAACGTCATCAACTGCCGTAAAGTCACCATATTTTTTAGTATAATTTTTAACTTCTATAATGGGTTTCATCTTTTCCCCTCCTTTTGTTCTCTTTAACAAAGAGAGTAAACCAACGAACTAATTGACTAACATTAGCTCGTTGGTTTACTTACCTGTAACTTTAAGCATTAGTATAAAGACGTCAAATAATGATGTCAAGAATAAAAGCTTAGACCAGATTAGATAGCCATCATTTAAAAAACAACCTAAATAAGCCTACGTATTGTTCATACTCTTCCTTTTATTCTTCTTAGTCATTTAGTGGTTCTTTACCTAATGTCAAACGATTCAATTGGCTCAGGTCCTCGCATGATGTCTCGCCCAATTGCTAGCACACCTTCAGAATTCACTTTAATTTTCCATCGAACCAATTGTATTTGTCCTTCAGTTAATTCAATACATGTGATAATCGTTGGATAAACACAACAACCTGAATTAAAATAAGGAAGTTCTTCACTTTTAGGAAACTTGAACCGATGGGTGTGTCCGCAAATTAATGCCATTTTATTTTTCTTAATCCATTTATTAAAATTTTTTTCGATTTTATGCCGCTTTGTCACATTCTTTACAGGACTTGATGGATTTCTTATTCCGAATCCATGTAAAAATCTCCAAAAATACCTGATAGAAAGCTTTGTGAAAAATGCAAATTGATCATTAGGTGCATCTCCTTGGTGACCATGTACTGTAAAAATTTCTTGCCCCGTTTCTAAGTTTCTTAATACTAAGGCTTCTATTGGTTTTAAACCCTTAAGAAAATCAAAAAAAACTTCATTGTATTCATCGTAGTTCGTATAGTAATTTTCTTCAACATACTTTTTATTCTTTAATAATAAATCATGGTTGCCATATAACCGTATCAATCGTCCTTCATCAAAAAAATCTTTAATGACATCGAATACTTCACGATGGGCATTTTTTGTGTATTTAAAGTCTGAGTACTCTAACAATTCATCACCATCACCTGCTTCAACATAGGTAAATCCATTTTTATAATAATAGTTTAGTGCATGATGATAAATATTTCTATTTCGAGCAAATTCATCCGACATACTTCCATTTCCTCTATGAACATCACTAAAAAAGATGTATTTCGATGTTTCATCAAAGTATTCTACTCTAGCATTTTTGTAAGCCTCTGTTAGGCGTCTATCGGTAAACATACTTTCACCTCTTTTACGTTAGGTATAAACTAATTTCTTCACTCTATTACTCTTAGTATACGTTATCTCTACTTATTGTAAAAACGATAAGCTATTTCATACGTTCTAATAAAATGAATTTTTACCTTTATAGAATAAACATCCCTTCTTTTCGTTTTTTAGGCGTTAAGAAAGGATGGTTTATTCTTATTTAATTTCCTGTTGCTCTGTTTCTTAATTTTATTGCTGCTACTGTTTTTTCTATAATGAAAGCATGAAGTTAGCGGAAGGCATTAGATAATCCAACAGGAAAAGTGCTTCTTCTTGGATATGACCAATAATATTACGCGTTCCATCATTTTCCATATCGTTTAAGGCAATTTGCGTTTCTCCTTTGTACTGTCCAAAATCATTGTTACAAATTAATATATCGCCTTTTTTAATAGCGTCTGTTTGATGTGCTGGAAAGTTTTCATTTTTATAGTGAACTCTTGTCATAGATGAACGAATCATATATGCAGAGATATCCCCGCGATAAGAATGAACTTCTTCTAAAATAACTTTCTTTTCTAAATCCGTTGCATGTTCATTGAAGACCATTTTTAATTGTGGATAAGATCCTAAATAAGCTTCTGCTAGTGCCTTTAATTCTGCTTCCGTTGCATACGCATTCCCAATTAATAAATCATCAATAGAATCCATCAATTTATAATGCGTTGCTTGCGTATGAATAGATACATACCGGTGTTCTTCCAATGTACATAAACCTTGTTGTACTGGCCAAGGACCAAGTTTACCGTTTTCAGCAGTTACGAATGCAGCAGTATGCAAACGGTACTGATTAAATTGTGCCGTTGTTCGTTCAAAATGTTCTTGAGATAAACCTGAATAACGTTGTGGATAAAAGTTGTGAGAGGCCGTTAGATAGTCTCGATTCGGCCGATTGCTCATCACATTATCGATATAATTTGTCCCACCACTCATATTTACTTCTATTTTTAATTTTTCTGAATTCTCTGTCATCGTTGCTTCTTCTGCTCCAGTGAAGCCTAAATCTAAACGAATAACACCTGCACCGAGTTGTTTAAAAAAGCTTAAGTCTGTGTAACTAACACCAAGTTGACCAAATAAATTAGGGTTAATATCTAAAACAGTCTCGATACCTACTGAATCGGCGTAATCTATTACTTTCTTGAACTTTTCAACGACTTCTGTCGTATCGCCTTCAATCTCTAACAGGCTCATAAAAACACGCGTAAAACCGTATTTACTTGCTAAGTCTAAATAGTTCTTATCGCTTTCAAATGTACTTTTTGCTGGATAAATAGAAATACCTATATTCTTCATTTTGACCCTCCATTATTCATTCTTCTACTAAACAATGTTAAGCGTTTTCTTATCAATTGTAAAGAGAAATAATGGATTCTATTTGCTAATAAAAAAACTTTTGTATTTTCTTTCTGTTTTAGAACTCGATTGTTCTGGTCTGTTAGCTGAATACTTTACTTATTCTTGGATCTATCTTTCTATTTCAACTAACTATTCGTTGTCTCTACTTAAAATCAGTAAACACTTTTTTTCAATTTGAAGAGAATGGACTTAGAGCATATTCTTCTTTGCATGATTCTATTTTCTCTACTTGGTTGTTTGTTTTTTTGCTGACTTATTTTTTTCTAAAAGTAAGTTATCAACAATTAATAATAAAATAGGGAGAATGACATCATCAGCATAGCCGGCTAAAGGAATAAAGTCTGGAATAAAATCAAACGGACTAATGATATACATCACTATTACTGCTGCCATTACTTTATTTTTATTCCTTATTTCCTTATTAAAAAAAGAATGGATCACTTGTTTTATTTGGAGTACGGGATTTTTCTTTTGTTTTTGATTCGTTTGCATTTTCATCATCCTTTAGTCGTTAGTTTAAGAGATCAATTATAAAACTTTTCTTATTTTAGAAACAGATTCTTCCATATGAATAGAGGTCGTAAACTGTATTTCTTAGTTTTTATAGCAGTCAATTTTTCTTTTTACTAGCTTAAGTATAATAAATAAATACAACTAATCAATCGGCCTAAAGTAGGATAGTTTCATATCAAACTAGCTATCACGATGTCACATAAAAAATAAGAGGGTAAAAGGAACGAACTCCTTTACCCTCTTATTTTTATCAATTTGTTTAGAAAAGTCCTGTAATCTCACCAGCTTCGTCTACGTCAATATTTTCAGATGCAGGAATTTTTGGTAAACCAGGCATTGTCATTATAGCACCTGTCAATGCTACGATAAATCCAGCACCAGCTGATACCTTTAAATTCTTAATAGTAAGGATAAATCCTTCTGGACTACCCAATAAATTTTTATTATCTGAGAAAGAATATTGTGTCTTAGCCACACATAAAGGTAAATGACCGTAGCCATTTTCAGTTAATACTTTCATTTCTTTTTTAGCTTCTGCTGAGTATTCCACTCCATCGCCACCATAAACTTTTGTAACCAGTTTGTGTAGTTTTTCTTCAATTGTATCTTCTGACTCATAAGCAAATTTGAAGTTATTTTCTTCGTTCACTAATTTTTTAACAGCGTCAGCCATTTCTAAACCGCCTTCGCCACCTTTTGCCCATACATCAGATAAGACTGCTGGTACATTGATTTCTTGGCAAGCTTTCATAACAACATCAACTTCTGCTTGTGTGTCTGTTGGGAATTTATTGATTGAAACAACTAGTGGCAAGCCAAATACATCACGCATATTACTGATATGTTTTAACATATTTGGTAATCCAGCTTCTACTGCTTGGATATTTTCTTCTGATAGTTGTTGTTTTTTTACGCCGCCATGCATCTTCAATGCACGAATTGTTGCAACTAACACTACAGCATCTGGTCTTAAATTAGCATTTCTACATTTAATATCGATAAATTTTTCAGCGCCTAAATCAGCACCAAATCCTGCTTCGGTCACAACATAATCAGCATATTTTAGAGCTGTTCTCGTTGCAATAACACTGTTACACCCATGAGCAATATTCGCAAATGGTCCACCGTGAATAATAGCCGGTGTATGCTCTAGCGTTTGGACGATATTAGGACGGATAGCATCTTTCAATAAAGCTGTCATTGCGCCTTCAGCTTTCAACTCACCAGCGGTAACTTGTTTGCCTGTTCTTGAATAGCCAATAACCACTCGCTTAATTCTAGTTTTCAAATCAGCTAAGCTATCCGCTAAGCAAAGAATCGCCATAATTTCTGAAGCTACAGTAATATCGTAACCATCTTCTCTTGGAACCCCATTCATTTTACCGTTTAGACCGTCAACAACATGACGCAATTGGCGGTCATTCATATCAACAACGCGCTTCCATGTGATTCGTCTGCTATCAATATCTAGTACATTGCCATGAAAAATATGATTGTCTATTAAAGCAGCCAATAAGTTGTTGGCTGCTCCAATAGCATGGAAATCGCCAGTAAAGTGTAAGTTGATGTCTTCCATTGGTACAACCTGTGCATAACCACCACCAGCGGCTCCACCTTTTACGCCAAACACAGGTCCAAGTGAGGGTTCTCTTAAAGCAACCATTACTTTTTCTCCTTGTTTATTTAAAGCATCAGCTAGTCCAACAGACGTCGTTGTTTTGCCTTCTCCAGCTGCAGTCGGTGTGATTGCTGTCACTAAGATCAATTTACCATTTGGCTGATCTTTTAGTCTCTCTAGTTCGTTGATATCTAATTTCGCTTTATATTTCCCATACATATCCAATGAATCTGCTTGGATACCTAATTTTTCTGCCACTTCAGTAATTGGCTTCATTGTATTTTTTTTTGCAATTTCAATATCTGTTAAAAAAGTCATTTATACTGCCCCCTATAGAATAGTGTGTCTTTTAATCAATTAGAGTGATTTTT
This sequence comes from Carnobacterium sp. TMP28, assembly GCF_047553015.1. GTDB lineage: Bacteria > Bacillota > Bacilli > Lactobacillales > Carnobacteriaceae > Carnobacterium_A. The sequence continues at coordinate 1,885,065 of NZ_CP180212.1, forward strand.
CAATTTCCTCATAGATATCGTCTGCTATCTTGATACCTTCTGCTAAAATAGCTTTTCCTCTAGTTGTGTACTCGTTTTTAAATGCTTCATCTTTTACACCACTCAAGTTAATACAAACATTTAACCATGCACCACATAAGCCTGCTTTCATCGTTAATGCTGCTACGCCTAAATCACTAGCTGCGTTCGTATTTGATTTACCAACTGCTTTAGCTGTTAAGTGAATTCCTTCTAAAATAAATTCCATTGTTTCAAAAGGAATCTCTGTTGCATATTTTAAAGCTGTCTGCATCGCTTCACGACGCTTTTGCTTGTCTTCATCTGTTTGTTTTGGTAAGTCGAATACCGCGGATACTTGGTTAAATGCTTCAGTGTCTCGATCAATACATTCTAATAGATTTGTGTTAACAACTTTCATTTCTTCAAGAACATGTTCCATTTCATCATTATACTCTGCATACTTTGGTTTGCCAATTGTTAATTCTGCTACCATACGAGTTAGTGCTGCTCCAACGCCTGCTACTAATGCAGATGCTGAGCCACCTCCTGGAGCTGGTTCATTTGATCCTAATTTTCCAATAAATTCTGTAATGGTTAAGTCGACAAGTTGCATGATAATCCTCCTATAGTTTGTTTTTATTTTTAGCTTATTTATTTATCGTTTTTATTCTGTTGCACTAGCTTCTTGATTTTTTGAATTAGCTTTCTCTTTCATGTTCTTACTAGCTGATCTAAACATCATAAGAGCTGTATAGATAACAACAACGAATACTAATATTTTCAAGACGTTAATAGGCAATGATTTCACAATAAAGGCGGCTACTAAGACACCTAGCACTCCAAAGATACTATAAGCTAGTGAAGCTTTACGGTGATACATACCTTCTTTAATAAATTTAGCAGAAGCAACTGGCTGCAAGAATGCTGTTGAACCCATCATTAGTGGGAAAGCAACTAATGGAGATAACCCGATAGCGAATGCTAAAGCCATAATTGGTGCGTACATACCTATACCAACACAGTTTGTAATTCCTAAGATAAAACAAACTGTACAGCCAATAACTAATTTAATGCCTCTTAATCCAATTGCAGCTCCTCCCATTGGGAAGATATTTAAGAATCCAGCTAGCATTAAAAAGGCTACAATGACTAGAGCAACACCCATGGCAAATTGAATTTTTACTTCAGGTAATTTTGAAACAATACTTGCCCCAAAATAAGCACCTAACATTGAAAAACCAATCATTAGAACTAACGTTAAGATATCTACTTTAACAAGCGTCATGAATATAAGTGCTTCCATTACAACTGAAGTGGTTGTTGCAACGTTTAGTGTTCCTGGTATCATCTTATCAGGCATCAACTTGCCAATTTTGAAAACAGATGTTGATGTTGCAAAACTACCAATACCTAATGTATCAAAAAAGTTTGCGATAAATCCTAGTACAGAAAAAGTAACAAAGTTGCTTCCTTCTTCTAGTTTGCCTTCTTTTTTAGCTTGTCTGTAATCCTGGATAAAAATGATTAAAAAGTAAATGGTTAAAAGAACCAATAAGCCCAGTATAATTTTTATTTCCATTGTCTTCGTTCCTCTCTAAGAAGAGTATTTTTTAAAAATAAAGGGCGGATAGTTTTATTACCGCCCTTTTGAGGATATTTAGTCTAAGTGGTATTCAATAATTGATTCTTTTTTGAAACCTTCTAAGCCCATTTTATCTTCTAACACTTTGATCATACCGTCGTAATCTTTGCCATCAAACTCATGACCATAGTGTTGAGCTGCTTCTGCAATATACTTTAATTTAACCGGTCCAACTAAACCAGTGCTGATTACTTTTGTTCCATCTTTTTCAGCTTCAACATTTACCCATTCACTCAACATAGCCAATGGTGTTTCACTAGCATCAAATACATTCATTGAGACAGCTGTTCCTGGATGTCCTTCATCTTTGAAGCCAACACTCTTGATAGAAGCCCAGCCATGTTCAGCACTCTTCACTCGTTTAGCAATTTTCTTAGAAATACTAACATCTTCTGACTCCACGTAGACGTTATAGGCTGTTAATCCTTCAAGATCTGAACTAACCGTACATGCGCCCATCTTAGCATCTAATTCTCCGTTAACACTTAAATCTGGTTTTCTTTCGTCATATTTTTCATTTTCTTTGTCTTCTAAAATAGCTTTCAACCCTTCATATTGTCCACGGCGAATGTTTGTATTTGATTTTTTATATTCAGTTCGTGCATTTTGACCAGAAAAATAAACAGGAACGCCGAAATGATCATGTAAGGACTGGCCTAATTTTTCTGCTAGTTCAGTTGTTTCTTCTACTGTCATTTCTCCTAATGGGAAGACTGGCATTGTATCTAGTGCACCAATACGAGGATGGTCGCCTTTTTGAGTTTCCATATTAATAAATTTATATAATTGCTCAGCTAATTTTAACATAGACTCTTCACAATATTCTGGATCACAGATATACGTTAACACAGTTCTATTGAAGTTTGCTTCTGGCTCAACAGCTACAATTTTGACAGTTGGTACGTTTTTAACTGCTTCTACTGCTGCGTTGATTCCTTCCATATTTTTACCATCACTAAAGTTTGGGACACACAATACATGTTTCTTACTCATTATTATTTCCTCCTAAAGTTCTATTTTTTTACTGCCCTAACTATATAATGTAAGCGTCTACAAAACGTCTATTGCTAATTGTTTTATCTTTTTTTCTATAGACACGATTGGCGTTTCAATTAGTTTTTTACGCACATCAGAAATAAAGTACAATGATCCAGTAATCACTAAAGCTTCGTCTGCCTTCATTCCAACTACTATATGTGTCATCGCTTCTTGCCAATCAGAGTAAACTCGATGGGTTAAACCAGATAAAGTCACTAGTTCGCCAACAGAGCAAGCCTTATCATTTTGGAAAGAAGTCAAAATAAGTTCACTATTTGGGATATCTTCTAGAATACTAATCATGCCTAGACTATCTTTCGTATCAATTGCTGCAAAAAGTATGTTTATTCTTTTTATATCAACATTAGTTTCAATCACTGTTGAGTGAATAGTCTCTTTTAATTTTTGAACAGCTGGAACATTATGTGCTCCATCTATAATAATGAGTGGATTGTCTGATATCGTTTCCATTCTTCCTGCAATAAACGCTCTTTCTAGCCCTTCTTGAATAAGTTCCTTAGTGTACGTTAATTTCTCTTGAATCATATAAACCTGGAAAAGTTGAATAGCAAGAGCTGCGTTATCTACTTGATGTCTTCCCATTAGAGGGGTATGAAGCGAATCTAATGAAGCTAGTTGATTTCTAAAAATAAAATCACCAAAATGATTCTCTCCTTGAACATGGTACTCCTCATTCAACCGATAAAGAATCGCTTTTTTTTCTTTTGCGATTTTTTGAATAACAGTCATCGCTGCTGGAGAAATATTACCAGTTACGACAGGGCAATTTTTTTTTATAATTCCTGCTTTTTGTCTAGCAATTTCTTCTACTGTATTTCCTAAAATATCTATATGATCTAACCCAATCGTTGTTATACCGGAGACGACAGGTGTATGAATGACATTCGTACAATCCAATAAGCCTCCTAAACCAACTTCAATCACTGCTACTTCTACATTTTCTGTTAAAAAGTAATCAAACATCATCGCCGTAATCACTTCAAACTCGGTTATACCTTGTAACTCTGTTGTTGTTTCATCCATTCTCTGAACAATTGGTTGAACTTTGTTGACTAGTTGAATCAACTCTTCATTTGAAATAGGTTTACCATTAATACTAATGCGTTCATTAAATACCACAATATATGGGGAAGTATACGTTCCTACTTTCATTTTTTTAGCTAAAAATAATTCTTGTAAATACGTTACAGTTGATCCTTTTCCATTTGTACCTGCAACATGAATTATTTTCAATTGATCTTGCGGATTACCTAGTTGCTTCAATAAATAGCTTACGCGTGATAGACCAGGTCGAACACCAAAATGAGTACGTCCATGAATCCAATCCAGGGCTTCAGTATATGTCTCTACCATTTTCTTTCTCTCCTTTTTATCCAGTTGTTTGCGATGAACGAATTATCTGTTCTTTTTACCAAAAAATTGATGAACAAAAGTTAAGTTTGAATACAATAGCCCTACATTAATTGGATAAAGAATCATGGTTTTAATCACACGTGGAATAGCAAATAGATTGGTTTGATACATGATATTTAACCAGATAGGTGTTAAAATCAAACTAACGATAATATCGACAACCAATACGGTGATCGCGACACGTTTAAGGGTAACAGGCTTCTTATACAAAAAGATTCCGTAAATTGCAGCGGCTATTCCCATATTTAATGTAAATCCTGGAAAGAAAAAGCCGTTTGGTCTCAAGAAAAAGCCAAGAATATCGGCAAATATCGCTGCGCCGCCTGCACGCATGGGCCCGAACAGATAAGCCATTATAGCTATAGGTAAAAATGCAAAGCCTATTTCTATGGTTGTTCCGATTGGAATAGTTAATTGATTCAAGACAATGTTTAAAGCAATGAACATAGCGGTCATCGTTAATTTTTGTGTAGAAGAATATGGTTTCTCATTTTGTTTGATTAACTCTTTTTGCGTGATCATGATGCTACCCCTTTTCGTTAGTTAATTTTTTAGTTTATTTTTCTAATTTAGAAGATAAAACGGATTGAACGGCTAACTCTTTTGACTACCTTTTTTCTTTAACTTTTGCTGTTTTTTTCATGTACGCTATTGAATAGAACAAGCTAACAAAAACACTTCCACCTACAGCATTCCCTAAAAATACAGGAATAATATTTCGAATAAACTCAATCCATGATAGCGAGCCAGCAAAAATAGCTGCTGGAATAATAAAGAAATTAGCTACAACGTGTTGAAAACCAATTAAAACGAAAACCATTACAGGAAACCAGATAGCCAAAATTTTACCGGAAAAACTTTTCGTTCCATAACACAACCAAACAGACATCCCAACCAACCAATTGCAGCCTATTCCCGAAACAAATGCTACAAAAAATGAATCTCCGACTTTAGCTTGTGCCACGGCAATGGTTTTTTCTAAGACAACTCCCTCTGTCAAACCAAGTATATGACCGAAAAAGTAAGCGACAAAAAGGGCACCACATAAATTAAAAAAGGCTACAATTCCCCAGTTCTTTATCATATCGAAAAAAGAAATTTTTTTATTGATGTAAGCCATACTTACAACCATCATATTACCCGTTAGTAACTCTCCTCCTCCTAATAAGATAAGAATCAGACCTATTGGAAAGACTGAAGCTCCGATAAAGGTACTCAACCCGCCCCATTCAGCTGGCATTGTACCTGTAATACGGATATACGCTAAGTAACCGATAGAAATAAAGGCCCCTCCTACAAAGGCTAATAAACTTTCTTTTCCTACTGGTGTTTTTGTTTTAGCTAGTCCCTTATCTATCGTTATCTGTGCAATTTCTTGCGGATTAAAATCACTCATTTTTTTGTTTCCTCCTTTTTTATCCAGTCATACTACTTGTTTATTGCTTTCATTTAACGCAGTAGATAAGACATTTCTTGCTAGCACGGTTGTCGTTATTAATCCTATTCCCCCAGGTACTGGTGTGATATAACTGCATTGCTCTTTGACGTCATCAAAACAAACATCTCCACTGACATTGCCTTTTGCATCTACAGAGATACCCACGTCAATCACAACACATCCTTTAGGAACATATTCTTTTTTAATTAACCCTTTTTTACCAGTAGCAGAAATGATCACATCTGCTTCTAAGCAACTTTTTTTCAAATCTTTTGTATAGATGTTAGCAGTTGTTACTGTTGCTCCTCGATTTAATAATAAGACAGTCAACGGCTTTCCTACCGCTGCACTCTGTCCTATCACTAGTACTCTCTGTCCGACTAGTTTTATTTGATAATAAGAAAGCATTTCTAAGACGGCGATTGGTGTACAAGGAAGATGCGAGGAGTTGTTTTCAAGAATACTATTCCCTAAGTTATAAGGCGTCATCCCGTCGCTATCTTTAGTTGGATCAAGGCATTTGCCAATCAAGTATTCATCTAATTGTTCTGGCAATGGTCGTAAAATTAAGATGCCATGAATTCGATTGTCTTCGTTTTTCTTTTTAATTTCCATGACTAACTTATCCTGCGAAACTTCCTCAGGATAAGCTGAGACCAAACAACGAATCTCTATTTTTTTAAACATTTTTTTTATTGCTGTTTCATATGCAAGTGCGTCTTTTTTTTTGCCAACTCTAATGATTTCTACTGTCGGTCTAATCCTTCTTATTCTCAAACTATCTCGATCAGCTAGCATCGCTTTTAATAATGAGGTTGAAACAACTTCTCCATCCATAATGATAGCCATTCTATCTACCTGCTTTCATTGATTCATTTGTTGCCCTCATTCTATCCATGAAGCATCTAAAAAACGTCAAAAGATAGCGTATTCATTTTATTATTCTGCAAAATAAAAAAGAATCAGGGACAATAGCCTGATTCTTTCTTATAAAAAATTTTAAAATCTAATTCACGTGACTAGTCTGTTTATAGTCTGTATTTATAGGGTGTCGTTTTAAATATCGTTCAAACGCTTGCGCTACTTTTTTATCTTTTTGAGATAAAAGGTTTATTTTTTCTTTCCATTCATTAATAGAGACTTTTTCCTTTGGAACGTTTAATACTTTAGCGTGTTTGCTAGCATCTTTTATATAGTCTAACGCTTTTGAATAGTTACGCTCTTCTATCATTATATAAGACATGTAGACTTCTGCCATAGACTGGCTCATATTGTATTCTATTTTCTCATACGTTTTCATTGCTCTTTTTAAAAAGACTTTAGCTTGCTTATACTGACCCATTTCAAAAAGGACTATTCCAAGATTGGTTTCAAATAAAGAAATACTAATCCAACTTTTCTTTTCTTCGCAAAGATGAATGGCTTTTTTATAATAACGAATGGCCTCTTCGTGTTCACCCAATATAACCTTACTATCGCCTATATTATTGTAGCACGCTGCAATTATTAAACAGTATTTTTCAAACCGTTCTTCGGTTTGAATAAAATAAGAAATCCCATCTTGAAGATATTTTTCTGCATGCTTATAGTTTTTGATTAACATATTATACAATCCTTGGTAACGGTAAATTAATCCTTGTTCCTCTTTAAATTCATTTTTTAAAATTTCGTCCATTTTCTTTAAATAAATCGCCATTATTTCTGCATTTTCAGTTTGGATACAATAGCACATCATCTGTTCGTACCCACCCAAAAGATATTTTTTCATATCGTATTTTTCGGCTAAGTTTAACAACTGCTGAATATCTCTCAATCCTTTTGAATAGTCGCCTTTACGAATCAGATTGCGGCTACATAAAAATAAAATATCTGCTTCTAACAGAGCGATCTCTTTTGAAAAAATTTCTTCTTTTTTGACTAGAACCAATCTATCTCTTAATTCACCTAACATCCGATCTACATCTGCTTCATTGATATACAACTTACGGAAATAATCTTCATCGTAGTGGATGACTGGAAAACGCTCATGCACAAAATTTAACAACATATCCATTCTTTTTACTTGATAGTACAAAGTGTCCATATGATTTTCCGCTTTTTCAAAATGATAAATTAATTTGAAATAAATCGTTAAATCACTTAAATTATTTTTTAGTTCTTTCTCATATCTTTTTCCTACACGGTTATGCAAAATCGTTTTTTTTGCAGGAGATAGTGATGTATAAACAAAATCACGTAACTTTTGATGGTTAAATGCGTAACTAATTTCTTTTCCAGTTGTCGTTTCTACTAGTAATCTTTTTTTAACTAAATTTTCCGTTTGATAAATGATTTCTAATTCATCTAATTGGATGAACTCTTTTAACATTCGTAACGGTACTTCATCGTAAAATAATGAACTTACCTCTACAATTCGTTTTTCATTTTCAGTCATATCCAAAAAACGCTTTTGTAAAACATCTATCATTTTTGCAGACATCTCATCTGGATCTTCGTGATTTGCTACTAACTGCAAGTATTCTGTTAGAAAAAAGGCATTGCCATTGGTTTCAGTATATATTTTTTCGTGTAGTTTTTCAGTAAATTGATTATCCGGTAAAGTACGATTAATAAATCGTTTATTTTCATCTTTTGTAAAAGAACTTAGCTGAATATGATGCATATTTGGATGGTAGTTCGTATTTATAATAAATTTTTCTAAATCTGCATTTTTTTCGTTCCTACTTAACACAATAAATAAACAAGACGGCAAATCATTGTTAATTAAGAGACTTGTCAATAGGGCTAAACTTGCTGCATCCATCCAGTGAATATCTTCAAAAACAACAATCATTTTTTTCTTGGCTGTGACATATTTAATGATTTCAGTAATCGTCTCTTCAAAACCAAATAATTTTTGATAGGATTGGGAAGTTTTTTTATTGGTTTGATCCACCATCCACTCCCCTCTAACATCAGGGATAAATTCAGATAAAGCATTCATCAAGAATAATGGAACAGTGATTTTTTCTTCATACGCTACTCTTACAATGTCAAGTATGGCCGTTTTCCAAGATTTTAATGAATAATCGCGCTCAAATTGATAACAACTTACTTCTACAATGCGACTATCTTGATTGGTGTTGTCTTTCAAAAAATAGTCTTTTAATCTTGTTTTACCGACACCCATTTCACCCCTAATTAAAAAAGAGTGTTGGATATTTTTTTCAATGAATTGGTGGTAGTTTTTTTGTAACAAACGAACTTCGCTCTCTCTGCCAAAGAAGAAACGTTCTGAAGAAACCTTCTCTTCTCGTTGATTCATTAAATCTAATACATCTAAATAAATACTTTCTGCCTCTTCATCTGGTACAATGGAAAGTTCTTTGCTCAAAAAATCAGCTAATTCATTGTATATTTGAATCGCACTGGAGTATTTCTGCTGATCTTTGTAACAGACCATCAATTCATTATACGCTTCTTCATCAAATTCATCTGCTTTAATCGTTAATTTACAGTACATTTCTAATTCTTCGTAGTCCTTACTTTCTTTGCTTTTTTGCCTATTAAATCTCACTCTTTCTAAATAGATACTCTTTGTCTCTTCTCTAAGTTGATCTATCCAAACATCGAAATTTTCAGCTCCTTTTACTGAGCAACCTTTTAGGAATTCTCCCCCATAAGTCGCACAGTCATCAGGATTTTTTATAAAGCTATCATAATCACACACTAGTTGGGCATCTGTTTGAATTGAAACACTAGAAAGTCCATCGTAAACTAGTAAGTCATAAGCATGAAAGAGTTTTTTTAGTGTATATAAAGCATTTCGTAAGTTTTTTTTTGCGATTCGATCTTCCATATTTGCCCATAATAATAAGGACAATTCATCTCTAGTTGCTCGTTTATTTACAACTAAATAAGAAAAAAGTGCTTGTATTTTTCCGTATGGAAACAATACAGCTTCGCCATCAATTGTCGTACGAAAATTACCAAAGAGTTGAACTGTAATGACTTTCACCTTATCTCCCTCCCTTTAAATGAAAGCGCTTTTAATTGTTATCTTTAGTATAAAGAAAAAAAAGAATAAAAACTAGCACAAATAACGCTTTTCATAGCGCTATACATCCATTTTTTTGTGACTTTATTTGCTTTATTGTATCTATCATAAAATAATCGTTTCTTCTATTTTATTCTAATAAAATAGAGCCAAACAATCGATACCCATGCGTGTCGATTGTTTGACTCTATTTTTGTACTTCATTAACTTTATTTCATCGCAGACAAACGCGTCATTATCTTATTCATCTTATAAGTAAAAGTAGTCATTTTATTAAATCATTGGTTTATAAGCTCCTATTTTAGTTAAAAACAGCCTTATTTTTTTGATCCTTTTTATTTTTCCCAAATTGAATCGCTTTTTCTCCAATGTCCATACGATAGTAAGTGTGGCAAATAGGATTATCCTCTAAGTAACGGTAAGCTTTTTTTTGAGCCTCTTGCAGCGTTGTCCCTTGTGCTTCAATCAATAAAATACGGCCTCCACTAGAAACAAGATTGGTTTCAACTTTCTTCATCCCAGCAACATAAATATTGCAATCGGTTCCTTTAGTTGTCATTTGTGGTATTGAAATATTGCTCATTGGAAATTCAGGGTATCCTTCAGCTGAAACAACGATACCCAATGTGTAGCGATCTGTATGCATTTTAATTAGTGGGGGTTTTTCATTTAGGATATCGTCAATTATTTGAGCTAGATCTGAAGCCAACTAATGCATCAACACTTGCGTTTCAGGATCACCAAAGCGAGCATTGTATTCGATGACTTTCAAACCCTTATTTGTCATCATCAAGCCGGCATAAATAACTCCTTTAAAAGGACAGCCTTCAGCAACCATTGCATTCACAGTTGGCTTAATGACCGTTTCCATAACTTCTTGAATCCTCTCTTTTGAAACTTGCGGCACTGGAGAATACGCTCCCATACCGCCTGTATTGGGACCTTCGTCTCCATCATAAGCACGCTTATGGTCTTGGGCAACTCCAGCATAATAATAGTTCGACCCATTCACTAGAGCAAATAAGGAAAATTCTTCCCCTTCAAGATATTCCTCAATAACTACTTTTGGTTTACCCGTTGCGTATTTTCCCTCTAGTAACATATGGCGCAAAGCATCAGTCGCTTCTTTCATCGTCATGGCAATAACAACACCTTTACCAGCAGCTAATCCATCTGCTTTAATAACGATTGGAACGCCTTTTGATTCCACATAAGATAAAGCTGACTTATATTCTTCGAATGTTTTGTATGCTGCAGTTGGGATAGCATATTTTTTCATCAAATCTTTTGCAAACTGCTTAGAGCATTCTAGATCTGCTGCTTTTTTACTTGGTCCAAATATTTTTAGTCCGGCTGTCTCAAATGCATCGGTTATCCCTTCAAATAAAGAAAGCTCTGGTCCGACAAAAGTCCATGCGATTTGTTCAGCTTTTACAAATTGAATCAACGAGTCATGATCATTTTCTGCAATATCAACCAGTTGAATGCCATCTTGTATCATTCCAATGTTTCCTTTAGCACAAAAAACGGTTTTCACTAACGGGCTTTCGGTAAATTTCTTTGCAATGGCGTGTTCCCGTCCACCACTGCCGATAACAAGAAGTTTCATTTATAAAATCTCCCAACTTTTTTATAAACTTATTTGTTTTTTATCTCTTATTCATTCTATTCATTTTATACTGGCTATTTAGCTTTAAATCAGTCCTCTTATCTTTAGTGTCTAAAGTGACGGATAGTTGTTTTGAGCATGGTAATGCCATATTTATTTGCCATGTTGATAGAGTCTTGATCTTTAATACTCCCACCCGGTTGAATGATTGCTTTGATACCTTGTTGGGCTGCGTATTCGACACTATCGTTCATTGGAAAGAAAGCATCACTAGCTAATACAGCTCCTTCGATAGCACGACTTTCTTTAGCCTGATTGATTGCAATTTTAACCGATCCAACACGGTTCATTTGGCCAGCTCCAATTCCAACTGTTTGTTTGCTAGTTGCTAAAACGATGGCATTGCTTTTCACATGTTTGACAACTTTCCACGCAAATTCCATAGCTTTCATTTCATCTTCGGTTGGTTGACGATCTGTCATTACTTCCCAGTTAGCTGGTATGTCTTGTATACAGCTATCTTGTGTTTGCTCTAGCATACCGCCCAACACAGATACAAATTCTTTTTTGCCTGCTTTTGCAGTTGAGAAATCCAATGTCATGATACGAAGATTCTTTTTCTTAGTCAAGATAGCTAGAGCTTCTTTTGAATAGCTTGGTGCAAGAACGATTTCTAAGAATAGGCTAGTTAATTTTTCTGCTGTTGTCTCATCCAAAGGTCTATTAGCAACTACAATACCGCCAAATATGGATACTGGATCCGCTGCATAACAACGATCGAAAGCTTCTGTAATCGTGTCCGCTATGCCAACACCACAAGGATTCATGTGTTTAACCGCAACGACTGCTGGTTCATCAAACTCACGAGCGATGCGAATAGCCGCATCTGCATCTTTAATATTGTTGTAAGATAAATCTTTTCCGTGTAATTGACTAGCATTGGGAATCGAGAAAGGAACCACTAATGGTTCTTGGTAGAAGAGAGCTGTTTGATGTGCATTTTCCCCATAGCGTAACGGTTGTTTTAAGTCATAAGTTAGTGTAAGTTTTTCTGGTTCTGTTTCGCCAACAATATCGGTTAAGTATTGAGCAATTAATGCATCATAACTTGCTGTGTGACGGAACACTTTTGCAGCTAAAGCTTGTCTTGTTTCAAAAGTAGTTGCTCCTGATTCCTCCAACTCACTACTCACACTAGGGTAATCAGCAGGGTCAGTAATTACCGTAACACTAGCATAGTTTTTAGCTGCACTACGCAACATACTCGGTCCGCCAATATCAATGTTTTCGATAGCTTCCGTTAAGGTTACGTCCTTTTTACTAATCGTTTCCTTAAAAGGATAAAGATTTACAACAACAAAATCGATGGGTACAATAGCGTGTTCGTTCATAGCGAAGATGTGTTCAGGTACATCTCGTCTACCTAGCAAGGCACCATGAATAAGCGGATGCAACGTTTTAACGCGACCATCCATCATTTCTGGAAATCCTGTTACATCTTCAACTGAAATAGTTGGAACGCCTGCTGCTGCTAGTACTTTCTTGGTCCCTCCAGTTGAAATAATTTCAATACCTTTCGCAACTAACTCTTTTGCAAATTTTACGATACCTGTTTTATCCGAAACACTGATTAATGCTCTCGTCACTATTATCACTCCTCAAATTTCATTTACTCTATCATACTTTTTAATAAGAGACTCTCTTCATTCTCTTTTTGATTCTGTATCTTTTCTGCTAACTCTTGAATAACTTGTGGAAAAAGACGGTGTTCTATTAAGTGGATTTTCTTTTCTAGAGACTCTACTGTATCACTAGGAAGAATTTCAATCCTCTCTTGTGCAATGACTGGACCTGTATCTACCCCTTCATCGATAAAATGAACAGTCACTCCTGTTTCTATTACTCCAGAATCAAAAGCCTCTTGGATACCGTATCTTCCAGGAAAAGCTGGGAGTAAGGATGGATGGATATTTAGAATACGTTTTTTGTATGCCGATAATAAGACAGGACCGACAATTCTCATATATCCAGCTAATACAACCAAGTCGACATCATAAGATCTTAAGTGTTTTAATACCTGCTCTTCATAGGCTAAGCGATTTACAAAATCTTTGGGAGCAAAGGTAACTACGGGGATGCCCATTTTTCTTGCACGCTCTATCGCGTAAGCTTTAGAATTGTCGCAAAATAAAAAGCAAAGAGTAGCATCAACTTTCCCTGAGAGAATAGCTTCTACAATTGCTTGAAAATTAGATCCATTTCCGGAAGCAAAAATCGCTATTTTCATCCTTGGACCTCTTTCAAGATAACCTCTTTTTCTGAATCTTTTTTAACCACTCGTCCTATCACATAACCTTTTTCATTATTCTCTGCAAGAATAGCCAATACTTCTGCTTCTTTTTCAGGAGCTACTGAAAGCACCATTCCAATGCCCATATTAAAAATTTCATACATTTCAACTGGTGGGATCTTACCCAAATTTTCCATCACTTGAAAAATTGGTAAAGATGGCCAACTCCCTAACTGAATTTCAGCTTGCATCTTTTCTGGTAACATACGCGGAATATTCTCTACAAATCCCCCACCCGTAATATGTGCCACACCATGTAACAAGTGCTTTTTAATCAAGGGTAAAAGAGCATTCGCATATATTTTTGTTGGTGTTAATAAGACCTCACCCAACTCTTGATCTGCTAATCCAACTACTTTATCTGTTAATTTATAGTCATTATCTTTGAAAAATAGTTTGCGTACTAATGAATAGCCATTCGAATGGATACCTGTTGAGGGCAACCCAATTAAACTGTCTCCTTCTTTCATCAATGCTGAAGATAATAGCCTTTCTTTTTCTACAATCCCTACAGTAAAACCAGCTAAGTCAAAATCTTCGGGATTATACATATCTGGCATCTCTGCTGTTTCGCCACCGATTAAAGCAGCTCCAGCTCGAACACAACCTTCTGCCACACCGGCAACAATTTGTGCTATTTTTTCAGGTTCATTTTTTCCTATAGCTACATAATCTAAAAAATAAAGAGGTTCTGCTCCTTGTGCAAGAATATCGTTTACACACATCGCAACACAATCAATTCCAATAGTATCATATTTTTTAGCTTCGATGGCTAATAGTAGTTTTGTACCAACACCATCTGTGCCAGATACGAGAACGGGATGTTTGTAATTCAATTCTGATAAATCAAAGTTCCCTCCGAATCCACCAACTTCACCAAAAACACCCGGACGTTTAGTACGCTTAATGTGTTTTTTAATAAGACTTACTGTTTCATAGCCTGCTGTTACGTCTACACCTGCTTTTGCATAAGCATTTCCCATGGTTTGTCTCCTTTAAGATTTACTTTTTGAATGTCCGTCATATTCATTAGATAATCCTCTTCGTAGTCATATAGTCCAGTCGGGTAATCCCCATTAAAGCTATCCATACACAATCCTGAATAAGGGCTATCAAATTTTAAACCGATTGAATCAATCAACCCTTCTTGACTAAGAAATAACAAGCTGTCTGCTCCAATGTATTCACAAATGTCATCTACTGTCATTTTCGCTGCAATTAGTTCAGCCGACTTGCTAATATCAATACCGTAAAAACTTGGATAGATTAAAGGTGGAGAAGAAATACGTACATGAACTTCTTTCGCACCAGCTTCTTTCAATAATGCAACGATGCGTTTACTTGTTGTACCGCGAACGATAGAATCATCTACCATCACAACACTCTTGCCTTGGACAACTCCTTTAACAGCCGATAGTTTCATCTTAGCTCCTAGTTCACGCAACTCTTGTGTCGGTTGGATGAAGGTACGTCCTACGTACTGATTCTTGATCAGACCCATTTCATATGGAATGCCACTTTCTTCGGCAAATCCACTTGCGGCCGATAAAGAAGAGTTCGGCACACCAATAACAATATCTGCAGTCACTGCTGGAGCTTCTATTGCTAAGCTTTTCCCCATTCTTTTACGTGCCGTATGCACGTTTACACCAGCAATATTAGAATCTGGTCTAGCAAAATAAATGTATTCCATTGCTGCAATAGAAACCGTCGTATCATCAGTATATTTTTCAATCGTTAATCCGTTGTTATCAATAATGGCCAATTCACCCGCATTGACGTTACGGATAAAACTTGCACCGATTGTATCTATAGCACAAGTTTCACTAGCCATCACATATGCCCCGTTCGGTAATTGTCCAATAACAAGTGGACGCAGTGAATTTGGATCTACAGCACCAAACATTTTTTCTTCCGTCATCAGGATATACGTAAAGCCGCCTTTTACAATCTTTAGGCTTTCTTTTATTTTTTCTATTAACGTTTTTTCCCGACTACGTCTAATCAGATGCATTAATACTTCTGTATCTGAAGTAGAATGAAAAATAGCCCCATTTTCTTCTAGGTTACGTCGTAGACTCTTAGCGTTCACAAGATTCCCATTATGGCAAATGGCGATATCTAAATCATAGAAATGGTATAAGAAAGGCTGCACATTTTCGATGCTATTCTGTCCAGATGTTGAATAACGAACATGTCCAATCGCACGATTTCCTGATAACCGTTTCAAGTCGTCTCCATTTTTAAACACGTCACTAATCAAGCCGAGATTCCGATGGACGAGTAGTTTTCCTTTGTCACAAGATACAATACCCGCACCTTCTTGTCCGCGATGTTGTAAACTGTGTAAACCGAAATACGTCAATTGGCTGGCATCCTCTTCACCCCAAATACCAAACACGCCGCACTCTTCATTTAAGCTTTTTGTTTCATCAAACATGGGATAGCCTCCTCCCACTTTGTTTGCACTTCTTTTACGGATACTATAATTGTTTCATTTTCAGTAGCAATTTTTGCTAGTCCATTTTCTTTTACTGTCCCTATTTCTATCGCGGAAGAGCCGAAAATAGAGTCAATTGCAGCGCCGTCTTCAGGTTCCACTGTCAAAATAAAGCGTGATTGTGTTTCACTGAATAATAAAGTTTTATCCATTGAAACTGTTACATCAAAGCCTAATCCAGTATCAAAGACACTTTCCATCAATCCAACTGCTAAGCCACCCTCTGATAAATCATGTGCACTTTTGATAAATCCAGCTTTGATTGCTTTCAATACATTGTCTTGATTTTCTTTTTCTGTAGCTAAGTCGAAGTCCATCAGTTTTCCTTCGATTTTTCCCAATTCTAATTTTTGTAATTCAGAACCATTAAAATCTGGTTTTGTATCGCCGATTAGGAAAATAAGATCGTTAGCTTTTTTGAATGATTGGGTCGTAATGTGTTCAAGATCTTCAATCAAACCGACCATTCCAATTAACGGTGTCGGATAAATAGCTTCACCATCTGTTTCATTATATAAAGAAACATTCCCTGAGATAACTGGCGTGTCTAACAAACGACAAGCTTTTGAAATTCCATCTGCAGAAGTACTTAACTCCCAGAAGATTTCTGGTTTATCAGGGTTTCCATAGTTTAAGCAGTCTGTGATAGCTAGAGGTTTTCCTCCGCTAGCAATAATATTACGAGCTGCTTCTGAAACAGCTATTTGACCACCAATTTCAGGATTTAAATAGAGGTAACGACTATTGCAATCAGTCGTCATCGCAATGGCTTTTCTTGTTCCACGAACACGAACTACCGCTGCATCACTTCCCGGTCCAACAACCGTACTCGTACGAACCATGGAATCATACGTTTGATAACTATTTTTCTTGGAAGCAAGCGTCGGTTGTTGCAGTAAGGCAACCAGTGTATCTGCAGCTGATGTGAATCGAGGTTGATAATCGGCCATTGCTGCAAATAGCGCTATACGTGCTGGTTCTTTTGTAGGTTTAATGTAAACGGGAGCATCCTCTGCTAAGGCATCGACAGGTAAATTAGCCACTTCTTTCCCATCGTGGAACAACCGATACCTACTATCATCGGTTACTTCGCCAATAACAACTGCTTCTAATTCATATTTGTTAAATAAATCAATGATGCGTTGTTCTTCTCCTTTTTTGATACACAATAACATACGCTCTTGTGACTCAGAAAGTATCATTTCATAAGGAGTCATATTTGTTTCACGTTGAGGAACAGCATCTAAGTTAAGAATCAATCCACTGCCTGCTTTAGATGCCATCTCAGAACTGGATGAAACAAGTCCAGCGGCTCCCATATCTTGGATTCCAACTAGAGCATCAGAATAATCATAAATACATTCTAAACAAGCTTCCATCAGTAATTTTTCCAAAAATGGATCGCCAACTTGGACAGCCGAGCGCTGTGCTTCTTCTTCTTCTTTAAATTCAACTGAAGCAAAAGTGGCACCATGAATACCATCACGACCTGTTTTTGCACCGACGTACATAATGCTGTTTCCAATTCCTTTTGCTTGTCCTTTTTGTATATCTTTTTGGTCAATTAAACCAACACACATAGCATTGACGAGTGGGTTTCCTTTATAACAAGGATCAAAAACAGTTTCTCCACCAACCGTTGGAATGCCAATACAATTACCATAACCACTGATTCCAGCTACAACTTCTTCGAAAATGTATTTTGTGCGTTCATTATCTAATTCACCAAAACGCAACGAATCAAGAATAGCTATTGGTCGTGCACCCATGCTGAAAATATCACGAATAATCCCACCAACGCCAGTAGCAGCACCCTCATAGGGCTCAACTGCAGATGGATGATTGTGGCTTTCTGCCTTGAAAACAACAGCTTGACCATCTCCAATGTCTACAATGCCTGCACCTTCACCAGGTCCTTGTAAGACTTGTGGACCTGTAGTAGGAAATTTTTTCAAAATCGGTTTTGAGTTTTTATAAGAACAATGTTCACTCCACATAACAGAAAACAGCCCTGTTTCAGTATAATTTGGTAAACGGTGTAAAATATCGTTGCTAATGGTTGCATACTCTTCGTCAGTTAAACCCCATTCACTATACATTTTCAGGTTTCTTACTTGTTCGGGTGTTGGTTCCAAAAAGACCATTACTTGCACAACTCCTTTTTATACGTTTCGTACATCGATTGAAACAATTTCAGCCCATCATCCGACCCTAATAATTCTTCAACAGCTCTTTCAGGATGAGGCATCATACCTAACACATTGCCTTGTTTATTGATAATGCCAGCAATATTTTCCAAGCTTCCATTTGGATTGCCATTTGCATAAGTAAAAACAATTTGATTGTTCTTTTTTAATTCCTGAAGCGTTTCTTCATCACAATAATAATTTCCTTCACCATGTGCGATAGGAGTCGTAATGATTTCGCCTTTTTCGTATGCAGAAGTGAATGAGGTTTCGTTGTTTTCAACTGTTAAATTCTGTTGTTTGGAAATAAATTTTAATGAATCGTTTCTCCGTAAAGCTCCTGGCAGCAATCCAGCTTCTGTCAAAATTTGGAAGCCATTACACGTTCCAAACACCGGTTTTCCTGCTTTGGCAAAGCGAATCACTTCATCCATGATAGTGGAAAAGCGAGCGATAGCTCCTGTGCGCAAATAATCTCCATAAGAGAAACCACCAGGAAGCAGTACCGCATCAAATCCTTCTAGACTTTTTTCATAATGTTGAACGTATTGTGCATCTTCTTTGAGAATATCTTTTACAGCTGCATACATATCTAAATCACAGTTTGATCCAGGAAAAACGATGACAGCGAACTTCATTAAGCTTCAACCTCCTGAATATCATAGCGATAGGTTTCCATTACAACGTTTGCCAAAAGTTTATCGCAAATTTCTTCGATAACTTGTGTGACATTCTCTTCCTTTTTAGATACCTGTATTTCAAAATATTTTCCAATACGGATATCTTCAATTGATTCATATCCCATACGGTGAACAGCACCTTTAACGGCTTCTCCTTGCGGATCCAGTACTGAATCCTTATACATTACGTAGACAGTTGCTTTATACATCTTTAAACGCCTCACTTTTCTTTTCAATTTGTATGCATTTTTCCAAACAAACAGTTTGTACGTTTTATCACATGTTGTTCAGTCGTTCTAGCACCTCTTGATAAACTGGGATAATGTTTCCTAAATCACGACGATAAATGTCTTTATCTAAATGGTCACTCGTAGTACTATCCCATAAGCGACATGTGTCTGGTGAAATTTCATCGGCAAGAATCATTTCTCCATCCGCCGTCTTTCCAAATTCAACCTTAAAATCGATTAAGCGAATGCCGATTTTTTTAAACATCTCCACTAAGACTGTATTAATTTCTATTGTTTGCTTTTTAATTTCTAAAATCTCTTCTTTAGTTGCGATCCCAAGCACAAAAATATGCTCATCATTCATAAATGGATCATCTAATTTATCTTTTTTATAATAGAATTCAAGGACGGGAAACGGTAAGTCAGTTCCTTCCTCTACACCAAAGCGTTTTGAAAAACTTCCTGCTGATACATTACGAACAACTACTTCCAAAGAAATCATCTCAACTCGTTTTATTAATTGTTCGGTTTTTGATGTTTCTTTAAGATAGTGATTTCCTATTCCTTTTTCAGCTAAATACTCAAATATACGACCAGTAATCTGATTGTTTAATCTGCCTTTGCCTTCAACCTTATCCTTTTTCAAGCCATTTAAAGCTGTTGCTTGATCTAAGTACTCTGCGAGAAGAACATTTTCTTGGTTTGTTGCATATATCTTCTTAGCTTTGCCAGTATAGAGTAGTTCGTTTCTTTCCATTATCCCATTCCTTCCTATACACGAACATTAATTTGATTATATTAGTAATTCATTCGCTTTTATTGTATCACTCTGTATTTTATTGTCAATACGAATGTATCTTTTTATTTTAAAAAAAGATTGGAACAATCCTTCCAGTCTTTTATCTTACTCGATCAAACCAACTCTTTTAAAAATAGCATCAACATGGCTCAAGTGATACTGATAATCAAAGGCTTCATCAATATCTTCTTTAGATAATTTGGACATAATAGTCGTGTCTTGTTCTACTAATAGACGAAAAGGTGTCTGGTTATCCCATGATAAAGCTGTTTTCGGCTGTACCAAATCATAAGCTTCTTCACGACTCATACCTTTATCAATTAATTTTAGCAACACTCGTTGGCTATAAATTAAACCAAATGTGGCATCCATGTTGCGAAGCATATTTTCAGGAAAGACTGTCAAATTTTCTACAATAGTGGCAAATCGATTTAACTGATAGTTCACTAACGTTGTAGCATCTGGCAAGATGATTCGTTCTGCAGATGAGTGCGAGATATCCCGTTCGTGCCACAATGTTACATCTTCATAAGCGGTTAGCATATAGCCACGGATAACCCGTGCAAGACCAACTAGATTTTCAGAACCAATCGGGTTTCGTTTATGTGGCATAGCTGATGATCCTTTTTGCCCTTTTGCGAAAAATTCTTCTACTTCACGAGTTTCTGATTTTTGAAGACTGCGTATTTCAGTAGCAAAACGTTCCACACTTGTTGCGATCAATGCCAATGTTGCAACATATTCAGCATGAAGATCACGAGGCAGCACTTGCGTTGAAATTTCTTGCGCTCTTATATCCAGTTTTTCACAAACATATTTTTCCACAAAAGGGGGAATAGTCGCAAACGTACCGACTGCACCGCTCATCTTACCAGCCTCCACACCTTGCGCAGCATGTTCAAAACGGTTAATATTTCGTTTCATTTCTGAGTACCACGTAGCTAATTTTAAACCGAATGTCGTCGGTTCAGCATGAACACCATGTGTGCGCCCCATACAGACCGTTTTTTTGTGTTCTTTCGCTTTATTCCCAATAACTTCCAATAGTTTTTGTAGGTCTTTGCGAATAATATCATTCGCTTGTTTTAACTGGTAGCCATAGGCTGTATCCACAACATCAGTACTTGTTAAGCCATAGTGTACCCACTTTCTTTCTTCCCCCAATGATTCAGAAACAGAACGCGTGAAAGCTACAACATCATGTTTTGTTTCTTTTTCAATTTCTAAAATACGGTCGATATCAAATGTTGCATGTGCACGAATTTTTTTAGCATCTTCCAATGGAATATCACCTAAAATAGCCCACGCCTCATCTGCTAAAATCTCAACTTCCAACCAACAATTGTAGCGGTTTTGCTCTGACCAAATTTCTGCCATTTCAAGACGAGTATAACGTGTAATCATTTTAACTTATTCCTCCATTCCAAATATTCGTATCCTCTATTTCTTTTAACGTCTTTTCTAAGTCATCTGTTAAAATTGTGATGTGTCCCATTTTTCTATCTGTAGAAGATTCATCTTTTCCATAATAATGAAAAGACCAATCCGGTTTTCTCTCACGAAGAGCTAAACTATTTTTTACATGTTGGCCTAATATGTTGACCATAATGACAGGTGACAGTAAGCGTGCTTTTGGCATCGGTAACCCAGTGACTGCTTGGATATGGGCATCGAATTGAGAAAGAGACATCGCTTCGATTGAATAATGACCTGAATTATGTGGGCGAGGTGCCAATTCATTGACGTAAATTTTATCGTCTTTTGTCAAAAATAGTTCAATTCCCAATGTTCCAACCAGTTGCAA
This sequence comes from Carnobacterium sp. TMP28, assembly GCF_047553015.1. GTDB lineage: Bacteria > Bacillota > Bacilli > Lactobacillales > Carnobacteriaceae > Carnobacterium_A. The sequence goes on from NZ_CP180212.1 coordinate 1,906,811, forward strand.
CGTATCAGCAATCTGTTTAGCAACCTTTACTGCCTTGTCATTAACAGCGGATGAAATCCGAGCAGGAACAAGAGATTCGTGCAAAATATTGTGTATATGGATATTTTCAGAAACAGGAAAGAGAGTCGTTTCTCCTTTTTGGTTGCGGACAATCATCACCGATAGTTCTTTCTCAAAAGGTACCCAAGCTTCTAGAACACAAACTGTATTACAGACTAACGATTCCGCCTCTTTTTTATCCGCTTCTGATTTTAAAACCAGTTGTCCTTTACCATCGTACCCAAAACGGGTGGTCTTCAAGACGCTGGGATAACCAATTTTTTCAATAGCGACATCCAACTCTTTTTTTGTCTTTACTATTGAAAAAGGAGCAATCAAAACTCCAGTAGATTCCAAAAAGTGTTTCTCTTTGATACGATCTTGTGACATGCTCATTGTTTCACTACCTTGAGGGACAAACGTTATATCCTTAATAGCTTTCAAAGCTTTCGCATCAATATTTTCAAATTCAAATGTTACAACATCTGATTTTTTTGCTAGTTCATTAATAGCTTTTAGATTTGTATAGTCAGCACAAATATGCCAATCTGCTACTTGCGCTGCCGGACAATTTTCAACTGGATCTAAGATACCAACCATAAAACCCATTCGTTTTGCTGATTGAGCCATCATTCTTCCTAGTTGCCCACCTCCAATAATCCCAATAGTCTCTCCTGGTTTCAGCACTTTAGACAAGATCTTCACTACTTTCCATTGCTGTTTGTTTTTGGTATTCACGTCTACTTTCTAATTTTTTTATTAATGTTTGGTCTTCGATAGAAAGAATTTGAACAGCCAGTAAACCTGCATTTATCGCTCCAGCTTTTCCAATTGAGACAGTAGCAACAGGTACACCACCCGGCATTTGAACGATTGATAACAAGGAATCTATCCCACTCAAAGCACTGGATTGTATCGGAACACCGATAACTGGTAGAGTAGTTTTCGCCGCAAGCATTCCTGGCAAATGTGCTGCACCACCTGCTCCCGCAATAATAACTTTTATCCCTAATTTTCTTGATTCTTCAGCAAAAGTAAACATTAAATCAGGTGTTCGATGTGCTGATATTACTTTTTTTTCATACATTATATTAAATTCATCTAAAATCAAACAACTTTCCTTCATCGTTTCCCAATCAGAAATACTTCCCATAACAACAGAAACAACTGTATTCATTTTATTCTCCTCCAGTCCATTTTTCAGTTTTAATATAGCATATCAATCCTTGTAAATACAAACATTTTTTAAAATAAATTATTTTTCGTTCGTTTTTAAACTAATTATTTTATTTAATTCCGCTTTTCACAATCTTAAAGCCTCATAATTATTATTTTCACCTATAAAAAAAGCTTCGTAAAAAAGTACCAAACGGCACCGTTTTACGAAGCTTTCTTATAAAATAACTCTCAAAAAATAAAAATTAGCTCTTTAGAAATCCCCTGTTTTTTCTTGATAAGTCTGTAGCTCATACATATCAAAGTAGGCTCCTTTTTTATCAATCAATTCATCATGGCTACCTTGTTCAACAATTTCACCATTATTTAAAACTAGAATTTTATCTGCGTCTTTAATCGTAGACAAGCGATGAGCGATAATCAATGATGTCCGATTTTTACGCATATTGGCTAGACCTTTTTGAATCTTTCCTTCTGTTTCTGTATCAATGTTCGCTGTTGCTTCATCTAAGATTAGAATGCGTGGCGAACGTAAAATCGTTCTAGCAAAACTAATCAACTGTTTTTCACCAGCAGATAAACTTGCTCCTCGTTCGATCACTTTTGATGCATAGCCCTCTTCCATCTCAGAAATAAAGTCATCTGCATAAACAAATTCTGCTGCATGTTTAACTTCTTCATCTGTGTATGAAGCATCGTACATCCGAATATTATCTGCGATCGTTCCATAAAACAAGAAACTATCTTGTAAGACTAATCCCATTTCACTTCTTAGTCCCTCTATCGATAAATCCTTCAAAGAATGACCATCAATAGTAATTTCACCTTGATTGTATTCATAAAAACGCATTAATACGTTGATGATTGAACTTTTACCTGATCCCGTTTGACCAACTAAAGCAACTGTTTGACCAGGTTTTACCTCGAAACTAATGTTACGCAAAACCTGTTTTTTACCATCATATGAAAAACTCAAATTTTTAACTTGGATATGTCCATCGGTAATCCATTCATTTTTTTCTTGTATGGACTGAGGTGCAAGCTCATCACTCTTCAGTAGTTCTTGAACACGATGCCCAGCGACAATTCCATCTTGTAGAGAACTTAAGCTATTCATCATTTGGCTAATCGGTTGAAAGAATGAACGAGAATAAGCTGTAAATGCATACACTAATCCAATATCAACAGCACTTGAGTTGAAATCTTGGTACCCAAAAATAAGCAGGACAATTACTAAAGCAACTGCTTCAATCACGTGGATTGCTGGCGCCAAAAGTAGAGCATTCATGCTGTACATCGAGCGGCGAGAAGCGACATACTCTTGATTAATTTCATCAAATTCTGCTATGAAATTCTTTTCTTGATGGTATTTTTGAATGATACTCATGCCACTAATCGATTCGCTTAAGCTAGCATTTAACTGACCCAATACCAATCTCATTTGACTGTAAACAAGGGTACTTTTTTTACGATAAACACCCGCCATCCAAATAATAAAAGGAATAAATAAAAGGAAAACCAACGCCATCCGCCAATTCAATGCAAACATCGCAACCGTTATAGCGATAACACTGAATAATCCATTAGAAATATTTAAAAAGACTGTCCAAAATTCTTTAATTGTTTCTGTGTCATTTGTTACTCTAGAAACAACTGTACCAGCAGGTGTTTGATCAAAATACCGCATACCCAACGATCCAACTTTTTCATATAAACGGTTTCGGATATTTCCTACTGTTCTCTCTGAAGCAGTATTAAAAAGAAAGTCTTTTCCGTAAGAAGAGGTTGCTTTAACCAGTGTTAATACACCATAAAAAACGACCACGCGAATTGTAATTTCCATCGTTGCTGTTCCCTTTGATAAATAGGTATCAATATAGCGCTGAATGATGATTGGCAAATACGCAGCAACTGAGGAACTTAAGGCTAAAAAGATAAATGAAACGATAAAAAGAAACTTATATGGTTTTGCAAAACGCATGAGGGTAAGTAAAACCTGGCCTGATTCTTTAGTCGAAAAGGCTTTTTGTTGTTTTTTGGCCATTACATTCCCTCCCCGTCTAATTTTTTCTCGAGCTGTTGTTTTTGATACATATCATTGTACCAACCATTTATTCCAATGAGTTGTTGATGAGTTCCACGTTCACTCATTTTACCTTTTTCCATCACGATTATTTCATCTGCATGCATAATGGAACTGATTCGATGAGCAGAAATGATGGTTGTTTTGTTTCTTCTTTCCTGTTTCAGTAAGCTCAAAATAGTTTCTTCTGTTTGTGCATCTACCGCCGAAAGGGAATCGTCTAAAATTAAACACTCTGGTTCGACAGCTAGTGCTCTAGCAATAGCAATACGTTGTTTTTGTCCACCAGATAAAGAGACACCTCGTTCGCCAACTTTTGTATCGTATCCTTCAGGAAATTCTAGAATATCTTCATGAATATTGGCTAGTATTGCATAATTTTCAACTTCTTTTTGAGATAATGTCGGGTTACCGAATCGAATATTCTCGCGAATCGTTGTTGAAAATAAGAAGTTTTCTTGTGGTACAATAGCGATACCTTTTTTTAATGACTCTAAGGTATAATCTTTTATATTAATACCATTATATAAAATATTCCCTTCATACTGATCGTAATCACGCAACAACAATTTATACAACGTACTTTTTCCAGAACCTGTTCGACCAACGACTCCTAACATTTTCCCTTTTTCTAGTTGAAAAGAAATATCTGTCAAAGCAGGATGCCTATCATCTGGGTAAGTAAATGACTGAATAGCAAAGTCAATATCTCCATCTAACGATTGATCGTAAGCATTTGTTGTTTCTACAATAGAAGGAGTGTAAGCTAATAAATCTTCTACTCGATCATAAGCAGCGCTGCCACGTTCTAGCGTATTGATGAGGCCGCCTACAGCTAATAAAGGCCACTGCATCATACCGATATAACTGATAAAAGCAACTAAATCACCAATAGAAATCCGACCAGTTTGCACGAAATTCCCGCCAACTAATAAAGCAATTACGTACGTTAATCCCATGATTATTTCGATACTTGGACTCAAAGCCGCTTTTAATTTATAAACGCGTTGGTTTTTATCCACAACCTTTTGTGTTTCTTCTTTGAATGCTTCAAAATCTTCTTTTTCTTCACCAAATGTCTTAAGGACTTTCATCCCCGTAACACTTTCTTGCACATGATTATTCATTGAAGAAAAAGCTTGCAATGCGCCGCGGTAACGAGCATGAATCATTTTTCCTAAGTAGGTTGAAACAATAATCAAAATTGGTAAGGGTAAAATAGAAAAAAGAGTTAATTTCCAGTCAATGAAAACAAACATTGAAAAGAGTGTAATACCGCCTAATGATAAAGCATCTGTTAAGGTTAAAACACCATCAGCTGCAACAAAGCGAATCGCTGCTAAATCATTGGTAGCGTGGGCCATCAAATCTCCAGTACGGTATTTTTGATAAAATTCTGCATCCATACGAGTGAAAAATGTAAATAAACGATTACGCAATAAAGACTCAATCAATGTCGAGTTACCAAATAATGCCATCCTCCAACCGTATCGTAAAACATACATCACAAGCGAGAAAACAAGAATAAGAGAAACAAAAAAAAGTAATATCTTCCAATTTAACGTTCCTGCTATAAAGTGGTCAATAATGGTACCAATAATAATTGGGTTTAGAACCTGTAAAATAGCACAAATAATTAAAGCAACTACACCAAACGTATAACTTTTCCAGCGTAGTTTAAAAAACCAACCGTATTTTTTAAACGTATCAAACATTTATTTCATTCCTTTCGATTTATCCTTCATAAGACTAGATAGGATTTCTTCTTTTTTCCATAGAAAAAGCAAATAGAATAAAAACTTCCTATTTGCTTTTAATAAGAGTTTGTTGCATTATATTATTTTTTAGCCAATAGCCGTAGTTTTTACTGAAGCCATTTTAATAGTCTCTGTTACTAATTGATCCATTTTCATTTCATTTAACGAATAATGATGCCATGTTCCTGTTTTTTCTACGGTCACTAATCCGGAATCTACTAAAACTTTTATATGATGAGATAAGGTTGGCTGTGTGAAATCAAATTGCTCAAGAATATCGCAAGCGCATAATGCTCCATAAGAAAGCATGTCTATTATTTTGACACGTTTCGGATCAGATAAGGCCTTCATAACTTTTGCATAAGCTTCATAATCCATACTGAATCCTCTTCTCAGTTTATTTTACCATTGTTCTAATATAGATGATATTCTATCTATCTGCAACTTTTTTTCACTAATTCTATAGTTATTTTTTTTCATACGGCTTAAACGACAACTTATAGTCTTTTGTTAACTGTAGTGCCGCCGAAAACGTTTGTCCATCTTTTTTCTTGAAACCTTTCAATACGCGTGTTTCTTTCGTCCGAATTAAATTTTTAATCATTGATTCAGATAGTTCTTTTCCAACATACCGTTTTGGAAGGGTAAAGGTGCACCCATTACTATACCCACTACAGCCATACAATTTGCCTTTATCTAGTATCGATTGTCCACACATCGGACAGTTGGCAATCATTTGCTTGGTTTGATTAGTAGTCGTGTCATGCATCGACCAATCTTTCTGTTCCATTACTTGGATACTTGACTGGAGTGTATGACGAATAAATTTCTGAATGGTCGCTAAGAAGGCTTCTTGAGTACCTTCTTCATTTTTTATTTTCTTTAAATACGTTTCCCACTTAGCGGTCATCTCAGGACTGCTAAGCAACGTATCTGCTACTGCTTGACAAAGTATAGTACCTTTTTGAGTAACACTCACTTCATTTTTTTGACTGATGATATAATTTTGTTTCTTAAGCGTTTCGATGACATTCGCTCTAGTTGCTTCTGTCCCTATGCCTTCTGTTGTTTTCAATATTTCTTTTTCTTCTTTGTTTTCTAATTCTCTGCCACATGTTTTCATCGCTGTAATCAACGTGCCTTCTGTATAAAGCTTTGGAGGTGTCGTTAACCCTTCTGCAGTGGACAAATCTGCTTCAACCACTTCATTTTTTTGGACTACAGGCAACTCAGTTGGTTCTTTTTTTTCTGAACTTTTGCTAGTCATATATTCTAACTTACGCCAGCCTTTATCAATAATAGTCCTGCCTTTACTCGTAAAAGGCAATCCCTTGATATCGACTGTAATCGTTGTTTCATCGTATTTAAAGTCTGTTTCAAACATGGCTAACGTTCGCTTTAAAATAGTAACATAGATATTTTTTTGACTGCTAGTCAGCTTAGCTAATTCTTTTGGTGTAGCTATTTTTTTAGTCGGGATAAGAGCATAGTGTTCCTGGACTTTTGATCCATCAACGTAGCGTTTTCGTTTACTTGTATCGGGTTTTTTAATTGTGTAGTCTAAGACACTTTGGTAGTCCGCTATTCTTTCGACAAGGTAATGAAACTCTGAGTCAGTAATATGACGGCAATCACTTCGTGGATAACTGACTAGTTTCGCTTCATAGAGAGTCTGAACGTGTTTTAATGTATCTGCTGGACTTATTTTATATTTTTTATTTATCATACTTTGTAAATCACTTAATGAAAATAAAAGAGGAGAAGGTTGAGAGATATGTTTCATTTCAACAGCGGAAATCAATCCAGGATTACTAGGGAGTAAGTGGTGCTCTTTTATTAACTCTTGCAACTCTTTTTTTGTAGTGAACTTTTTAGAGTATTTAGCTTTAAACAGTCCATTCTTAGCTTTTATATTGGCATACATCTCAAAAAAAACTTCTGGAATAAAGTCTTCTCTTTCTTTTTGCCGACTATAAATCATGTACAGTGTGGGCGTTTGAACACGGCCTACACTAAATACACCTTCATTAATGCCTTTTTTTTGCAAGGAAAGTGTGTACATACGAGATAAATTAATGCCGACTAACCAGTCACTAATTTGTCTAGTTTGTGCTTCGATATAAGTAGAGTACAATTCTTTTCCATCTCTTAAATTAGAGAATCCTTTTTGTATTTCCTCTGATTCGAGTGAATTAATCCATAAACGCTTGATTTCTTTATTGCCAACTTTTGCCTGATTGATAATCGAACGGGCAATGCTCTCGCCCTCTCGATCGCTATCAGTAGCAATGATAATTTGGTCAGCTTCTCTTAATAATTTTTTTATTACATTGAATTGTTTTGCTTTTCCTGACCCTACTTTAAATTTAAACGTTTCTGGAAGAATCGGCAATTCTTTCATACTCCACTTTTTCCACTCTTCTTTGTAGTCTTCTGGCGAAGCTAGTTCAACTAGATGGCCAAATCCCCAAGTAATGATTGTATTAGACGAGTTTAACATGATGTAGCCATCTTTTTGTGAAAAATTCCCGAAAGATTCAGCGTAAGCTTTTGCTTGAGAAGGTTTCTCTGCAAGAATTAACGTCATTTCCATTGCTTATTCGTCTCCTTTTAGTTTTTAGTATACACTCACCTTTATTTTCACTCTAAATCCTGTGTACTCATTAAAGGATTTATTTTTAGCTTTTTATTTTTTAACTCTAAAGTCTGTATAATGACGATAGGACTAAGTATCCACTTTATTTAATTGGTAGATGTCTATTTTACCATTTTTTCTACTACTCTTTACATTTAATCAAAAAGATTCTTTTTGATTTTTCTGATGTTCTTCTTTTAGAAAATGGCTCTTTATAGTTTTATATTTCAGACCTCCTATTCTCTCAAATATTACGCGCAAATAGATATTACCCACTTTTATTGTTCATTAGAAAAAAATGCACTCAACCTATTCTCCTAGCGATTATAAGATTGTTAAGATAAAAGAGTGAAAAAACAGTCCCTACTTCCGTTTTACCGGTTGTATGGACTGTTTTTTAGTGCGTTCAATTTAACCATTGTTGGTTAATTGATTTAAATGAAATTCTAGATGCTCCTCGATAAAAGTCGCTATCGTATAGTAACTATGATCGTGACCTTTTTGCATACGAAGTGTCAATGGATAATCCTTTTCTTTTGCAAGCACAACTAATTTATCTGGTTGCAGCTGTTTTTCGTAAAAGGTGTCGGCATCTCCTTGATCAATTAGGATTGGAATTTTTTTACCACTAACTTTTTTCATTAAGGCTAGTGCATCCCATTCAACCCAACTGTTTTTTTCACTGCCAAGGTATTCACCAAAAGCTTTTATACCCCAAGGAACTTGACTAGGGTTAACAATCGGTGCAAAAGCAGATATCGACTGGAATCGTTCTGGATTACGTAGACCGATGACTAAAGCACCATGTCCACCCATGGAATGTCCAGAAATAAACTCTTTACCCGTTAACCCAAACTGCTCACGAGCAATAGTGGTTAATTCTTTAGTAATGTAATCATACATATTGTAATTCTTTGACCAAGGTTCTTGGGTAGCATTAAGGTAAAAGCCTGCCCCTTGTCCCAAATCATAATCTTTTGAATCCGCGATACTTTCTCCTCTTGGGCTCGTATCTGGCATAATCATAGCTACACCTAATTTTGCTGCTGCTTTTTGTGCACCCGCTTTGTGTGTGAAGTTATCATCTGTACATGTCAAGCCTGACAACCACCAAAACAAAGGTGGATTAGGAAAGGTTTCTTTATCTGGTAAAAACAAACTAAACGTCATTGGACAACTCAGCGTAGTAGAGTCATGACGGTATTTGTATTGTACTCCATCAAAACTAGCGTGTTCTTCAAGCTGTTCTAACTCTTGCATCGTTCTTTTCCTCCTCTAGTTCACTTTGACAGAATGGGTTAATGGTAAGAAAGTACTGTTCGGATTGACTCACCCTTATGCAATAAGTCAAATGCTTCATTAATTTTTTCAAACGGCAGTGTATGTGTAATAAATGGGTCTAATTGAATATCGCCGCTCATCGCTTCCTCGACCATTCCTGGTAATTCTGTACGGCCTTTTACGCCGCCAAATGCAGAACCGCGCCAAACTCGTCCAGTAACCAGTTGGAAAGGTCTCGTACTAATTTCTTCTCCAGCTCCAGCTACACCGATGATGACACTTTCTCCCCAACCTTTGTGGCAACATTCTAGTGCCGAACGCATGACGTCTACATTTCCAATACATTCAAAACTGTAGTCTACTCCGCCACCCGTCATTTCAACAATCACTTCTTGAATTGGACGATCGTATTCTTTTGGATTAACAAAATCTGTTGCACCTAACTCTTTAGCTAACTCAAATTTATCTGGATTTGTATCAATCACAATAATGCGCCCAGCTTTTTGTTTAACCGCTCCTTGAATAACTGCTAAACCAATAGCACCTAAACCGAAAATAGCAATTGTATCTCCTTGGGTTACTTTAGCTGCATTCGTTACTGCGCCTATTCCAGTTGTTACTCCACAACCTAATAAACAAACTTTTTCTAATGGTGCTTCTGGGTTCACTTTTGCTAAAGAAATTTCAGAAACGACCGTATATTCACTAAACGTGCTTGTACCCATATAATGATAAATTGGTTCGCCTTTGTATGAGAAACGAGTTGTGCCATCAGGCATTAAACCTTTACCTTGTGTCTCTCGGATAGCTTGGCATAGATTGGTTTTACCTGATAGACAGAATTTACACTTGCCACATTCAGGTGTATACAAAGGAATCACATGGTCCCCTGGTTCAACAGATGTAACGCCTTCACCAACTTCTACAACAATTCCGCCACCTTCATGACCTAAAACTGCTGGAAAAACACCTTCTGGATCCGTACCAGATAAGGTATATGCGTCTGTATGACAGACAGCCGTATCCGTAATTTTAACTAATACTTCCCCTTTTTTAGGTCCTTCTACATCTATCTCTACTATTTCAAGTGGTTGTCCTGGTCCAAAAGCTACCGCTGCGCGTGATTTCATTTTTTTAATCTCCTTTTATGCTTGTTTTTATTTTCATCGACTGTTTCTTTTAAAAAATACTTTGTAGCTGAATCATACCACGCCTATAGTGTTGCGACAACTTGATTGCTTTTCACGAATGGATTAAAATCAGACTAAAGCCGGTAGAAAATCTATGTGTAAATGGTATACTGTTTACCGATACGACAAAGAACAAGAAAAAGAAAGAGGCGAAAAAAATGAGAAATAGTCGATTGAAATTCCAGAAATTCATGATTGGAAGATACGGCATGGATAAATTTTCAATGTTTTTACTATATACAGGATTAGCTTTAGTTTTTTTATTTAACCTATTTAATTTACAAATTGGCGGATTTATCGGCTGGATAGCCATTATTATTAGCTATTCTCGTGCTTTATCTAAAAATCGCCCAAAACGCTACATCGAAAATCAAAAATATTTAACTCTTAGTCGTCGTTGGAAACAAACGTTTAATCAAATACGCAATAAATTTTACCAACATAAACAATACAAATACATGACTTGTCCCAATTGTAAAAAGAAATTACGCGTTCCGCGAAAAAAAGGGAAAATAAAGATTACCTGCCCACATTGTAAAGAAAAATTCATTAAAAAAACTTAACCATTCATCATCATACTATCTAGGAGGATGTCTATGAAACAGTTCATCTCACAAACAGAACTGATTGAACAGTTTTCTGATACTAGCGACTTACTACTACTAGACGCTCGTGCAGAACTAGCCGATGCTTTTGCGGGACGAAAACTTTTTAAAACAAGTCATCTTCAGCAAGCCCAATTCGTTTCGATGGAAGAAACAATGACTGGTAAAATTAGTGAACACGGTGGCAGACATCCACTACCCAACATGGAGACTTTTATTGAAGCTATGAAAAAACTTGGTATGAAAGATTCATCCCTCGTTGTTATTTACGACGATGGATGTTTAGCTATGGCTGGAAGACTTTGGTGGCTATTAAAATATGCGGGTAAAGGTAATGTCTACGTATTAGAAGGCGGTATGAAAAAATGGTTGGATAATAATTTAGCTGTGACAACTCTCATAACAAAACCAATAGTCTCTGACTGTTTAAGTTTAAACCTAAACCATTCTCTTCTTGTTGATGTTGATGAAGTTAAAGAAGCCATCTACTTAACAGATACAGCTATCGTAGACTCTAGAACATATGAGCGCTACTCAGGTCAAGTAGAACCTTTAGATAGTAGACCAGGACACATTCCTAGTGCATTCAATTATCCTTGGACAGACTTAATGAATGAAGGACAGTTCTTAAATAAAGTTGAATTAAAAGAAAGATTTAAGCTTCTTTACGATTATAAAGAAGTGATTGTTCATTGTGGATCCGGTATAACAGGTACGGTTAATCTTCTTTTTATGGAAGTAATCGGTCTAAGACCAAAACTTTATCTAGGTGGATATAGCGATTGGGTTAGCTATGAAAAGAATAAAGTAGAGATAAATCATTAATTTTAGGTTTTATAAATACATCGAAAGTAGGTTGACTACTTGGCTAGTGTTGCTTTTGTTCTTATTAGCTGGATTCTGAGTTTATTCACCTTCAAAAAATAATTATTCAAGCTTTTAAGAAATCACTTAGCATGGAAATAGTTAAATCAATCTATTCTTTTCTGTTTTTTGCATCCGAATAGTTAGTCATTTGATGTTATTATTTCAAGAAGCTTATTGCGTTCGTTTTTTAAATTAATGCAATCAAAAAAGATTAAACGAAGCTATGTCTCTCCTAAAGTCTATTTACTGACTTTAATTGGAGAAGCATACGAACGTTTAATCTTTTTTATTTACTACATAAATTTCAGAACAAAATAAAAAATGAAAATCCCTGTTAATAGATACATTATTTTAGAAACTGATTTATATTTTCCGGTACTTACTTTAAGGAATGTATAGAAAGAAAAACCCCATCCAATTCCATCAGCGATGTTAAATGTTAAAACCATCATTAATACCATTAAGATAGCTGGAAAGTACTCTGTAAAATCCATAAAGTCAATATCTTTTAAATTACCTGCTACTAACAGTGAACCTACGATGACAAGTAAAGCAGAAATAACAGCTAGCGGAATAAGGGCAATAAAAGGAATTAAAAAAATTGTAAAAAGGAAATAAATCCCAACCAAAAATGAGGTTAGTCCAGTCTTTGCTCCTACAGCTATTCCCGTTGCACCTTCCGCACTTGTACAGGTAGAACTACAGCCTAAAACACTTGCCATAACAACAGATAAACCATTTGCTTCCAATGTTTTCTTCAAAACAGCCGGATCTTCAGAATTCAAGAAACTGATTTGTGTCCCTAGATTTTGAAAAACTACTAGAATTAACAATGAAAAAACGGCAATCCAGTAATTAACAGAAAGAATACTAGAAAAATCAAACTGCAAAATAAACGGTTCGAGTGATTGCGTATCAATCAACGAATAAGAAAAAGAACTAATATCTGTAACACCTAAAAAGATAGACACAATTACTCCAAATATAATTGTCAGTAAAAAGTTTCCTCTTACGTTTTTAACAAATAAGAATAATCCCATTAATAAAGTAGCTAACATTGTTAACGGAATCGGTTGAAAGATATTATTTAACGCTACAATCGTGTCTGGCGAAGAAACAATAATTTCACTGTTTTTCAAGCCTAGGAAGATTAAGAAGAAACCAACCCCAGCACTCATTCCTTTAATCATCGTCGCTGGGATTGCACGTAAAAGCAGACCTGTTACTTTAAAATACGTCAACAGGAAAAAAATCATCCCGACAATAAAAACAATCGATAAGCTTTCTTGCCAAGTAAAGGCAAATGCCCCTACTAAGATATAAGTAAAGAAAGCATTATCGCTCATTCCTGGAGCTAAAATTAAGGGAGATTTAGCATACAATCCCATTAAAATATTACTAAAGGCTGTTGTCAAGATTGTTGCAATCATAACGGCGTTATAATTCATCCCTGTTTGAGATAAAATTAAAGCATTCACCGCTACTATATACACAATAGAAACAAAGGAAGTAATACTGGCTTCTACTTCCGTTTGCAAGGTACTACCACTTTCTTTTACTTTAAAAAATTGTTGCACTGTCGTCATTATCTCACACTCGCATCATAGTGAATTCCTAGTGCCTTTGGTGCACGAGTTTTTCTACCAGTGAAGATAAGAGCTAATAAAGTAACAAGGTATGGCAACATATAGAATACTTCAGTTGGAATAGAGCTTGCAAAATCTAGAATCTGAATTTGATCTTTGATCGCTTGTGCAAATCCAAATAATAATGCACCGGATAAGACACCATATGGATTCCAACGTCCTAAGATAACTGCTGCAATCGCAATATAACCTTGTCCTGCAATCGTGTTAAAAGAGAAGTTACCGTTTGTTGTCAAAACAATTGTTGCTCCACCTAATGAAGCAATTGAGCCACTCATCATAACAGCCCAAAATTTAATTTTCATCACATTAATTCCTGCTGTATCAATAGAACCTGGATTTTCTCCAACGCCTCTCAAACGCAAACCTAATGACGTTTTGAAGAAAACAAAGCCAATTAAAAGGACAGCTGCAAAAGCAATGTAGGTTGTAGGATAAGACCTAAAAAGAGCTTTACCAACTATCGGAATATCTGATAGAAAAGGGATAGAGATTTTTGAAAACATATTTTTTAATCGTGGTGTTTCTGCTGCTCCATCAAATAATAATTTGACTAAGAAAAACGTAACATTAGCTGCTAGTAAGTTGATAACAACCCCACTAATAACATGATCCGCTTTAT